>JBKQVI010000189.1:0-59236 GCA_052139985.1 Terriglobia bacterium
GCTGCGTGGGAATGCGTGCAGGCATCGAGATATTATTTATATAATATCTATAACATGTCAAGAAAAAAATGCGCCCCCAGAGAGATTTCTTTCGCCCTTTCTCAAAATTACGTGAGGATCAGGGAATAACGATTCCATTGCGACACTTGTATCCGCGGGCCAAACACACCTCCGCCCGTGAACTAAGAGCATTAGATGTGCGAACATCGACGGGGTTACGCGTGGAAATGTTCCCCAGAAAGAATGGAGACCACCGGCCCTACGACAGCGGTTGGCCCTCTTCCAGGTCAGGATTGGAAGTCTGTCATTAGAACCCGAACCAATATCGATCGGCTAAGCAATCCGAATGGGTGGCTGTCCGGCCGGAAGAGGGCAAATCGGCGGCTTGCCCCCACCGTTTGCGGGCTGCCGGGATTCGACCTGCCATTGGCTGCCGGACTTCCGTAAGACGTAACGCTGCCGAATGACTAACTCGGTCACGTTCGGGCTCCGAAACCTAACGTATGCTTCAGCCCTTTCGCCGTGGAATTTCACTTCTTCAACCTCTAAATCCATATTGCTGAAGACACCCTGCGGCAAGTTTCGCACATGGTCTTTGATGGCCGGAGGAATCGCCAGAGTGGCGGAAAGATCCTGTGCCGTCCCCGCCAAATCACGGAGGACAGGTTTGGTAGGGAGGTTCGGTTTGAAGGTCTCCTGTGGTCGAGGCGGTAGGGATTGGGAGAGCCTCGGGGGGGCTGCCATCTTCGAAGCGGGAACCTGTTGAGAGCCGCCCGATGTTCCCCTTGGGGCCCTTAAGAGGGCATCCAATTCCTTCTCAATCTGCGAGAGGTTCTTGTCGTGCCGATCTCGTACCTTTTGCACCCGCCAGTCCACCACCGGCTGAGCGAGATACGCTCCAACCGCAAAAATGGGCTTCCAAGGCAGCAGAATGACGAACACCACCATTGCACATCCCCAGCAACCATAGAGCGCTAGCACGCTGATCAACACTGCTTGCAGGGCGATGCGGATTTCCGCTTCATTCGTAATCATTGTCTCCTCAGATCACAAAGCTAACTCCGCCAGTTACGACGCCGTCATCAGGTCTGCCACCGTGAGGCCAGGAAGAACCGATCCCCGTGGCTACGCTTCGGACTCTGTTCGCTGGTCCCTCTGCGGTCTCGAAGAAAATCCGAAGGCTGAGCAACGGGATTCCGATTCGTTCCGCCAATGGGCAAAACTTGCCGGATATTAGCCTCAAAAGTCGGGCTAACCGAACGAGCCACAAGGGAATATGCAAACAGCGTGCCATCTCTTGCACACCAGGAACACAGATTCGAGCGATTTACATTTGTCCGGTCTAATAAACGGCCTCGTGGAAGCCACTCAGAACAGAGTGTAAATGTACGGCGCAGCGACTTCTGCGGCCCCAATGAGGACCACCAGGAACGCCAGAGCGATTATGAAAAGCAGTGGCCAGACGACGCGGTTCGCAAGGCAGTATCCAACAATATCGCGAATTAGAATCCAACCGTAATAAAGTCGCCTCATGGCTCTGCCCTTTCCAAGCATACTGCTTTAATCAAGCCCAAACTCCTGCTTCCAGTCCATACTCTCTTCCCATGGAGGCTGCTCGCTCTTCTGCAATAGAAACTTGTTGAGGACCAGCACGTCGATACCCGTGCGCATGAAGCATCGGTAGGCATCTGCAGGTGTGCAGACGATCGGCTCACTCCGAACATTGAAAGATGTATTCACCAGAAGCGGGCAGCCGGTGATCCGCTCGAAAGCACAAAGAATGGCATGGAAATCCGGATTGGTGTGGCGCGAGACGGTCTGAATGCGGGCCGAGTAATCGACATGGGTGATCGCCGGAACTACGGAGCGTATCTGCCGCACCCACTGATCAAGAGAAAGCGACGTGTCTTGGTCGGGTGTGGAACGGCGCTTATCTTCGCACAGACTCGCAACCATGAGCATATAGGGCGACGCCGCATCCAGTTCAAACCACTGTGCGGCGCGCTCTTCCAAAATCGCCGGAGCAAAAGGCCGGAACGACTCGCGGAATTTCGTCGCGAGGTTCAGGCGGGATTGCATTGTGGGATTGCGAGGATCCGCCAGGATCGAGCGATTGCCGAGCGCCCGCGGGCCATATTCCATCGCTCCCTGAAAAAGGCCTACGGTGCGGCCTTCGGCAAGCTGGGCGGCGATTCTCTCCGCACGCGCTTCGCCTTCGAGTGCCCGGTGTGGATAAGCATTGGCAGTAAGGAATTCCCGCACTTCTTCGTCGCGAAAGCTCGGTCCCAAAAACGACCCGCGCATAGAGTCATCTCCGGTCCCGCAGGTTCGCGGCTGGTTTTCCGCTTGGTGCCACGCAAACAACGCAGCACCAAGCGCGCCTCCAGCGTCCCCGGCGGCGGGCTGAATCCAGACGTTGCGAAACGTCTTGGAGCGCGAGATCGCTCCATTGGCGACGCAGTTCAACGCCACGCCACCTGCCAAGCACAGGTTTTCCTCATCGGTTTGGCTACGGGCGGCGCGCGCCATGCGCAGCATGACCTCCTCGGTAACGACCTGGATGGAACGCGCCAGATCCATTTCTCGTGGGCTGATCGCGCTTTCCGGGACACGCGGTGGCCCTTCGAATAGTTCTTCGAATGCCCGATTCGTCATCCGGAGTTCGTGCAGGAAGCCGAAATACTTCATGTTCAGACGAAAGGAACCATCCGGACGAAGGTCCACCAGGTGTCGATAGATGCGATCGGCATAGGTAGGACTCCCATACGGAGCCAACCCCATCAACTTGTATTCACCTGAGTTGACCTTGAATCCGGTGTAATACGTGAAGGCGGAATAAAGCAGGCCGAGCGAATGAGGGAATTGCTGCTGCCGCAAAATCGAAATGTTGTTTCCCTGCCCTTTCCCGATTGTTGTGGTATCGAATTCGCCTACACCATCCGCGGTGAGGAGGGCGGCAGACTGAAACGGCGAGGCGAAGAACGCGCTTGCCTGATGGGCTTGGTGATGCTCGGGATAAACAAACTTGCGCGGCCGTGAATAGCCAAGGCGGCGCAATTCGATTTCGATCGTGTACGGGAGCCACAACCGCTCCTTGAGCCACAGCGGGACAGCCTGCCGAAACGCCTCCCAGTTTTGAGGAGCGGATACAAAGTGCGACTTGAGAATGCGCACAAACTTGGTCAGCGGTTTTTCGTAGTAGGCGACGACATCGAGATCATGCTTCCCCACTCTTCCTTCCGCCAGGCAGAAATTCGCCGCCTGCACTGGAAACCGTGCGTCGTGCTTCCGCCGCGAAAAGCGCTCCTCCTGGGCTGCTGCAATGATCTGGCCGTCACGCACCAGACACGCAGCGCTGTCGTGATAGAAAGCGCTGATTCCCAGGATATTCATTGCTGCCTATGGCACCGAAGCCAACTGCAATATGCGATCGCGCAGATATCCGGCATAAATCCTGTGCCCTGACGGGCTGAGGTGAACACCATCATGATAAGGTCTGGCGGTGCGAAGGGTGCTCTGAAAGAGCTGAAGCGGGAAAGCATGCGGAACCTTCTTCCTGATGAGTTCCGGAAGCAGCGCATCAAGAACACGTTGGGTTGACGCGGACGCCCCGCCCTTCCTGGCTTCCTCCTCGTTAGGAAGAAACTCAAAGTCCACGTGCGCACCCCTCGTCTGTGCGAGTTTTGCTATTTCCAACCACGCGCAGACGCCCTCGTCAAGAACCTCTCCTGCTCGCCGGCTAGTCTTTGAGCGCTGCGCCGCACCGCTCCTACGTAAGTTGTGCTCCCACATTAGGTGGTCCCAGAATTCCTGCCAAGCAAACTCTGGCCCATGGCCTTCCGCATAAAACGGCAATTGTGTAATCCCGTAACGGGCACGATAGGCATCATCGGGAGGCCCCATCACCATCACCAGATCCGCTTGGAGAATTCCGAATTCCTTCATGTAAGCGAGTTCGTGCTGTGGCCCCCAGGCGTTCACCCCCATACAGAGGACTTCCACCTGCCGCGGTGAATCTGGCAACACACTGAGCGTTTGATTCAACAAGCCTTCCAAGCGGCTGGAGTAGAGTTCGCTCTGGTCAATGTAGGAGCCCCCATACAAGGTTGAATCACCCAGCATCAGGATGCGAAACGTGTCTGCGGCCTTTACCGCCGTAACGTCGCGCGAGCGCATGCCAAAGCCATTGATGTGAATTCTTCCACCGTAGCGGTGAACGTCCTGATCGGGCGCCGGGTAATAACCCACGCGTGGATCAACTCGATAGACAATAGGGTTGCCGAACCCCATCGCGCGGAGAATAAGCTCACTGCTTCCGGCTAGTACCATGACAAAGACGAGAATGCCAATTGCCCAGGCAAGCGCGTGGGATCCCTGACGTGGCGCTTCGACCGTGAACAGCCGGTGGTAATACTTGGCACGCTTCTGCTCAGGCGCCGAGGGCCGCCAATACGACGGCCACTCGGGGTGCAAGCGCAACCCCAGCAGATCAACCCGTGCCGCCGATAGGAAAAGTCGGATGGACCCAAACACCAAAACGTAGAACGGCCATAACACGGCCAGGGTGGCGATCCGCCCGGCGACCGCGCCGACCCAGTGAGTGGCTATCAGAATCGGCTTCCGAAGCGTGGGGACGACAAAAGTCAGACCAACAAGCGCCGTCGCGGCCCACACCACACTTGCGATCAGGCGATGGCCACGCAAAAACAACAAGCAGCCACCGGCAACTCCAACTACCACCGACGAAATAACCGGTGACGCCGAAGCCGCGCGCGGCTTCGGGATCGGGCGGAACCATAGCAGTTCTTTCATGGGCTGCGGTTAAACGGCCAGCCCGGAATTAGCTTGGCGAAGGGCCGACGCAATTTGCTTCTTTGCCTGGGCGGAAGGGGGTAGCAAGGGAAGCCGCGGGATTCCTCCGTGGTAACCGCACGCGTCGAGGGCGGCTTTGATGCCTGCCACGCCGTATGGGGCGGAGATCTTTTGACCTACCGGCGACAGGCGTTGCTGCAATTCACGCGCCTCCTCGGCGTGCCGGTGAAGGAACGCTTGGTAAAGGCCGACGCAAAGCGATGGCACAAAATTGGCGACCCCGAGCACGGCTCCCACAGCGCCGTCACACAAGGCGTCGTAAAAAATGGAGGGCGCGCCCACCAGCACTCGGAATCCGGGACGAACTTTGGATAGGACCGCGCGCACAAAATCCAGGTTGCCCGAACTCTCTTTGAGGCCCACCACGTTCGGCAATCGTGAAAGCTGCGCGATGGTTGCCGGGTCAACCTCCAATCCCGTGAACTGTGGGATGGAATAAATTAGCACCGGGCGTTTGACCCCCGCACCCACCGCACGATAGTGGGCCAAAAGGCCGGTGGCGTCCATTCGCGGCTTGTAGTAGTTCGGGGTGAGCACGAGCAGTGCGTCGGCTCCTCGTGCCACGGCTTCGCGGCTGAGCTTGATCGTAGCGGCGGTGCTCTCCAGGCCGGTACCCGCCAGCAGGATTTCGGGCGGCTTTACGATTTCGCGGGCCACCTCGACGATCCGCAGGCGCTCGCTTTCAGTCAGAAACGGCGCCTCGCCGGTTGAGCCGGCCACCAGAATTCCTGCAAGGCCAATGCCGGAGAGCCGGCTCAGATTCTCGCGAAAGTACCCCTCATCCACATCGCCCCGCCGATTGAAGGGCGTGACGACCGGGCAAAATACACCCTTTAGATTCTTGATGATTTGAGCTCTCTTCATGGTCATGTTCGAGGCCCCATTCTTGGGCGCTTGTGCAGGTTTTGTAGGCTCTCCACGTGCGTCTGGCCTGCCTGACAGGCCCGAATTCCCTGGATCGCCGCGTCGGCAGCCGAAAGGGTGGTGATGCAGGTTACTCCGTGTTGCACGGCGGCGCGCCGAATGGCCTTGTCGTCGAATCGCGATTTGCTTCCCAGCGGTGTGTTGATAATCAAGTCGATCTCAGCGCTCTTGATTCGGTCCACCACATTGGGCCGCGCCTCGTGCATCTTAAAGACCCTTTCCACCTTGATGCCGGCGCCGCGCAGAGCCGCGGCCGTGCCCGACGTCGCAACCAGCGTAAAGCCCAAGCTTTCCAAGTTCCGCGCAATGTGGATCACGCCCGCTTTGTCGTGGTCGTTTACGGAGATAAAGACGCGCCCCTTAATGGGAATTCGCTGGCGTGCTCCGAGTTGGGCCTTCGCGAATGCCAATCCGAAGCTGTCGGCAACCCCCATGACCTCCCCGGTCGATTTCATCTCCGGCCCAAGAATCGTGTCCACGCCCGGGAATTTCTGGAAAGGAAAAACGGGAGACTTCACAAAGGCATGGCTGACCGGTAGCTCCGGAGGCAGGTCGAACTCCGCGAGCTTGCGGCCGACCATGAGGCGCGAAGCAATCTTGGCGAGTGGGAAGCCCGTCGCTTTGCTCACATAGGGCACCGTTCGGGACGCGCGCGGGTTCACTTCCAGCACGTAGACCTTGCCATTCTGGATGGCGTACTGCACGTTCATCAGGCCCACGACCTTGAGTTCGCGCGCCAGGCGCACTGTGTAGTCGCGTAGGGTCTGCAACTGGTCCGCAGGGATGCTGACGGCGGGCAGCACACACGAACTGTCACCTGAATGGATCCCGGCCTCCTCGATGTGCTGCATGATGCCCGCTACGACCACGTCGGATCCATCGGCGAGCGCGTCCACATCGACCTCGGTGGCGTTTTCAAGAAAACGGTCAACCAGAATGGGAAAAGCCCGTTGCAACTCTTCCGCGCGCAGAACATACTCACGCAGCGTCGCCTCATCGTAGGCGATCACCATCGCCCGGCCGCCCAACACGTAGGAAGGCCGCAACAACACCGGGTAGCCGATGCGCTTGGCGATTGCCAGCGCTTCGTGCACGTTCATCGCCGCGCCGTTTTCGGGTTGCGGAATTCCCAGATCGCCAAGCAGCTTGCCGAAATGTTTGCGGTCTTCCGCCAAGTCGATGGACTCCGGCGTCGTCCCCACAATGGGCACACCCGCTGCCTTGAGCTGGCGCGCCAGGTTCAACGGCGTTTGCCCGCCGAATTGCACGATGACGCCCGCGGGTTTCTCCTCTTCCACGATCGCCATGACGTCTTCAAACGTTAGCGGCTCAAAGTAGAGGCGATCGGAGGTGTCATAATCGGTCGAGACCGTCTCCGGATTGCAATTCACCATGATCGTTTCGTAGCCCTCGTCTTTGAGGGCGTACGAGGCGTGGACGCAGCAATAATCGAACTCAATCCCCTGTCCGATACGGTTCGGGCCGCTACCCAGAATCATGATCTTACGGCGCGCTGTGGGCTCAGCCTCATTTTCGTCTGCATAGGTCGAATAGAGATAGGGCGTATACGATTCAAATTCCGCCGCACAGGTATCCACACGTTTGAAAACAGGCCGCACGTTAAGCGCCCGGCGGCGCTGCCGCACCTCCTCCGCCGTCTGACCCCAGAGTTCCGCCAGGGACGGATCGGAAAACCCGTATTGCTTGGCGAGGTACAAGACGCTGGCGGGAACGTTTTCAAGCGCAAACCGCTTTAATTCGGCTTTGAGCTCAAGGATCTGCTGGAGTTGATTCAGAAACCACGGGTCGATGCGGGTAATTTCGTAGATCAAATCGAGGCTGTAGCCGATCTCGAAAGCGTGCAGCAGATCCCAGAGCCGTTCGGGATGCGGAATCGCCAGGCGCCGCTCCAGTTCGGCGGGGTCCGAGGGTGACGTGGGCGTCTTGCGGCCGGTTTCGAGCGAGCGGATCCCCTTCATCAAGGCTTCCTTGAAGGTGCTCCCAATCGCCATCACTTCGCCTACCGACTTCATTTGCGGCCCCAGCGTGTGGTCAGCGTCGGGGAATTTTTCCTGCGCCCACTTAGGAATCTTGGCGACCACATAATCGATGGTGGGCTCGAAGCAGGAAGGAGTCTTCTTGGTGATGTCGTTCGGGATTTCATCCAGCGTATAGCCGACCGCAAGGCGCGCGGCGATCTTGGCAATCGGAAACCCCGTCGCTTTGGACGCCAACGCCGAGCTGCGGGAAACGCGCGGGTTCATTTCGATCACCACCATGCGGCCCGTCTCCGGGCTGACGGCGAATTGGATATTCGACCCGCCGGTCTCCACCCCCACGGCGCGAATCACCGTGAACGCCGCATCCCGCATGATCTGGTATTCCTTGTCCGTCAGAGTTTGCGCGGGAGCGACGGTGATCGAGTCACCCGTGTGGACGCCCATGGGGTCGAAGTTCTCAATCGAGCAAACCACTACGGCGTTGTCCGCGTGGTCGCGCATGACCTCAAGCTCGAATTCCTTCCAGCCGACTACGGATTCTTCCACCAGCACTTCGTGCACGGGACTTAGCTCGAGGCCATAACGCACCCTCTCTTCCAACTCCTCGCGGTTATACGCCATGCCCGCACCGGTGCCGCCCAACGTAAAGGATGGGCGGATAATCAGCGGAAACCCCACTTGCAGGGAGAACTTCAGAGCGCTTTCCACCTTGTTCGCCAGGACGCTCTTCGGCACTTCCAAACCGACCTGCAACATGGCGTCTTTGAACCAAAGGCGGTCTTCCGCCATCTTGATGGCCTTTAGCGACGCCCCGATTAATTGGACATTGTATTTGTCGAGCACGCCACTCTCGGCGAGCTCAACGGAGAGGTTCAGAGCCGTTTGCCCGCCCACAGTCGGCAGCAGCGCATCCGGCCTTTCCCGCGCGATGATGGCTTCAAGATACTCGACAGTGAGCGGTTCGACGTAAGTGGCATCCGCGAATTCCGGGTCGGTCATAATAGTGGCGGGATTGGAATTCACCAAAACCACTTCATAACCCTCAGCCTTCAGAGCCTTGCAGGCTTGCGTGCCGGAGTAATCAAACTCGCACGCTTGGCCAATAACAATCGGCCCGGAACCGATGATCAGGATCTTGCGTAAATCAGTGCGTTTGGGCATGTAATCAATTCTGAATTCTGAATTCTGAATTATGAATTAACAGCGGGCCTAAACGCCCGCCAATCTCGCCAGTTGCATCGTGCGATTCCCCGCAAACGCACTCCGGCGGCGGCAACGCGTGATCCGAGGATAGGGACAGCAGCCAAGTCTTCATCGCCTCGTGTGAAATGTAGTGTCCCGCTTCGATTTCCGCCACGCCCCGGCGGATTGATTCGAGTTGTTCTAGTTGGCTCTGAAGGTGCATTTCCATTTTCGCGGCCTACGGGGACGAGCCGCGGACCCAAAGAACAGGTCCGCGCTACGCCGCTAATTCAGAATTCAGAATTCACAATTCATCATCCCTTAAACTCTTCCATCATCGTCACAAACTGGTCAAACAAGTACGCTGAATCATGCGGGCCGGGCGAGGCCTCGGGGTGATACTGCACACTGAAGAGGGGCATGTTCCGATGCCGCAGCCCTTCGAGCGTATCGTCGTTCAGATTCTTATGGGTCAGGGTCACCTCGCTCGCCTTCAGGGAATCCGGATCGACGGCGAAGCCGTGATTTTGCGCGGTGATTTCCACCTTCTGGGTTTCGAGGTTCAGGATAGGGTGGTTGCCGCCGTGGTGGCCAAACTTCAGCTTGTAAGTCTTCCCGCCCAAGGCAAGGCCGATGATCTGGTGGCCGAGGCAGATCCCGAAAATGGGGACGCGTCCCATGAGATCGCGCACGGCTTGCGCCGCATAATCCACAGGTTCCGGGTCGCCAGGACCGTTGGAGAGAAATACCCCATCCGGGTTAAGTTCCATGACCTCCGCGGCGGTGGTCATGGCAGGCACAACGGTGACGTGGCAGCCCACATCGACTAGCCTGCGCAAGATGTTCTGCTTTATGCCGTAGTCGTACGCTACCACGTGGAATCGCGGCTCAACGGACGGGTGGCTTTCTCCCGCCATAATATGCCGCGATGGCTCCGTCCAGTCATAAGGGGAGCTTACCGTGACGTGGCTCGCCAGGTCGAGGCCGACCATGCTGGGTGAGGCTTGGGCTTTCGCCACCAAACCCGCCTCGTCGGTGTCAATGGTCGAGATGACCCCGCGCATCGCGCCGTGCTTGCGCAGGTGCCGGACGAGCGCGCGCGTATCGATGTGGGAAATGACGGGAATGCCATAGTTGGCGAGGAATTCGGATACGTCCTGTTCCGAGCGCCAGTTACTGGCCAATTCGGAAAGCTCGCGCACCACCAGGCCCTCCGCATACGGCCGGGCGGATTCGCAGTCGAGCAAGTTCGTGCCGTAGTTCCCAATATGAGGGTAAGTAAGGATTACGATCTGCCCTGAGTAGGACGGATCGGTGAGGATTTCCTGGTAGCCGGAAAGAGAAGTATTGAAAACGACCTCGCCAAAACGTTCGCTGAAGGCGCCAAAGCCGCGCCCTTTAAAGATTCTTCCGTCTTCTAGGGCGAGAATCGCCTGCATCGAGTCTCCTGTAATGAGATTGACTTCGCCATTTTGCTGAAGCGTTCCTCGGTAGCATTCCAGCTCGCGGCGATCGGCTTTCCCCGGTCGGCGCGGCGCCATCAACCGTACGCGCCAAACGCCTTCCTATCCATTGGGTCCGAAACGGTGCAAGTCGCGTATTTCGTTCACTTCACCCATCCGACTTGGCTCACCGGCCAATACACAAAAACCGCCTTGCCGTAAATGTACTGACGGTCCACAGTGCCCCAAACGCGACTGTCATTTGAGGAGCTACGATGGTCACCCAGCACAAAGTAATGCTCTGACTCGACCCGCACCTCGGGGTAACTTTGATCGTCGAGATAACTGGCCGGAACGTAAGGTTCGCTTAGGGGCTTACCGTTCACCAGCACGTGGCCATCGCGAATGCTCACCTCGTCCCCGGGCAGTCCGATCACCCGTTTGATGTACGACTTTGACGGATCGAGGGGATACCGGAAAACCACCACGTCTCCCCGCTCGATGGGCCGAAAACGGTACAAGAACTTGTTGATGAATATCCGCTCGTGGTTTTCCAGGCGGGGCATCATGCTGGTACCCTCCACCTGCACGGGCTGGTAGAGAAAAACAATGACAATAAAGGCCAAAAGCACCGACAAAATAAGATCGCGCAGCCAATAGCGAGTTTCGAAAAACCATTTATGCGCAGTACTCGTGTCTTTCCGTTCGTGAGCCGCCGCCAATTTAATGTGCTCCTGGCCCCGCTGAAACTTCGACCTATTTTATACCATAAACTCGCGGTATCGCACCAGCATTGGGCAGCCGGCGTTGGCGCACTCTACTGTGGTAGCGGCGAGTTTACCTCGCCATCGCGCGGAGACGCAGAGATTCAAGACAGACGATGCCCCTGCTTTCTTTTCAGCCTCTGCGCCTTTGCGGCTCTGCGCGAGATACCTTTGCTTTTCCGGAATCGTTTGTGTACAAACAGAGTCGGGACTCCATTTCGGATTCACAGCTTGGTTGGGACGCGGCAAGAAGATGAGGGCGCGCACTCATAATCCGTTGGCGAAGTCGGCGGCACGCGCGTTCCTTGCCGTGTGTACCCTACTGGCCCCCATGCCCTTGCGGGCACAGACACCGGCGACCGAACCACAGCCCATCCTGCCGGCTAACGTCAATCTGCCGGCTTACTCTGCCAACCGCGGCCATTGGGATTTCGGTGCGCAGTTGGGGTACTCGATGGAGTACGGATTGGATTGGCACGAGGTCTCGCACATTCAGATGCTCATCGCCCAGCCTCAACTCGGCTTCATTGTGCGAGATTTCCGGCGTTCGCCGGTGCGGCGCTTCGAGATTATCGACGAGGGAATTCTGGGTGGCGCTGTCCATCCCCGCCGGTCCTACCTGGCCGGCAATGCCCTCATCTTCCGGCTCGATGGCAAGGAGCACGGCCGTTGGGTTCCCTTCTTCGATGCCGGCGCCGGCGTGCAGCGAACTTCCCTGGCCAATCACGTCCCGGAAGTAAATGGATTCACCCAATTTTCGCCGCAGGGGGGATTCGGGGTGCAATACTTCATCCAGCCGCAGCGCGCCTTGGTGTTTGAGTGGCGAACCCTCCACATGTCAAACGCCGATCTGGTCCCTCCCAACATGGGCTTTAACAGCACCATGATCACAGTCGGCTACCGCTGGCTGCGGCGACCGGTAGGATCGGGTGATCGGGTGATCCGATGATCGGGTGATTAGATTGCGCAATGATTGCGTGAATAGCGAACAAGGCTGGCGGCTTTTGCTCCTTGTTCGCCCGATCTCTCGATCACCGGATCACGCGATTCGATCAACAGCCGTCCAATCAGCCAAAGATGTCTTTGACTTTCTCGGCGGCGCGGCGTTCCAGGGGTTGATTTTCGACGCGCACGAAGGGAGCAAGAATCTCCAGCCAGCGCCGATGATCGCGGGACAAGCGGGTGGGGGTCACAACGAACACGGAGATGTAAAGGTCGCCGTGGCCGTGGGCTTCCAGGCTGGGCATGCCCATTCCCCGCAGGCGAAACACCGAGCCGCTTTGCGTACCCTCCGGGATGCGCAACCGCTCCTCGCCGCGGAGCGTAGGAACCTTGATTTCCGCGCCCAGCGCGGCCTGGGAAATGGAAATGGGGATGGTGTAGTAGAGGTCGGTGCCGCGGCGCTCGAAGAATGGGTGCTCGCGGATTTTCAGGATGACGTAGAGATCTCCGGCGGAACTGCCGCGCGTGGCCACGCCGCCTTCGCCGGCAACCCGCAGGCGGGTGCCGTCATCCACTCCCGGCGGAATCCTCAAATCCAACACTCGTTCGGCATTCACGCGGCCTTCGCCCTTGCATTCGCCGCACATCTCGCGAATCACCTGGCCCACACCCTGGCACTGCGGGCAAGTGCGAGTGACCGTGAAGAAACCCTGCTGGTGCCGAAGTTGACCCCGTCCGCCACAGGCGGGGCAATTCACCGGTTTGCTTCCCGGCTTGGCCCCGGTGCCTTCGCAGGCTTCACACGCCTCCCACCTCGGAATCTTGATTTTGGTTTCCAGGCCCGCGGCGGCTTCTTCCAGGCTGATTTCCAGGTCGTAGCGCAGATCGATTCCACCCGTGCTCCGGCCTCGCGCGCGGCCCGATCGGCCAAAGGCATCGCCAAAACCAAACAAATCTCCGAAGATATCCTCGAAGTCGGAGAATATTGTGGAGTTGAAATCGGGCGCTCCGCCTCCGCCGCCCCCTACCGCCGCGTGTCCAAAGCGGTCGTAGGCGGCGCGCTTCTGGCCGTCAGCCAGCACGCTGTAGGCTTCCGTAATCTCTTTGAACTTCTCCTCCGATTCCTCTTTGTTGCCGGGATTGCGGTCGGGGTGGTGCTGCAAGGCCAGGCGGCGATAGGCGCTCTTGATCTCTTGGTCGGACGCTTCCCGCGCTACGCCCAAGACCTCGTAATAGTCACGCTTTTGCTTCAATCCTTAACCTCGGTTGTGTCCGTATTATCGCCCCTGCCGCGCCCGGGCTGGAACTTCTTGGCCCCTTGCCCGTGCGAGATCATGGCCAGGACGGCCATGCCACGAAAGGTAGCGTGGGCGTCCCGCCCACGTTACAAGCTCCGCATCACGGCCGGTCCGGGAAGTCCAGCTTTCTGCGCCGCTGACTTGCCCTACGATTGATCCGCGCGGTCTTGTGCCGGACTGCCTCCCACCGCCACCTTGACAATCGACGGGCGCAAGAGCTTATTCCTTATCCGGTAGCCGCGCTGCAGTTCCTCGACGATCTCATGCTCGCGGCAGCCCGGGGCGTCGACGGTTTCCACTGCCTGGTGCAGGTGCGGGTCAAACAATTGGCCGGCGGTGTCGATCGGCGACAGTCCCGCCCGGCCCAGCACTTCGCGAAGCTGACGGTAAATCAGTTCCAGACCCTCGTAAAAAGCCGCCGGCACGGTCTCGTCACGATGCTGAAGGGCGCGCTCGAACCCGTCGAGCGTGGGCAGCAAGGAACGAATCAGGTCCTCCGCCGCATACTGGCGAAGATCCTCCTTCTCCTTCTGCGTGCGCTTGCGGAAGTTTTCGATCTCGGCTTGCTTGCGCAGCAAACGATCGAAAAGTTCCTTCTTTTCGGCGAGCGCCTTTTCCAGCGCTTCCGCCGGCGCCGGCTGGGGGGCGGGCGCCGCGGCGCCCTCGGCCGCAGACGCGGTTTCGCTCTCCCCGGCCTCGCCGGGCTCGGTCGTCATCATCTCTTCTCTTTCCTCATCCATCATAGGTTCAATGCCATTCCCGGTCCGGGGCGCTCTGCTCCCCGGTCCGTACGGTCAAGCCCGCCGGCGCGGGAGTCCCGGTTTTCAGTTGGAGCTCAGCAGGCGGCTACACAGATGGGCCACGTACTCGACGGTGCTCATGGCCCGGTCGTACTCCATGCGCATGGGCCCCACCACCCCCAGGGCTCCCACTGCGCGGTCGTGGTAGTGCAGCGGCGCCACTACCAGGGTGCAATGGTGCATCTGTTTTTCGGCATTCTCCCGCCCAATCAAGATGCGCACGCCCGCCTCCGGGCTCTGCAGGCAGGCTTCCAGTATCCGCGCCAGCTTGGCTTTTTCCTCCAGAGTTTTCACCAACTGCCTGATCTTCTGCACATCGGCAAACTCCGGGCGTTCCAAAATCTTAGCCGTGCCATCTACAATCAGCTCACCCGTCTCGTCCTCGGAGATGGCGCCCCCCATAAAGAGCGTGGCGACATTCTTCAGGAGATGGTCGCAGAGGAGCTTGTCCGCTTCCATGCGATGGAAAACCTCCAGGCGAATGGTGCCGAACGACCAGCCGTGGAACTCCGAGTTGAGGAAGTTGGCCACCTGGTCAAGTTCCTCCTGCGTGAATTCGTCGTCGAGGCGAACCACGCGATTCTCCACCAAATCGGGCTTGGAAACGATGACCACCAGCACGCGGCGGTCGGGCAAATTGATAAATTTGATGTGCTCCAGCAGCTTTTCCTCGAGCGCCGGCACCAGCACCAGGCCCACGTTCCGCGAAATCTCGGAGAGCGTGCGGGAAGCACTGACCATCAGGCGTTCCAGCCGGTCGGCATCCGACCCCAGGGCCTGGTCAATATAGCGCTCCGTGTCAGGAGACAGGCGCGTGCCTGTCACTACGCGGTCCACGTAAAACCGATAGGCCTTCTCCGTCGGAACCCGGCCGGCCGAGACATGCGGCTGCATCAGGAAACCGCTGTCTTCCAACACGCCGAGAACAGCACGAATGGTCGCCGAACTGACCGGTGTTGCCAGTTGCGGAGCTAACGCCTTCGACCCGACGGGGAAGCCGCTGGCGATGAATTGGCGAACCAACGCCACCAGAATTTCCCGGTATCGGCTTGATAGGTCAATTTGTCCCTTCATCTTCGACCTAACTGACAAGGTTTCAAAAAGTTCGAGGCTAACGGCTCCTCGATTCATTCTATCGGCGGCGGCGCGTAGTGTCAAGATTGGGGAAGAAACCGACGAGCCCGTGGGCCGTGGGGCCGCTCTGGGCTGCCATTTGGCGATCTAAACTCCACGCGGCAGGGCTCGTGTGGGCCAGTGAACCGAGCAACTTGCATCCGGCTTCGCGTCCTGCTTCTAACTTTGGGTTGCCACCGCGAATCAAGGGCCCAATTACAAGATAACAATAGCATTTTCATGGACATAAGGGTAAATTAGCATAACCTGCTTGTTCTCAATAAGTTATTGGGAGCACTTTTTTTGACCCTTTGTTTTCAATCAATTATTGGGAGCACTCTTCATTTTTAACATCTCTTAGTCCAGCGCCCCGTTCCGCACCTTAGCGAGCATGTTGGTGAGCCGCCACAATTGCCGCAGGTTGGAGTCTTCCATTCGTTGCATCAACAGCGCATTTTCGTCCCGCGGAGCCATGAGTGCGGCGATATTTTCGGGTGACTGGACTTTTTCGAATATCTCGATGAGCATTTCGCGAGTCCTCCCATAGTGCACCATGACCTGCTGCAACCCCGCATCAAGCTTCTGGCGCGCCGCTTCCCTTTCCTGCTCCTCGTTGGTCGAAGGGATCGGCCCCACGTCGCCGTTTTCGTTTGCCGGCCCGGGCGACTTCCATGCCGCTTCTCCGAACGACCGCAGGAGAGGAAAGAGCTTCTGGACGTCGGCCGGTGGGGTGGCCCCGAAGGCATTCACTAAGGCCTCGATTTCCGCGGGCGAACGGGGGGAATCAGGGTTGTTCATCATCCTGCCGATGGCCGCCAACCGCTCGTAAATATCGTCAATTTCCAGCATCCTGGGACCAGCCATCAGTTGTTCCTTCTGCAGTCCGCTTTGCACGCGTTTCACGGCCAAGCCGTCTTGCATCCTTTCGGCGCGCTGCATCCGCCACAACGCCCGTGCGATGCGGCGCACCAACTGGCCTTCCAAGCTCTCCGTCAGATTATTCTCCAGCGATTCCACTAGGCGCTTGTACTGCCCCGGATCTTCCCCCAAGGCGATCAAAACCTCCTGCGGAGACTCCGAATAGAATCCGTGACGCAGATTAGCCTTGGCCGCACGAGCTTTTCCTGCGGGAGTCACTGCGCCGTGGGATTTGCGGCCGTTCGCGCGACTCGCAGTTAGTCTCTTCTCTGTCGTTCTCCGTTTTGGCATTAAGGACATGAAACCTCCAAGGAGCAGGGGCTAGTGCCGAGTGGTCAGTGGCGAGCAATCGGCGTTTAGCGTTCGGAAGTCGGGAGTCGGGAGACAACGCACGGTCCCGACGCGCCGAGACTTGGAAGAAGCGTTCACCGGCTGCCTGCCGCTTACAGCCCGCGGGTGGTGCGCCATTTCACCCCGGCACAATTCTCCGCCCTCTATTCCCGCAATGTGGCGGCCATAGGCTAGCGAAATGTTGACAGATTCCCCGCCGGCAGGGAAAAACGCGTCGAATTTTTCTCGGATTTCCTACCGGTAGGAAACGCTACTGCGGGATTGGCAATTTCGGAGCACGTCGTACGGGCGATGAGCGAAGCTCCGGCGGAAAATACCGGCGATCGCATGCCCGGTTCGAGCCTGGTAGACCTACATTTTGTCGATGCGACGCGGCTTTTCACGCCTCAGCCCGCCTTCGCCCCCACTCCTAGTGTAGTGTCCATAAGATGCCTGGACAATCCTGTAGCTGTGGCGCCGGGCCTCAGCCCCGCACTTGCCGCCCTAAAGGGCGGCGCTACATTGTCCATCCAATTCCCGGACACTACACTAGCCGGACCACCGGTTACCGCGAAGATCCTTCCATGGACCGCCCTCGGTGTAGTGTTCCGGATGCAGGACCTTGGGACGCGGGTCTTCCGCCGTGTCGAGCTGAAGCACCATCCACTTCGGATAAGGAACCCCTGGGTCCGACGCAGCGTCCAGCAGGTGTACGTCATCCTCCGAGAGCCGAAGTTCCACGGCGAGAATGTTGTCCTCCAGGTGCTCGGGCTTGCGGGCGGCGACGATGACGCTGCTCACAGCGGGACGCGCGAGGACCCACGCGAGAGCCACGCGGGCGGGGCTGGCGCCGTGCCGGTCGGCCACGTCCTTCAGTGCGTCCACTACGCGGTAGCCCATTTCCTTGTCAAAGGGCACAAACTGGCCCGCCTCCGCGAAGCGTGTCCCGGCAGGCGCAGGATTGCTACGGGTGTACTTGCCTGCCAGGAAACCTCCCGCCAGCGCGCTCCAAACCAGGATGCCGATGTTGTGGTACTCGGCAAACGATTGGAACTCGTTTTCAAGGCCGCGGCCCACGAGGCTGTAGTACATCTGCGCCGTGACATATTTTTCCAGTCCCAAGCGCTCCTGGAGCATCACCGCTGTCGCCGCCTGCCATGACATCAAGTTCGAGAGCCCGATGTAACGAACCTTTCCCTGGCGCACGACGTCGTTGAGCGTTCTAACGGTCTCTTCCAGCGGCGTGTTGCTGTCCCATCCGTGCACCTGGTAAAGGTCGATGTAATCGGTTTGGAGTCGTCGCAAACTGGCCTCGACCTCGCGCAGGATGTTCACGCGGGTGGCGCCGCTGTGGTTGAAGTTCGCGCTCATCGGCAGCCGGACCTTCGTGGCCAGCACGATTTCCTGCCGCATCCCCTTCAGAGCGTTGCCCAGTAGCGTCTCGCTTTCACCCAGGCTGTACACGTCCGCCGTATCGACGAAGTTGATCCCCTTGTCGAGGGCCAGCTTCACCATTCGTGTCGTATCCTCCTGGCCGAGGTTGCCCATGTTCATCTTGCCGCCAAACTGCATGGAGCCCAGCGCCACCTCGCTCACGATAAGCCCGGTATTCCCCAGCTTCCGATATTTCATCTTCCATCCTCCTTGTGCCACGAACGGACCCTATTGGTTTTGATGTCGGCCACAATCAGCGGTTACTGTATGCGAGCGCCGGCGTAACAATATCTTCCACGGCCTGTGGATCGCCGGCAGCGGGGCCGTGCCAAACACTTCCGCCGAAGGTCGTAATGTAAACCTGGCCGGGATTCTGGGGGTCCGGAATAACCCGGTGGCCCCATTTGAAATTATAGCCCCGGATGCGCTTCCAGGTTTCGCCGCGGTCGGTGGAGCGCCACGCGGAAGATTCAAATCCGCACGCATAGAGAACCTTCGGATCGAGGGGGTCAGCAGTAATGTCGTAAACGTGCCGATCCTGTGAGAGCACGTTTCGCCAAGAGGTGCCGCCATCGCTCGAAACGAAGATCCCGCCGTCAACAGCACCCGCGGGCGCGCTCCGCCCCCAAACCGCCAGGTAAAGCCGATTCGGGTCCTCCGCGTCGATGGCCAAGCCGTTCGGACCATTCACGCCTTTCGGTAAGGCAATGGATTCCCAGTGCTCTGCCCCGTCGCGCGAACGGAAGAGCGCGCCATCCTGCGCATTGTCGAAGCTGCCGTCTTCGCTGCGGCGTGCCAGAATGACGTACAACGTTCCGTTCTTATCGCGTCGCGCGTGAGGCGCCAGGCGAATGGCTCTGTTCCCGGCAGGCCCTGGTTCCGGAGCGCCCAGGTCCGGCCGCCGTCAACCGATTTGAAAACTCCCTTGCCGAAACCGGTGACGTACAGGACCCGCGCGTCCACTGGACTTGTAGGATCCAGCAAGATGTGCGTTGCGGCAGTGGGAGCCATTCCCTGGTTCGAGGCCCGCCACGTCTTGCCGCCATCCTCACTGAGGCATACTCCCCCGTCGAATCGCGCCGGCGAAGTGCGCCGCCACATCTTGGGACGCGGCAAATCGTGGACGTAACTCATCACGCCCCATACCCTGCCCTTCACGGTCGGATCGAAGGTGATCCAGTACGTCGTGTTGGTCCACCGCCGCGGGACACCATCGGTAGAGCTTGTCCAACTCTGGCCGCCGTCTTCGCTTAGGAACAATCCGATATCGGTATAAGCTATGAACATCCGGCGCGTGTCGAAGGGGTCGAAGAAGACACCGTAATTGGTGGTTACATCCAGGCCGGTGCTGGTGTAAGCCCGATCCGTCACGCGCCGAGAGTAAACGGCATTCCATGTGCGCCCGCCATCCAGCGTCCGCATCGTGCGGCCGAGGTCGGTGCGGTAACAGATTTCGGGATTGTTCGGATCCACCCCCAACGAGATGCCCGGTTCACCCCAGTCCGTCCCGAAGCGCTCGGTGATCCAGGCGTCGTGAACGTTTGCGGCGGGCTCGCTTGCCTCTTTCCAAACCAACTCCCAAGTAACGCCGGCGTTGCGGGTCTTCGCCACGCCATGAAAGACTTGGCCGCCGGTGTGCAGGTCTTCATATGAAACGTAGGCAACCTCGGGATGACGAAGGCAGGTTGCGACGCCGGTCAACTCAGCTACCGATGACCCTTGCCCCGTACTGTGCAGGGCAGCGGCATCCGCCACTTTCCATGTGGCGCCACCATCGGTGGAGATAAAGACGCCGCGCGACGAACTGCTTCGCCGCCCCCCACCAGATATCATGTAAACCACCAATTGCTGCGTGGGAGAGAACCCCGCAGAGACATCGATGCCCTGCAACACGCCCGCCGGGGCCGGACCTTGTTTCCATTCGCCTGCCTTGCGTACCGCCACTGAATTCTCTCCCAAAACATACAGCGTGCGGTCAGACGGCGGCGAATGCGGATCTATGAATATCTCCCTGCCGCCTCCGAGAAGAGCCGCCGCACGTTGCCAGTGCGCGCCACGGTCGCTCGAAGTGTAGAGCGCGACACCGCTCACGGCACCAATCGCCGCGTAAAGCTTCTGCGAGTCGGCGGGATCTACGGCCAGAGCGTCGACACGGCCGGCTGGTCCCTGCGCGGTAAAAACCTGGGGACTGGCGTGGTCGTCGGGCATGACAATCCGAGCGCCCGCCTCGGAAGGATAGATCAGATTCCAGGTATGACCTCGGTCGGCGCTGCGCCACAGAACCTCCGCGCCCGCGTAAATCACCTGGGAATCAAGCGGATCGAAGGCGAAGAATTTCACCGGGCTGCGAAGATTGAACATGCGCCAGGATTTTCCGCCGTTCTCGGAAATGTAGGCGCCCGTCATGTCGCAAGCCGCAAGCACCAGATTCGGATCGTGCGGGCTGACCGCGGGGAAGAATTGCGCTCCTCCGCCACCCGGCCCTAATACTCGCCACGAGTCGAGGCGCGGTGCGGAATAACGCGGCCCGCTCTGCGCACGGGGAATTGCAACCTGAGAAACAAGCAGTGCCATCAGTGCCAAACAAAGAAGCAATAATTGGAAGAGACGTTTTTTCATATAAGGCCTGCCATAGGAGGAATTCCAAATAATCCAATGCCTGCGTGCAGAGATCTGGTCCGCGACGTCTGCTTCGGACCTCGGCACCAATCGCAATCAGGCCAATTCAATTTCCAGCTTGGTCACCGACGCGGGCTTGAAAGTCCAAGCGAATCGAGCCCCGGAAACGTTGGCCGGTTCGGTCTTGGGTACCACCGAACTGGGGGCATCGAAGTCATTGTGCGCGTGAATGTCGGACGCACTGAGCACCGTAACCTGCGCAGACTTTGCCTCGCCCCCGCGCAGCGATATTTCCGTCACGGTGGATTCGCCGGCATGAGGGTTCACCACCGTAACCACCAGAGTTTTGCCGTGCAAAGAGGCCGACCCAGCGAGTCCCCAAAACGACTTCCCTGCCCCATAAGAAATCTCCGGAGCGTCGCACACAAAACGCAGCGAGCGCCCGCCCTGGTGCGATTTGTACATATCGAAGACGTGGAAAATCGGCGTCGCCACAAAGCGATCCTCCACGGCCAGGAAGAGCGTATTGATGTTGTTCACTAGCTGGGCGTCGTTGCACATCGCCAACTTCTCGGCGTGCCGATTGAAGATGTCGAGGGTGAGTGCGGACACCAGGGCGTCGCGCAGAGAGGGAATGTAGCTGAACAGGTACGCCGGACCGAGCGGCGTGGTCCGGTGCCAGGCGCCCCATTCGTCCACCACCAGCTTCACCTTGTGTTCCCGGTCATAATCGCTCATGGCCAGCCAGTGTTGCGTCACCAGCGAGTCCATGAAGTTGGCCTGCGACAGCATCTGGTACCACTCGTCGTTGGTGTATTCCAGGGAGTCGCCTTTGCCCGTGGTCCAGCAGTAATAGTGCATCGACATGCCGTAGAGCCGGTCGAGCAAATCGGGGCTCTTGGCCACCAGGTTTCCCAGGAAACCGCGAGTCCACGAAACCTGGGGATCGCGCAGGTCGGCTCCGGGCCCTGACCCGATGAAGCGCAGCTTCTGCCCATAATCGGGAACCCACGAAGTGAAGCGGCGAAACTCGACGGCGTATTCCTCCGGGCGGAAGTCGCCGCCGCAACCCCACGACTCATTGCCGATTCCCCAATAAGCGACGTTGTAGGGTTCGCGGCTGCCGTCGGCGGCGCGGGTCTGGGCCAGCGTAGTGCTGCCCGCGGGCGAGTTGCAATATTCCACCCATTCGTCGAAATCGTGCGGCGTCAGGCTGCGAACATTGGCGGCAACGTAGGGTTTGGCGCCGGCAAGCTGGCAGAAACGCATGAATTCCGCCGTACCGAAGGTATTGGGATCGTATTTCTGCGGGCCGTCAGGGGCCTTGCAGAGCTGCGGTTCGTTGTCCCAAAAATTCGTACGAAGCGGGCGCTGGGTGCGCGGGCCAACGCCGTCGCGCCAGTTGTAGCTGTCGGCAAAACAGCCCCCCGGCCAGCGAATCACCGGCACGTGCAGTTGGCGCAGATGGTCCAACAGAGCTTTGCGGATGCCGCCTACGTTGGGAATTTTGGAGTTCTCGCCCACCCAGACGCCGCCGTAAATCACCGAACCGATGTGCTCAGTAAAGTGGCCGTGAAGCTCCGGCGCGATCGTGCCGATGGGCTCGTCCAGCATGACTTCCACAAAACCGTTGGAGGCGCGGGCAGTACGCGGGGCCAATCCGGTGGCAGCTACCGCTAAAGTAGTGGATAGAAACTCTCGTCTTTTCATGATGGATACCCCCAGGATGATTTCCCTTCGTTTTGCGGCGCTAGAGTACCAGAGTCGAGGCCGGTAGAACAGCACAACACAACCGGCAGGGCTGATCCACTTTTGTCGAACGGCTGGGGCGGTACGCTGCCCTAACCTGCTCGGTAGTGACTCATTTCGAATTCTCATCCCGAGAATCTATTTCTGGGGGTGTCGTCTCATGAGTTAAGCATGGTAATATATATATTACTTCCGTGAGCGCTCGATCCTAGTGCTTAGTTGCACTGATAAGCGATATATGATACAAAGGGCGCATGCTAAAAGCTGCGCCCACAGTGAGTTGTGGTCCGGAGGATCGGCAAGAGCCGGAACGGTTGGCCGCGAGCCGGACCGAATCGAAACAGATGGTGGAACGAGCTCGAATTATCCTGGGCTGTTTGGGTGGCAAGCGGGTAAAGGAAGTTGCCCGCCAAGGTCACACCCGGCCCAATACGGTGATCAAATGGCGCCAGAGATTTGTGCGCGCCGGGCTGAGGGGTTTGCGTGATGCTCCGCGGCCAGGAGCCCAGCGGCGGTACGACGACGCCTTTCGGAAGCGTATTCTGGCGGTGTTGGAGGAGTCGCCCCCGGCCGGCCAAGCCACTTGGGACGGACCCGCCGTGGCCCGCGTCGTGGGAGGATCGGTGCATGCGGTTTGGCGGGTGCTGCGCAAAGAAGGCATCTGTCTGCAACGCCAGCGCTCTTGGTGTATGAGCACCGACCCGCAGTTTGTCCCCAAAGCGGCGGACATTGTCGGACTGTATCTGAACCCGCCGGAAAAGGCCCTGGTGATTTGTGTCGATGAAAAGCCCAGCATCCAAGCCCTGGAGCGCAAGACCGGCTACGTGGAAACCACCCAGGGCAAAATCGTACGGGCTTACCGCAGCACCTACAAACGGCATGGGACGCTCAACCTCTTTGCGGCTTTGGAGGTGGCGACGGGGCAAGTCAGCACCGCCTTCACCGCCTTGAAACGACGGGAAGAATTCTTGCAGTTTATGGACCAGGTGGTAGCGGAGACCGCCCCCGAAATGGAATTGCACGTGATCCTGGACAACTACCGCACGCACAAAAAATGTGATGCTTGGTTGGCCGCACATCCCAACGTTCATTTCCATTTCACCCCCACCTCGGCCAGTTGGTTGAACCAAGTGGAAATCTGGTTTGGCATCTTATCCCGTAAGGCCTTGCGCGGTCTGAGCAGCAAGAGCACGGTCGAACTGCGTCAAGCGATTGAGGCGTTCATCGCCGCCTATGCCCCCAAGGCCAAGCCCTTCAAGTGGCGGAAGCGCGAGGTCAAGGGTTCGCAGCTCCGAAATACTATCGTTAATTTACGCAACTAAGCACTAGTACTTCCTCCAGGACCTGCGGTGTTGGTAAGGCAGTAGGCGTCTTCGGATAACCATTGCAAACTTTTGGAGGCGGTGATAGCTTTGTGCGTGTGAGATAAAGATTACAAGCGGTCTGCCGATAAAATGTGTGGAAGCGAAACCGCGAAAGCGAAGAACGTACAAGACCGAAGAAGGCAATGAGCCAATCCTCGATTGGATGAGGAGCGTTCGTCGTCTTCCAGATGTGCTTGGCAAGGTTTTTGAACGCCTAGATAGGGCAGAAGAGGGGAACTTCGGAGACCACGAGCCTGTTGGAGAGGGAGTTATCGAACTAAGAATTGATTTTGGGCCGGGATACCGAGTCTACCTTGGCATAGATGGAGAGGAGATTATTCTGCTCTGGGGAGGAACAAAGAAGACCCAGGATGGTGATATCAGGAAGGCCAGGAAATTTTGGGGGGACTACAATGCCTAAAAGAACAGGCGACTTCGATGCTTGGATGCTTGATGAACTGACTGACCCGCAGCTCGCTGCCAGCTACATAAATGCTGCCATCTCCGAAGACCCGAATACGCTTAAGGTCGCCCTCGGAAACGTAGCCAAGGCGCATACGATGAAGCGGGTTGCAAAGCAGGCCGGCGTAGCACGCGAAAGTTTATATACAAGCTTATCTGAAGCTGGTAATCCCACACTGAGCAATCTAAATGGCATTTTGAAGGCCGTTGGGCTTAAGATCGCGATCATTCCGGAGTCAGAACAGTCTAGCGATCAGGAACCTCAACCACGACTGATGGTAGGCAATCAGCCTGTTCAGGGTAGTGTAAGCGATACAATCAAGGCGCATCACATTGCTTCGACTATCATTGTGAAGAGTTCGAATACCGAGAATTTCTATGGGGTTAATGCTTCATTGGGAATTGGAAATCTTAGCTTTGAAATTCAGTCCGGTATTGGCACTGAGAGTTTTGATCCTTTTGGGATGATAACTCCAGAATTACTGCCGCTGGCGCGAGAAGTGACGCAAGTTCGCAGCGAAATTGATGTACCAGAAATAGTCGCAGGCCCAGCGCAGCCATATCTAAAACAATTAGCAAGAGTGGCAGGAATAGGAAGACAACTGACAATCTACTAAGGAGGGAAATTAATGGAATCAGACAGCTCAAACCCAATTAATTCAGTCATACCGCAGATTGAACATAGAAGACTTCCTGATGAGGACTTTTGGGAGGGGTATGCAAACAATGTGTTAATGGAACCCAACGTATGGGATCTAAAGTTGATTTTCGGGCAGCTTGATCAGCGCCAGGGGCCAAACGTTGTCGTCCAACATACCGCGATAACGCTGCCCTGGAATCAAGTGAAGGTTCTCCTTTACCTTCTTAAGCTTAATGTAGATATATATGAGATGTTAAATGGAAAGATCAGTTTCCCAAAAGGAATTATTCGCCCCCCTGTGCCACCAACAGATGATCAACTCGCGGAAATGCCACGCGCAACAGAAGTGTTTGAATATGCGAAAAAGAGTTTTGAAAAGCTCTTATCCGAAACTCCAGAATTGGAATAGGGATTCATCGTGCGTTATTTGTTTTGGCCTTCCATCTTACCTGTGCTGCTATCTTCCCAGTCTCTTCTCGACGCCTTGAGGACAACTTTTGTTTGCGTGCGATTCCACCTCTTAAACGTCCCTCGCATCCGATCTCTGCAAGGGGCATCGACAGTTCCGTTCGTCCATGCTTCAGTTCTTCCGTCAATTCTCGGGTTAATAGTTTGGCAATTTGCTGGGCCCTCTGGTGGGTATTGCGGGGAAAGTTCTTAGCCTTTGTCATGTTTCCATTATCGCGGGCTCAACCCCTGTGTCAAGCCCCTGAGATTTCAAAATAAGTCACTACTTAACGCTCACTTAACTCGCACTCTGGCCCTACCAGGAGTACAATGCGCCCGCTCAGTCCGACCGCTCCGCGACGGCACCGCCGATCCCGGCGGCGCAATCGGGATCTTCAGGAGGAAACATGGGGCAGCTTTTGCCAGACATAGCGCAGCAGCATTTCATCCTATTCAGCAGCGTTGTAGTCTTGATCGTAATGGTCGTGGCTCTGCTTTTGGAATCTTATTACACCATCGGACCGACGCAGGTGGGACTGGTACGGAGGCGTTTTGGGGCCGCGCTTCCGGAAGACAACCCGATCGCCTTTCGCGGAGAAGCTGGATACCAGGCCGACTTGCTGATGCCGGGAATTCGCCTCAAGAACGTCCTGGTTTATTCCGTCACCAAACATCCTTGGGTGCAGGTGCCTGCGGGTCAGATTGGCATCGTCGTCGCACAAATTGGCCGGCCCTTGCCGATCGGCGCCAAGTCGGCGATTTACACCGAGGCCTTTGGCAATTTCACCGACCTGCGGGCGTTTGTGGAGGGAGCGGGCCCCAAGAAAATCAAAGGCGAGAAAGGCGTTCAACGCCCCGTCCTTTCGCCGGGAACGCTCGCGCCGATCCACCCGGTGGCTTTCCTGGTCATCACCAAACCCCAGGTCTATGGAGTGCCGGTTTCAGAGGAACTTCGCAGCCGCATGACGGGTGACCGGCTCAGCCACACGGTGTTCGGCCTCGGCGAATCGGCGCTAGATGTGACGCGAATCGAGCCGCGAGCGACGGAGAGCGGCCACGTGGTGGATATGGTGGGTGTCGTGACCACGCTGGATGGCGATCCTCTGCCCGCCGGCGACATCTCCAGCCGATTAGGCGGTTTCAAGGACATTGAGGACTTTCAATACCAAGCCCCGCCACCGGGCGAGCCTCCTACGACGTCGGCGAACTCGCAGCTCATCGAGACTATTCTCGGCAGCAAGAACGATCAGCACAAATCCTATCAGGATTTCCAGGCGTTTCTCGATAAGGGCGGGAAGATCGGACTACAGCACGATCCCCTGCTCTACGGCGCCTACAATCTGAATCCCTTTCTGGTCCGAGTCGAGCAAGTGCCTATGCTCGTGATCGAGCAGGGCCAGGTGGCAGTGATCAAGTCTTACGTGGGTTTGCCCACCGAAGACACTTCCGGCGCGGAATTCAAGTTCGGTAGCCTGGTGAAACCGGGGCACCGCGGCATTTGGGAAGAACCGTTGCGCACAGGCAAGTACCCTATCAATCCGCGCATCTATCAGGCAGAGATCGTTCCCACGGCAATCCTTAAGCTGGACTGGGCTAAGGGCGTGACCGGCGCGCATGGCTTGGATGCACGGCTGGAACCCATTGTGGCCAAGAGCCGGGAAGGCTTCATCTTTACACTCGATCTCCAGGTGCTCATCCATGTCGCCGATACTAAAGCCCCACGGGTTATTTCCATGGTCGGCAGCATGTTTAATCTTGTGAACGAGGTCCTTCAGGCGGCGCTGGGAAACCACTTCCGCAACAAATTGGGCAATATGGAGGCAGTGACTTTCATTCAGAGCCGCCAGACTGTTCAGGAAGAAGCGACGAGGCATATCAGCCAGCAGCTCTCCGAATACGAGGTCGAAACCAAGGGTGTTTACATCCAGGACGTTATTCTTCCCGCCGAGTTGGTGGAAGTCCTGACACGTCGCGAGATTGCCAACCAGGAGATTGAGACCTTCAAGATGCAGCAGAAGGCGCAGGAACAGCGCGTGGCGACGGAGGCGACAACGGGAAGGGCGGATATGCAAAGAGATCTTGCCAAGTCGGCAATCGGCATCGACATCCGCAAGAACAATGCGGACTCGCGCATGCAGGAAGCGCGAGGCGAATCGGAATACATTAAGCAAACGGGTACGGCGCAGGCGGACGTCATCCGCGCCCAAGGCACCGCGCAGGCCGACGTGATTCGAGCCCAGGGACTCTCGAAAGCCGAAGGATTCTGCGCCCAAAACGACGCGATCGGATCGGCGAGCACGACCCTCGTGAACATCGCCACCGTCCTCGCAGAGAAAGGAATTCAGCTTGTACCGCAGATTCTGGTGGCGGGCGGCGGAAGCGCCCTGGACGGCTTGGCCGCCACTTTGACAAAAGCCCTCGCAGGCCAGTCGGGTTTGGTCCTTCCGACGGCCAAGCCCGAGGGCACGGGACGAACGTAGCGGCGGCAGATATTCATCCTTCCCAGCGGTTCGCGGAGTCCCCGGCGAAGCTGACGTCTTGTCACCTTTGCTGGAGCGCGTCGGAAGCCGTTTCCTACGGGTAGGAAATAACGAGCAGGAATTGTACAATCTCTTCCTACCGGTAGGAAACCGGGCGATTTTCCTGTTGACAACATGACTTGCCTCTGCGCTAGGCTTAGAGGGTGGGGGACGCGCCGCCGGACGGAATTACTCGTAGCTCCGGCTTCTCGTCGGCAGCCGCGCCAGGCCGGCAAGATGCCGGCGGTACGGGTCGTAACGCCGGCTTCCAGCCGGCACTGGCCGCCAAGATGGCGGCGGTACATTTTCGGGCTCTACCCGACGGTCGGTGGCGGGTAACCACCCCCGGCGCTAACGCGCCGCCCCTTCTAAATCAGGAGGGGAGCCGTTGCTCGGCCCGCCCGGACGTGCGGACTTCACCCTCGAAGGGCGTCGGCTATCCCACGATGTGTATGAAAATACTAGCGCTTAGCGGAGATTTGTGGAACTTCCAGGAAATTTTATATTGTTGATTATAAATTATCTAGCGAACCGGCTGGATGTCGGCCAAGGGGAAAAGGGGATAAAAAAATAAGGGATAGTCCCACGATGTTATTGAAAAAAAAGGGAAACAAAAATGACAATTTGACTAATGCCACGATATCTATGAAAACAAACTACTTATTCTTTTATACCCACGATGTGTATGAAAGCAAATGGACTTAGCTAAAATGGACCGCACATGCGTTGCCATTTTGCTCCAGGCTGGCACAATATCGAGTTGAGGTGAGCTCTCGTGATTGACCCGGTATGCGGTATGGAGGTGACACCCGAAGACGCTGCGGCCTCCTCTGAGTACCACGGCAAGCGATACTATTTTTGTAATGAATCCTGCCTGGAACAGTTTCAGGCCAACCCCGAAGCTTTTCTCATAACCCCAAGCGCCCGCGCCAAAACACAGGCAGATGATTCCACTGCCATTTACACCTGCCCGATGCACCCGGACATCCGCCAACGCGGTCCCGGTACGTGTCCCAAGTGCGGCATGGCGCTCGAACCCCTTGCCGTCACGCAGGAACATGAAACCAATCTAGAACTCGTGCTCATGGCGCGTCGCTTTTGGAGCAGTTTGGCGCTGACGGCGCCGCTGGTCATCGTGGCAATGTCAACGATGCTTGGGGGCCAGTCCCTCGGAATCGCCATCTCTCCGAGGCTGTTGAGCTGGATCGAGCTGATCGTTGCCACACCCGTGGTCCTGTGGGGAGGGTGGCCTTTCTTCCAACGCGGCTGGGCATCTGTCGTCAACCGCAGTCTTAATATGTTCACCCTCATCGCCATGGGCACGGGAGCGGCGTACTTGTACAGCCTTGTCGCCACGGCCTTTCCTCAGCTTTTCCCGGAATCCTTTCGCCTCGCCTCCGGTGAGGTGCCCGTCTATTTCGAGTCCGCCGCCACCATCACAACGTTGGTCCTGCTAGGTCAAGTGCTCGAGTTGCGCGCCCGCAGCCGGACCAGCAGCGCACTAAAGGCCTTGCTAGGACTTGCCCCCAAGACCGCCCGCCGCCTGAGATCCAACGGCACCGACGATGATATTCCTCTCGACCAAGTCAACCGCGGCGACCGTTTGCGCGTGCGTCCCGGCGAGAAGATTCCCGTGGATGGAATCGTGCTCGAGGGGGCGAGTTCCGTGGATGAATCGATGATCACGGGAGAGTCCCTGCCGGTAGAGAAAAGGATGGGTGAGCGCCTGACAGGCGGGACCGTGAACGGTACGGGAGGGTTTGTGATGCGGGCCGAGCGCGTCGGCAGTGAGACTCTGCTGGCGCAAATCGTGGCCATGGTCAGCGAAGCGCAGCGCACCCGCGCTCCCATCCAGCGCCTGGCGGACGCGGTGGCGTCCTATTTCGTTCCGGCGGTGGTGGTCATCGCCGCCCTGACGTTTATCGCTTGGTCCGTCTTTGGCCCCCAACCTCGTTTTGCCTACGCACTGATCGGCGCCGTTGCCGTGATGATCGTTGCCTGCCCTTGTGCTTTGGGGCTCGCGACCCCCATGTCCATTATGGTTGGCACGGGGCGCGGGGCGGCGGCAGGTGTGTTGATACGGAATGCCGAGTCTCTTGAGCTTCTCGCGAAGGTGGATACGCTGGTCATCGACAAGACCGGAACGCTGACAGAGGGTAAACCGCGCCTGACCGCCATCAAGCCACAACTGGGTTGGACCGAATCGGAACTGTTGCGCCTTGCCGCAAGCCTGGAGCGCGGCAGCGAGCATCCCTTGGGTGGCGCCATGGTTGCCGCCGCGGAAGAACGTTCTCTCACGCTTTCCGAAGTGAAGGACTTTCATTCCTTCACCGGCCAAGGCGTGACCGGCTTGATCGATGGCAAGACCGTCGCACTCGGAAACACCGCCCTTTTTGAGTCGCTCTCGCTCCCCACCGACAGTTTGGTCCGCGCTGCTGAGGAACTGCGGCACGATGGATCGACCGTCATTTTCGTTGTCGTTGATCTCCTGCCTGCGGGAGTGCTTGCAGTAAAAGATCCGATTAAGACTTCTACGCCCGAAGCCCTCAGGCTGCTTCACCAGGAAGGCCTGCGCGTCGTCATGCTAACAGGAGATAGCCGCAGCACGGCAGAAGCGGTGGCGCGCCAACTGGGAATCGATGCGTTCGAGGCGGAAGTCCCGCCCGCGCGCAAGGGCGAAATCGTGAAACAGCTTCAGTCCCAGGGCCGCATCGTCGCGATGGCCGGAGACGGCATCAACGACGCCCCGGCGCTCGCGCAAGCGCGCATCGGCATCGCCATGGGCACCGGCACGGACGTCGCCATGGAGAGCGCCGGAATCATTTTGGTCAAAGGCGACCTGCGGGGCATCGTCCGCGCCCGCCGCTTGAGCCGAAGCACACTGCGCAATATCCGGCAGAACCTGTTCTTTGCCTTCGTCTATAATATGGTAACAGTGCCGGTGGCCGCAGGTGTGCTTTACCCGCTGCTGGGATGGCGGCTAAGTCCAATGCTCGCGGCGGCGGCGATGACCTTCAGCTCGGTCTCGGTCATCACCAATGCGTTGCGGCTTCGGCACGTGGAAATTTGAGGGGACGATTGAGGGGCCCCGACAATCGCGGGATCTCTTAATCGAGTGATCCGGTGAACAACCAACGAAACCCATCGACGGATTTCCTGTTGACCGGATCACCAGATCGCCCGATCTTCTGAGGTGAGGATCTATGACCTTCCTGAAGACTCGTTATAAGTTGAAAAAGGAACTGACTCCACAAGATTTTGAGCATCTTTCGCAGCTTTCTACGGTTTACGGAATTCGCGGGCTTTCCTTTGAGGGTCACGACTTGACTGTCGAATACGATGCGTCACGCATCCACGAAGCGGAAGTGCTGGCGCAGGTCCGCCGCACGGGCGTTCCCGTGGAACCTTCGCAACCGATTCCGCCGGGCGCATTTGACCACGCCGGCGAACTCCACGATTTCGCCTGGCCGATGCAGGGCCTTTCTCCGGCGAATCAGAAGGCAAAATGAAGGTCTATAGACTCGTCAATTCCAAATATGATCCGATTACAATCGGCGAAAACCTGACGCGGACAAGCGACCATAGCTATCAGAAATATGGTGAGGGCATGTATTTCGCGGCGTCTCGTGCAGACGCGCTCAACTTTGCAAAGGCACAACATGGACACGTGTATACCCACCTCTTGACGTGCAGAATCGAAGAGGCAAGCCACGATGATTTTGTTGACTTGAGGAGGGAACAAAATTGTCTGGCCACCTCTGAGTTCCGCACGTTACCTATGAAAAAGAGGGCGCCAGAGTACTGTAGGCAGCAGCAGAAAAAGGGCCTGATTTGGTCTTCTATAGCTGGAAAAGATACGCTCGCATGGACGGAAGTATGTCTGTATCCAGAGCATATCCTGGATGGCCTGGTCATAGAGGCTGCGGAGAAATTGAGATCGCCGATGGCGCACACTTCATCTACAAATGAGCATGAAAGCTTCCCCGTGCCCAGCATAATGAGGCTTCCGGTCAGCGGCTTCCCTCAGGAGATTATGATGGCGAACACTTCCCAAGGTTTCACGGCCGATTCGTTTCTGTTCTTTCAAGAACTGGCATGCCATAATCAGAAGTCATGGTTCGACGCGAATCGGGACCGCTACGACCAGCACGTCGTGGGCGCGTTTCGTGGCCTTCTGCAAGCCCTCACACCAAGCCTCTTAAAGCTTAATCCTCAGTTTGAGGTGGGAGGCAAGACCAACGGGAATTTCTCCCGTATTAACCGCGATATCCGCTTCAGCAAAGACAAGAGCCCCTACAAATCGAATTACTATCTCTACGTTTACGACGGACGCCACGAGCGCGGCCATGCGGGCCGCTTGTACGTTGGACTCTCGGCGGATTGCGTCACGGTGGGCCTTTCTATCTATGGAAGCTGGCGGGGACCGAAGGGAGCACTCGAAACCGTGTTTCGCAAGCGCGTTGCGGCACAACAGGAGATCTTTGAAACACTCCTGGCGCGCGTCATCCGAGCCCACCGTTACGAAACCTACTGGCACCGCCAAGAAAAGGATGAGTGGGCGCAACACGCGGGCCTGCCGCGCAGCGCGCAAGATTGGCAAACGCTTCACGCGTGGGTGGTACGAAAGGTCTTCCTACCGGCTTCGCGCGGCCTCGGAAGTCCAGCGTTTGCCGAAGTGGTTGAGCGCCTTTTTGCGGAACTCTACCCGCTCGTCATTTTCACTTCTCTTGTAAACCCGAAATGGCAAGCCGAGATCAAAAAGGCGCTCAGGTAAGAACGTACATGGTCTTACTGGCCATGGGGAGGTGACAGTTGGTTGTGCCCGCCTTGAGATTCATCAACGACAGCCTTCTGCACTTCGCCGACAAACAGATTTCGATCGGTGCTAATCCTATCTGCCTTCGGCCCGATGTAGACTCCCACGGGCTGCGCAACAACTCCATCTTTGGCGTGGGAGCGAATGGTGTTGGACACGAACTTAAGGTCCCGCGTTTCACCCTCGATCCGAATGCCATAACCCGGCGCACCGGGGCGGCCATTGTCCTCTATCGTGTTTTCCTGAAACGTATTCCGGCTTGCCGCATTCTCCGCCACCTCATCGCGGAAGTAGATGCCGGCGCGCCCATTCCCACTTGAGGAATTGCCAATGAACACGTTATCCGTATCCTTATGTCCTAATGAGATTCCATCCTGGCCGTTGTTCCATGACTGGTTTCGCTCGTAGCGCGCGTGCTGAACCCGCCAGCAGAGGTAAAGGCCGTCCTGGCCGTTATCGTGCGCACGGGAGTCCCTTACGATGCCGCGCGCCGCGCCGGTGCCCAAATGAATTCCCAGGTAGGCGTTGCCCTCGGCCTCACAATTATCTACGACCGGATCTTCCACGAACTGGAGGCTGATGCCATCACCCGGGTAGTTGCGCGCCACACAGTTGCGAACCGTCATGCGCTGAGAATGGAAGAAGTAGATCGCACCCGACTGGCAACCGTCCAGAATCCCGCTGCCGTCGCGGCTGCCATCAACACTTAGGTCTTCAACGTGAACATCCTGCACCTCAAAACCGGCGATGAGAGGAAACGTATTGAACACCTGACCTTGGTTCGCGACGGAATAGTCCATTTGCAGAAAGCGATCGAAGTGCAGTGTGTTGCCCTCGATGCTGACAATAGTACGGACACTAGGCGTCCAGCCGGCGGGGTTGACTTTGTCAAGAATCGTAACACCCATTCCGGGGGCAAATCCCTTGACGTCTTCCACCGTGGCGATCAGCTCGCCATAATCGGCGTCGAGTTTCAGATTACTCTGCACCCCTGGAGCCTTCTTCAAGATGGTCTTTTCCGGCCCCTCGCCACGCAGCCGGATGTGGCTGGCCAAGCGCACCGAATTGGCAAGAACGTAAGTTCCGGCCTTGACTACCACTGTGCCGCCGCCCGCTGCCGCCACACGATCGACGGCCTTCTGGATGGCGATGTTATCCGTACCGATAACGTCGGCGTTGGCAGAGCCCACCGTTACGGTCATCGGCGCTCCTTGGCCACGCACGACGCCTGGCAAGAAAAGCAGTACGAGCAGGCCGTAGGTGAGGCCGAGATCGGCCCGCGAGATTGAAGCTCTTTCGAATTTATTTGGCATCGGGGTTTTCCTGGTTGGCAGAGATTAGCTTCCATAGGGAACACGATTCTAGCAGGTTATTCGAACGGCGGCACTTCGAGTTGCTGTGCCACTTCCGGCTGATTATAATCGCACGTATCCCTTATACATCCTTAGATTCGACTCGGCATGAAACTTCGACTGGCAATCACAGGAAGCAGCGGTTACCTGGCTCAAAACCTGCTGACGAGCCTTGGCGCTGATGATGGCTGCGAATTTATCCTGGGCATGGACATTCGCCGCCAAGAGTTCAAACTTCCCTGCTCGGCGGAGTTCCTACGATTTGATTTGACCGCGCCGTGGGAGTTGCTGGCGGAATTTTGGACCAAGCGCCGGATCAACGCGGGCGTTCACCTCGCCTGGCAGTTCAACCCCCTTCACGACCGCCGACGGCAGCGGGAAGTGGATATCCAGGGTTCCCTCAACTTTCTGCGGGCGGCGTCCGCGGCAGGTTTGAAGCGAGTGGTCTATTGCGGCAGCACGACGGCCTATGTGAATCCACAGAACCCCAGCGAAGCACCTTGGTTGCGCGAAGAGACCAAGCCCACGGGCACGCCCCGGTATCTGTATTCGTACCACAAAGCGGAAGTCGATCGTGTAGTGCAGGACTTCCAGGAGCAGCACCCGGAAATACAAGTCGTCCTTCTGCGCGGGGCGGTAGTGCTCGGCGCGCACACACAGAATATCGTTTCGAAAATGCTCGATTGGCCGTGGCCATGGTTTCCGTGGATGTTCCAGGTCCGCGGCAACGATCCACCCTTCCAGTTTCTTTCCGAGGAAGACATGAGTGTAATTCTTCTCCGCGCTGTGAAGGCGGATGTTAGCGGCGTCTTCAATTGTGCGGGTGAAGGCACATTGCTATACAGCGAGGTGGTTCGTGCGGCTGGGAAGCGTCCGTTGGCTCTGCCTGCAGCCATAATCTACCCGCTGACTGAACTCCTTTGGAAGCTCCGCCTTTCACCCTTTCCGGCGGGGATTCTCGACTTAATTCGATACCCCTGGGTGGCGGACACGACGCGGCTAAAGAAAGCATTCGGGTACAGGCCGCGGCGCAACACGCGGGAGGTGCTGAATGCCTTTCTTGACGCTCGCCTCGCCCGGCTGCGAAAAGCAGACAGGCCGTAGGTTTCCTGGTAAGCGCGCTGCGTGGGCAAAAACTGGCGGCAATATCTTGTGCGGCCGCACCCCTTACGGTAAGATAAGATTCTCTTCAATCAGGTCAGCTCACGAAAAATATCGAGGGGGAGGTCTGAACGGTCCAGGCATGCAAACCGCAACCTACCGAGTCCGCCTAGCAGCATTCAGTTCCGTCGTTCTCGCCCTTCTGATCGTGGTGGGGACGCCTACTTCCGCGGCCCAGAAGGCTGAACCTCTTACCGAACAAAAAGTATTCGAGCTCCTGCGAGCCAAAGTGCCGAGCAGCCGAGTCAGCGCCATTGTGGACGATCGTGGTATTGATTTCGACTTAACCGCCGATATCGAACAGCGGGTTCGCGCCGCCGGCGGCGGAGACGACTTGGTTGCAGCATTACGCCGCGCGTCGCAACACCATGCGGAATCCGAGGGGCCGCGCACGGGAGGTTTGGTTATCAAGAGTACCCCTGGGGAAACCCAGGTTTATCTGAACGATGAGCCTAAGGGAATGACCAGTCCTAAGGGAGAAATTCGGCTACCGGATTTGCAGCCGGGAAGTTATAACCTGCGAGTTTCCTTGCCCGGCTACCAGAGCTTCGAGAAGAATATGACAGTGGAAGCGGGCGCGGCGCAAACAGTCTACATAACTCTGGTGCAGAAATCCTCGGTCACCCCGCCCAAGGACAATCCCTCCCAGCCCCCGGCCGTCGCAACGCCGGGAATTCCCATTCCGGGAGTAAAGGTTGGAACCGTCCAATTCTTTGAAGGCCCCCACGACGTGACCTTGGATAAATCCCAGCGCGTCTACCGATACAGTTTCGACCGCTCGTCGGCAAGGTCAATATTCTGGGAGCTCGATTTGACTTATCCGGCGCCGGGCCGACGAGTCGATTTCAAGATTGACGCCATTTGGTACAAGGGTGACGGATCGGAATTGGACCGGCAAAGTTTTGCCGCTCACGTCAATCCGGACTGGAAAGACTCCTACCATACCTTTGGTTACGGGTACGCCGATCCCGGTCATTGGCCCGCGGGATCCTACCGCGTAGATCTCTATTATCAGAACATGCAAATAGGAAGCGGCACCTTCCAGATTAATTAGCGCCAGCTCCCAACACCTAGACGGCACTTGTTCAGCAACTATAGTTACTATAAAATCGGCTTGAAGCGAGATAGGCCCCCCCGCGAAACCGATAAGAGGCTATCAACAGCTTCGTGAGATCGGTACGCGATATGCACTTGTTGTGGGAGAGAAGGAGCGCTTTGGAAATTCGGAGAAAGTCAGCTCCCGATCCGGGTCTCAGCTTCTTATTATTGGCGATTCTATCCACAATCGCTGCGCCCGCGTGCACATCAGCGGTGCAACCGAAACGTGCTCAGGTCGAAGACTTTACGACCGAGGCCAAGGTTCTGTATCGGGTTGTAGCGTGCAGCGGTGACGCACCACTACCCGCAAGCCTCGACGCCAAAATCGTCGATCGGCATTGTCAACCGCTCAAAGCACGGATGGCGCGATATCGTCGCGGGTACTTGGCCCGGGCAACGCCTTTCCTCGCAGGCCTGCGCCCGAGCGGTTTGCCAGATGCGGTGGTCTACCCCTTCGGGGGCGGCGATTTGCTGGCGGCCTTGACCACTTTTCCCGGCGCCCGCCGGATTACCACCCTCTCTCTGGAACTCTCTGGGGACCCCAGGCGAATTTCCCATATCGATAACGACCGTCTTGATAAAAGCCTCGACCTTGTCGATCACAACATTGGCAGACTGCTGGCCGCGAACGATAGTACCAGCGAGACCTTGATGGACACCCAACAAGGCGACCTTCCCGGGCAACTCTCCTATTTCCTGGTGGCGTTGGCGGTGCACGGATACGAGCCAGTTTCCTTACGTTATTTCCGTGTGGAGGCGGACGGCTCACTGCACTATTACACGTCGGCGGAGGTCAGCAGCTTGGAAACCCGTCGCGCGCGGGCGCGGCATGGAGAATGGACCTCGCCGGATTTTTCCGAGGCCTTTGCCAACTCGGAACTGATTTTTCGTTCGGTCAACGGCCCGGGCCCTTTGCGCATTCATCGCCATATCGGTGCGAACCTGCGGAATGCTTCCCTCAAGAAGAACCCGGGCATCCTGCGCTACCTCGAAAGCCAGGGTCACGTCGCCGCCATGACCAAGGCGGCCAGTTATTGCTTGTGGAATCCCCGCTTCTCCCTCATCCGCAATTATCTGCTCTCGAACATGGTTTTCATGATATCCGACGGCACGGGAATTCCACCGGAGTTTGCGCGCCAGGCGGGTTTCATCCAAGAAACTTACGGCAGCTTCCGCGGCGCGATGTGTTTTGACGACTGTCCCAGTGACGAGTACAGCAAGCAGTTCCAGGAACTCTGGGCCAGCCAGCCGCAGCGTAATTTGGGCTTCCGGTACGGCTACGTCGATTCGAAAAGCGCGGCCCATCTCCTCGTCACCCGGCGCGCATCTGTCGCCACACCATGAGGATACGATCCCTACTGTTTTTGGCAGGCTTGGTGTTCCTTGCCGCGGGCGGCAGACTTGCCTTCCCCGCACAGGCTTCAGCACAGCAGGATACCGATGACGTTACCGTTGAGGCTGGCGAGCATCTGCGCATCGAGACTGAGCACGGCCCGCTTCACCTTTGGCGGCCGGCCAAATACGACGCGAGCACGGCCGGCACCGTGATTTACATCCACGGCTATTTCACTTCCGTCGATCAGGCGTGGGAGGGTGATCGCTTGGCGGCGCAGTTTGACGACAGCGGCAGAAATGCACTCTTCATCGTGATCGAAGCGCCGCAGTCCGGCGGCGAGGATGTTTGCTGGACGTCGCTGGAGGAACTGCTGCTCACCGTCGAAGACCGTACGCCGTTTCCCCTGCCGCACGGACCTTTGGTCGTAATAGGGCATAGTGGGGCCTATCGCACCATTCTCATGTGGCTCCGCGAACCGCGCGTACAGCATGTGATTCTTCTAGACGGACTATACGCAGGTCAGCCGGAGTTTCACTTTTGGCTCCGTCCACAGCAGCATGCCAAACGCCACTGCATGGTGCTGGTGTCTGCCGATACATTGCGACAATCCAATCGCTTTGCGCGCCGCGTTTACGGTACGGCGCGACGCAGCGGCATCCCCACAAAATCCTCCAGCTTCACTCTGAGAGAAACCCGCGCCCCTCTGCTTTACCTGCGTTCCCAGTACGACCACGATGTGATCGTCAGCAGCGGCAAGGTTATTCCGGTGCTTCTGCGAATCTCGCCGCTAGCCGCATTTGACACGACGACGTCGACGCTGAGCAGGAGAACGTTCCACCAACCACTGGCACTGGCAAAATAGCGACTGATGCTCTGATCAGCTAACTCCTCCGTGGCATTTCCAGCCTTCAATACTGCAATTGTACGGCGCTGCCGAGCTGGATAAGCGACAATTAGACCGCACTCACTGCCGGTTAGGTCTCTGGATGAATTGGGTCCAATGACATAAGTGCCGCGCGACTCATGACAAACAACAGGGAAAAAAGCCCCGCCCGTCATGCGCTGAATTTCGCATCAAGCAAATACGAGTACGGACAATCGTCATCCATATCTCCTAAACCACCCACAGAACCTGCGAAATGTCAAAAAACGAAAGCCTACCTATGGAAAACGTCGACCTTACGGACTGATTAGCCCAGGTAGGAATTAGATCAACTCTGGCAGGGGGATTGCCTTGAATATAACCAGGGAAGAGTCGTAGTTCGTTTTGAAGGAGGGGAAAATGGCCATACCCCAACGGATCCTCGACTACTTGGACTCCCAGAATATTCCCTTCGAGACGCTTCACCACTCTCAAGCCTTTACCGCGCAGGAGGTTGCGCATTCTCTCCATGTGTCGGGAAAGAGGTGTGTGAAGGTGGTTGTAGCAAGAGGGGACAATAAGCCCGTTTTGGTGGTCATGCCAGCTTCGCACCGGCTGAACTTTCAGGAATTCAAGGCAGCCCTGAAGGCAAATCATTTGGAAATGCTCTTAGAACACGAACTGGTGGGACTTTTTCCAGACTGCGACCTTGGCGCGGTTCCGCCCTTCGGCAATCTTTACGGGATTGACGTTTGGGTGGACCGGGCGGTAGCAAGTGCGGAGAACGTTTTATTCTGTGCAGGCACCCACGAGGACTGCATCCGCATGCGCTATTCCGACTTCGCGAAACTGACCCAGCCATTTCTAGGTCATTTTTCCGAACTAGGAACAGCCCAGGCTGCCTGATTTGCTCTTATGTCTTTATTAGACCGACTCGGGCCCCGTTGCGTGTCATGAACAGGCGCGGAGGGGGATTTTTGCTTTTTGCGCGACGCCGTGCCCCGGCTCGATGTTGACGCCACCTCCGGAGACGTGGTCAATGTGAGGGATCGGCGACCGGTCGCCCGTAGTGAGCAAAAGCCGGCGAAGGATACCCCAACAGGAGAATGTCATGGGACTCGGATGCTCCAACTGCCCCGTACTAAAAACCTCGCTGTTTCGCGATATGTCTGGTGACCAGATTCAGGCGCTAGGTTGCGTGTTTCGGCCTGCCCGCTATCGCCGGAACCAAATCCTTTTCTTCGAGGGAGGCATCGCGCAACACCTCTTTGCTCTGCACTCGGGCTTGGTGAAAGTGGTGAAATCCCTGGAAAACGGGAAGGACCGTATAACCGGAGTGCTCTTCCCGGGGGAACTGTTCGGGCTGGAGTCCCTAACGGACGCCGCATACCCTCTTACTGCCGTCGCACTGCGCGATTGCGAGATTTGCGCGGCCCCACGCGATGACTTCGCCACCTACCTGCGGACCAACCCGGAAATCGCCATCGGCATGGTTCGATTTTTGGTGGGAGAACTGAAACGCATCCGGACGCAGGTGACGGACATGAGCTTCAAGGACGCGCGCATGAAAGTGGCGACGTTCATCCTCTCGCTCATCACCAGCGATACCCCTCACACCAATGGGACCGTGAACTTGACTCTCCCGCTCTCGCGCCTGGAAATCAGCGAAGTTTTAGAACTCTCGCCGGAGACGATAAGCCGCACACTTAGTTCCTTCCGTCGGGAACAGCTCGTTTCGGCGCGAGGACGGCACTTGGTGATCCAGAACCGAACGGGGCTCGAGAGCGTAGCTCACCGGTAAGCGGCCAGCCGGGTAAGAGGTAAGGCGTAGATCGCCCGGTACTGTCCTAATTTGAGCGTAACGCCGGCATCTTGGCGGCTCCTGTGCCGGCTGGAAGCCGGCGCTACGGCTTAAATTAGGACAGCACCGATCGCCCCCTTTTCTTTACCTTTTGCCCTTTACCCCTTAAACTTTATCTTTGGCGTATAGCATTTCCGTCAGATTGAGCAGTTGCCAACCGCCTTGCCCTTACCCGGCAAAGGTTTCCTAAATTTCATGGCCGATCTTCATTCCTTAATCCAGCCGCTCCTTGAACATTCCAGTGTGTGCGCCGCGATTGCCGCTCTTACTGAACCGGCCGCGTCCACCCTAGCGGTTTCCGGTCTGACGCCCCCGGCCAAGGCCCTTGTCGTAGCGGCAGTAGCCCATCAGGTGAAGCGGCCAGTAGTGGTTTTGACTCAGGACAATGAAGCGGCGCAAAACTACCGGCAAACGACGGCGACATTTCTGGAATGGCTAAAGCCTGGAGCCAATTCCGCGGTTCAAATATTGCCAGCGCTGGACTGCTCACCGTATGAAGGCCGTTCGCCGCACGCGGAAATCCAGGAGCAGCGGGCTGTAACGCTTTGGCGGCTTACCCGGGGCGGAGTGCGCGTGATTTTCGCTCCCGTGGCAGCGGCCTTGGGACGCTTCCGCGAAAGCTCCTTTTACTCCTCGCTCGCGCTCGAACTCGAAGTGGGTGACGAGCTGAATCTAGACGACCTGGTAGAGCATCTGCGCAGCGTTGGGTACGAATCCGGGGAGCCCGTGGGTGCGGTCGGCCAATATTCGGTGCGCGGCGGCATTGTGGATGTGTTCCCTCCCGAGTCGGACTGGCCCTTCCGCCTGGAATTCTTTGGCGATCAGCTCGAATCGGTGCGGGAATTCGACCCATCGTCGCAACGTTCGCGCCAACCCGCGCCCAAGGCGCTGCTGCTGCCGCTATCGGAGGCGCAACGTTCCCCGCAATTCTTCGAAAGACTGGTGCGAGTGCTCACCTTGCGAGCCCGCGCGCATGCCCAGGCACGCGGAACAGCGCTGCCCGAGCGCGAGCCGGAATGGGCCGCGGAGCACACGAATACTTTCCCAGGCTGGGAGTTCTTTGTCCCGCTCGTCGAACCCCACATGCACAACTTGTTCTCGCTGCTGGAGCGCCCGGTGGTGATTTGGGACGAACTCTTGGATCGCCGCGTCCAAATCGCGCCCACCATCGAAGGCCTGAAGGCGGGGTTTGAAGAAGTTCGCGACATCACTCCTCCCCGTCCTGACCCCCGTGAAGTTTGCCTGACGCAGTCGGAATTCTACCAGGCAATCGAGGGGATCCCGCAAATCTCGCTGAAGGAACTGGGGATCGAGAATCCCACGCCAAACGTGGATACCAGCTCGCAAGCTGTGGTCATCGGCGGCGATCTATTTTTCCCGCCGGAAGGCGCAAAAAATAGCGATGAGTGGCGGGAAGGCAGTGGCAAGTGGCAAGTGGCAAGTGACGAGCAAGCAGTTCATTCACCCGATCACCCTGAGAGCAGTGACAAGGGGCGAGTGACAAGTGACGAGCACGCTGATCATTCGTCAGGTCATGCTGAGAGCAATGACCCGTCGCAAATGATGAGTGGAGGAAAGCAGCCGACGTCCGAGGGCAACGCGGCAGACGCGACGAAAACGCCCATCGTTGCTCACGATGAAAGCTACTTCGAACGTCGCAAATCGCCCGATCGCCCGATCACCCGATCACCCGATTCTCCCGAATTCCCGGTTCTTTCTCAGCCCCCGCCCAAATACCAAGGCCGGGTCAAGGATTTGGTCGAGGATTTGCGCCTTCGCACGAAGGCGGGGCAGTCGGTGATTTTCGTTGTTCCCACCGTCGGCAAGTTGGACCGTCTGCGCGAAATCTTGAAGGACTATGAAGTTCCCTTTGATCGGGTGATCGGGAGATCGGGTGATCGGGAGAACAAAGTCCAACCGGCTCCTCAAGCGAGTAGTGTTCACCCGATCGTCGGATCAGCCGGTCACCCGATTCCTCTCGATCCCCCCATGGTTCTTGTTGCGCGGGGCGACATTCGCGAAGGCGTGGCGTTTCCGGAACTGAAGCAGTTGTGGCTGGCGGACACCGACTTGTTCGGCGGGTTTGATTGGGCGGCCCGCGGGCGGCGCGAGCGGTCTGGGATTTCCAGCTTTATCTCCGATCTCAGCGACCTGAAAGTCGGCGACTACGTCGTGCACATCGACCACGGCATCGGCATTTATCAAGGCCTGCGGCAACTACCCGTGGCGGGCGCTACACGCGATTTCATGCTCCTGACCTTTCAGGACGAGGCCAGGCTGTATGTGCCGCTGGAACGCCTGGACCTGGTGGAAAAGTATCGCTCCCACGAGGGGGCCAAGCCTCCACTCGACCGCCTGGGAGGCGCCACCTGGGAACGTACCAAGACCCGAGTCAAGCGCGCCTTGCGAGACATGGCGCAGGAGCTGTTGCAACTTTATGCCGAGCGCAAAGTGCGGGGTGGCGTGGCCGTTGCGCCTGATACGCCCTGGCAGCGAGAGTTCGAAGACGCGTTTGCGTTTGAGGAGACGCCCGACCAATTAACCGCCCTTGCCGACATCAAGCGAGATCTCGAAAGCCCCGAGCCGATGGACCGTCTGCTGTGCGGCGATGTGGGGTATGGAAAAACCGAGCTTGCCATGCGCGCGGCCTTTAAGGTGGTTCAGGACGGCCGCCAGGTGGCGGTTCTCGCTCCGACGACCGTGCTGGCCTTCCAGCACTACACCACGTTTCGCCAGCGCATGGCGGCTTTCCCCGTTAGCGTGGAAATGCTCAGCCGCTTCCGCAGCGCCGCCGAGCAAAAGAAAATCATCGCCGATGCGGAGGCCGGCCGCGTCGATATCTTGATCGGAACGCACCGCCTGCTTTCCAAGGACTTGCGCCTTCGCGACCTGGGCTTGCTGATTGTGGACGAGGAACAGCGCTTCGGGGTGGCCGCCAAAGAGAAGCTCAAGAGAATGAAATCGGGCGTGGACGTGCTCACGATGTCGGCGACTCCCATTCCGCGCACGTTGCACATGTCGCTGGGCGGCTTACGCGACCTCTCCGTGATCGAAACCCCTCCCCGCGGCCGTCTGGCGATCCAAACCACCGTCGCGCCTTTCAACCAAACGCTCATCCAGTCGGCGATCCTGCAGGAGATGCAACGGCAGGGGCAGGTCTTTTTCGTTCACAACCGGGTGGAATCGATTTTCCAGATGGCCGCGCTCTTGCAGCGGCTGCTGCCCACCGCGCGCTTGGGCGTAGCGCACGGTCAGATGGGCGAGAAAGATCTAGAGCGGGCGATGTTGAAATTCATGCAGGGTGAATACGATGTACTGGTGGCCACGGCACTCATCGAGAACGGCTTGGACATACCGCGCGCCAACACCATCATGGTGAATCACGCCGACCGTTTCGGGCTGGCCGACCTCTACCAACTCCGCGGACGCGTGGGCCGCTCGAACCGGCGCGCTTACGCCTATTTGCTGATTGGGTCGGAAGACACCTTGACGCCCATCGCCAGACGGCGCCTCGCGGCCATGAAGGAGTTTTCCGATCTCGGAGCGGGCTTTCGTCTGGCGGCGCTGGATCTGGAGCTGCGAGGCGCGGGAAACCTGCTGGGAGCCGAGCAACACGGCCACTTGAACGCCATGGGAATCGATCTTTACCTCAAAATGCTGGAGCAGACGGTGGAGGAGTTGCGGGGCGCTCCAACGAAGATCGAAGTACGTACCTCGCTGAATCTGGGCCTCGACATCAAGATTCCCGACGCTTACATCCCTGACGAGAATCAGCGGTTGCGCATGTACAAACGCGTTTCGAGTGCCGCTTCGCCTGCCGACCGGACTGACCTCGAGGCGGAACTGGTCGACCGCTTCGGCCCCATTCCAACTTCCGTCTCCAACCTGCTCGACTATGCCTTACTGAAAAGCGCGGCGGAGCACATGTTAGTGCAAAGTGTTGAGCGAAAAGGGGATGAGATCTGGATCAAATTCCATGAGCAGGCGCCGATCGATCCCGAAAAACTGGCGCAGTTCGTGTGGGGACGGCGGGGAGCCAGCTTTCGCCCGGACCGCGTCCTGCGCTTTCGCGGGCGCGAGCGCGACCCCGACATGTTGACCCAAGTCCAAAACGTCTTGCAGGAATTACACCGCCAGACTTAAGATAAGTTGTCGGTGGTTAGTTGTCAGTCATCACTGAAGGAACCCCGAATACCGGCGACGGATAATTGATGACTTGCGTGGGGGGAACTCATGAAACGAACCGTCAAAATCTTCGCGATCGCCATTCTGGCGGCGACTTTTGCGACGCCCGAAGTGCGAGCCGCCCACGTGGTGGAACGCATCATCGCTCGCGTGAACAGTGAAATCATCACTCAGCGCCAGTTTGAACGGGAAAAGGCCAGTCTTCGCGAAGAGCTTGCCCAGCAATACAACGGCCCTGAGCTCGAAGCAAAACTGAATGATGAAAGCAAGAACCTTCTACGCAATCTGATCGACCAGTCGCTGATGGTTCAGAAGGCCAAAGACGAAGATGTTAACGTGGACACCGACCTGATCAAGCGGCTGGATCAGATGCGCAAGGAGAGCAATCTGGCGACCATCGAAGACTTGCAAAAAGACGCCGAGCAACAGGGCGTTAACTGGGAGGACTTCAAAGAACAGATCCGCCGCAAACTCCTGATGCAGGAAGTCATCAGCCGCGACGTGGGGTCGCGCATCGTCGTGACGCGGCAGGATGCACGGGATTACTACAATAAGCACAAGGATGAATTCAAATCCGAGGGCCTTATCCATCTTGCGGAAATCCTGATTTCCAACGAAAAGTACAAGCCCGACGAGGCAGAAAAACGCGCCAAAGCAGCGGAGGCGGAATTGAAGGGTGGGGCGAAGTTCAGTGAGGTGGTCAAGAAGTATTCCAACGGCCCCGCAATAGACCAGGGCGGAGACATTAACCTCCAGAAAACCAGCACCCTTCCGGCAACCATCGCTGCGGTGGTCGGCAAGCTCGACCCCAACGAGTATACCGAACCCATTCAAGTCAAGAGCGGCTACGTCATCCTGAGGTTGGTGGAACGTTTCAGCCCCGGCATCCCCACGTTCGAAGAAGTCGAATCACATGTGGATGAGGCCTTATATAGCCAGCGCATGGAACCCAAGCTGCGTGAATTTCTAACCCAGCTTCGCAAAGACAGCTACATCTTTAAGGCCCCGGGATACCTTGACACCGGCGAGGATACGCCAGGTGCTGCGCTGGCTGCCGAAAAGACTCAATGAAACAAACCTATGTGAAGGACCTGACGCCGGACTCTTCCGTGCGCAGCACTTTCCTGGTCCAATCCAAAGAATGTAAGATCACCAGCAACGGGGCGGCCTATCTCGACCTCAGCCTGCAGGATACTACGGGGGTTATTTCCGCTAAGCTGTGGGATTACTCCGAACGCACCACTCCTGCCTTTGAGTCTGACGACGTGGTGCAAGTAGACGGGCACGTGGAGACCTATCGCGGCACGCCCCAACTGCGCATTCGCAAGATCACCCTATGCGCTCCCGAGGCAGTGAACCTACTCGATTATCTTCCCCGCACCCAGCGCGACCCGGAGGAGATGTATGCCGCGCTACTTGAGCGAGTGCGCCGCATGAGCGAAGGCCCGCCGCGCGTTCTTTTGCTCAGTATTCTGGAAGACCCTCTGCTGGCCGAAAAGTACAAACTGGCTCCCGCGGCGATGAGCTACCACCACGCCTTCCTGGGCGGACTACTGGAACATGTGTCGTCGCTCGTGGCTCTGGCCGATCGGGTAGCCGATCATTATCCCTGGCTGCGGCGCGACTTAATCGTGGCGGGTTTGGTGCTCCACGACATCGGCAAGACGGAAGAACTTAGTTTCACGCGGGGCTTCCGCTACTCCACACGGGGACAACTCATCGGGCATATCACCATGGCACTGGAAATGGTGCAGGCCAAGATTCTCCAGATTCCCGATTTTCCCGCGGGACTCAAGGACGAACTCGAGCACATTATACTTTCCCACCACGGCAAACTAGAGTTTGGCTCGCCCAAGGAACCGATGTTCGCCGAGGCCATGGTGGTCAGCTTTCTGGATGAGATGGATTCCAAGCTGGAAGCGGTGCGCCATCAGTACGCAGTGGATCGCGACCGCCCCGGTGACTGGACCAGCCGCAACCCAGCCCTGAAACGAGAATTGCTGAAACCACCGAAGGAAAAGGCGAAACTGGAAACTGGAAACTAGAAACTTGAAACTGGAAAACCCCAGACTTGGCGGACGGGTGTCCAGTTTCTAATTTCCAGTTTCCAGTTTCGCCTTTAGATGATCAGATGAGTCAATTCTCCCCTGCCGACGTCGCACGCATTCTCCCCCACCGCTATCCTTTTCTCTTTGTCGATCGAATAGCGGAATTCGTACCCGGGCAACGCATTGTGGCAATGAAGCACTTCTCCATTGACGATCACGCCGCGCGCGGGAATCCCCCCGGTGTGGCCATCATCCCCACCTGCGTCATTCTGGAACTGGTCACGCAGGTCGGCGCGGTCTTGGTGATGGAACGCCCGGAGATGGCCGGCAAGATCGCTATGATCTTGCACATACCCTCAGCTCGGGTCATTAAACCGATTGAGGCCGGCGACACGGTGCGCGTGGAAGCCGAAGTGGTCCGGATGAAAACGCAGTTCGGCGAGCTGCGGGGCTCCATCTTCCGCGACGGCGAATTGGTGGCTGAGGGCCAAATGCGCTTTGGCATCACTAACGCCAAGGATATCCTGCCGAGCGGAACGTAGTGGAACGGCACCTCTGCAATGCGCGAGGAACAAAGGCTCACTGGCAAGGAAACTGAGGTGTTTTCGCGTAGGAACTCTTGAGGGCCTTCGCCGTTCCCGCGAGGTCACCTTGCACTACATACGCTCTTAGTAATTGTGTGGAGCATCAGTCAGATGTATGTTAGTGGTCAAGCCTTAGGTTTCCTATGCGTAGTGCAGCATATTTTGCCGGGGTATCGGCGACACTGATTCCGCGCTGCAAGTCGCTCCTGCCGGTCGCGGCAATCCTTTTCTGTCTTGTTTTAGCCGGGCCGGTGAGATCCCTCGGCCCGAACGTCCTCTCGCCCGCTTCCACACTGCCGACCTTGACGCAAGCCGAACAGATCAGAGAGCTTTCGGCTAAAGAAGCGAATCGCGGGCACCCCGTTCACCTGCGGGCAGTCGTCACTTACGTGGATGACTTTGCCATGTTCGTGCAAGATTCGAGTGCCGGTATCGCGGTGGTCGAATCGGGGGGCTCCAACTCGATTAAAGCTGGCCAACTTATCGATCTGGAGGGAATCACAGAGTGCCCGGACTTCGCCCCGCAAATCAATAACGTGCGCGCGCGAGTTGTGGGCGTAGCCTCGATGCCGCCGCCGAAGCACATCTCCTTCGAGCGCTTCGCATCGACGGAAGAGGACAGTCAGTGGGTCGAAATCGAGGGCATCGGGCGTGCCGTCGTCACGGACCGGATTCCCGTTCCTCCCGTGGAGGACGTCAGCCCGGCCGTGGTGGTCGCGATTAGCGGTGGCCGCGTTGTGGCGCACGTCCCACGGATGTCTGAGGCTGAAGCGGCGCGCTTTGTGGATTCCAGGGTGCGTGTGCAGGGCGTGGCCGGTGCAATCTACAACCAGAAGAACGCGTGGGTGGGGGCACGCTTGTTCGTTCCCAACCGGGCTCAATTTGAAGTCCTCGAACCGCCGCCCTCCGATCCTTTCGCTCTTCCCCTGCGAGCCATTTCGACTGTGCTGCGTTTCAATCTGCACGGCTCCTCCGGTCACCGCATCCGGATTCAGGGTGTGGTCACTCTCCGGCAAACAGGGGAGGCGCTCTTCGTCCATGACGAAACAGGCGATATCCGTATCCAAACTCTCCAAACCACACCGGTCCAGGTGGGCGACCGCGTGAATGTGGTAGGATTTCCCGTGGCGGGGGAATCCACCCACATCCTGAGTGACGCGATCTTCGAGAAGGTCGGCACCGCGCCAGCCCCAGTCCCCGTGCGTGTGACCGCGCAACAACTGGTCGAAAACGACTACGACTCGGAGTTCGTCTCGATTCAGGGAGATCTTCTGGAACAATCTCACCTCCCCGGCATGCAGCGTCTGGTGTTAGAGGATGGCGGCCTCAGTTTCAGCGCCTCGATTGCCTCCGATGCGCCTGACCGCAAGCTCCGCTCGCTCCGTCTAGGCAGCCGCGTGCGGGTGACCGGCGTTTGCCTGTACACGAAGGGCGAGAACGGGAATAACCAGTCTTTTCAGATCCTTTTCGACCGTTCCGACAACGTCGTAACGATCAGTCAGTCTTCTTGGTGGACGCGGTTACATGCCTTCGAAGCACTAGGCTCGGTGGGCTTGTTTCTTTTGGCGTCAATGCTCTGGGTGGTGGTCCTGCGGCGGCGGGTGCAGCAGCAAACGGCAATCATACGCCAAGCTAAGGAGGTTGCCGAGGCCGCCAGCCGCGCGAAGAGCGAGTTTGTGGCCAACATGAGCCATGAGATTCGCACACCCATGAATGGCATCCTGGGCATGACCGACTTGGCGCTCAACACCGACCTTACCCCGGAACAACGCGAGTATCTCGGAGTCGTGAAGAGCTGCGGCGACTCGCTTCTGGGCGTGATCAACGACATCCTCGACTTCTCCAAGATTGAGGCCGGCAAGCTCGATCTGGAAATTATCGATTTCAAGCTGCGGGGAAGCATCGAGGCGACCCTGAAAACGCTGGCTCCGCGCGCCCACGAGAAAGGCTTGGAGTTGAATTGCAGCATTGATCCCGATGTGCCCGACGCACTCCTTGGCGACCCGAGCCGCCTGCGCCAGATTCTGGTGAACCTGCTTGGCAACTCGCTGAAATTCACCGAAAAAGGCGAGATCAACCTTACAGTCCAAAGGGAGTCCGGAGATGATGCGATCACAAGTCTTCACATCAGCGTGCAGGACACAGGTATCGGCATCCCGGCTGAAAAGCTCACGCACATCTTTGAGGCGTTCACGCAGGCAGATGGCTCGACCACCCGACGCTTTGGGGGCACGGGTCTGGGATTAACGATTTCCCGCCAACTGGTGCTCATGATCGGAGGCCGGATCTGGGTCGAAAGCGCCCCCGGCCAAGGGAGTACGTTTCATTTCACGGCGACTTTCGGCAATTCTGAAGACGCCGGACCTGCGCTGACCGTCGAGAGGTCCGAACTGCAAGGGATGCGGGTGCTGGCGGTAGATGACAATTTGACGAACCGTCGCATTCTTGAAAGTTTGCTTGCCGGCTGGGGAATGAAGCCGGCGCTGGCAGCAGACGGCTCCGAAGCGCTGCGAATCCTCGCGCAGGCACAGGCAGCTCACGAGCCGTTGACGCTGGTTCTGACCGATGCCGCCATGCCGGAAATGGACGGATTCCAGCTCGCCGAGCAAATCCGCAGGAATCCATCGCTCGCGTGCACCACGATGATGATGCTGACCTCGGCAGGACAGCGCGGCGACGCAGCCCGCTGCCGCGCACTGGGACTGGAAGGCTATCTTACCAAGCCGGTCAGCCCATCGGAATTGCTGGAAGCCGTTTTGCGAGTGGCGGGCACGACGAAGCGCCCGGCGGCGAAACCGGCGTTAGTGACCCGCCATTTGTTGCGGGAGGAGGGACGGTCGTTGCGTATTCTGCTCGCCGAGGATAACGCGGTGAACCAACTTCTGGCCTTGCGGGTGCTAGAGAAACAGGGGCACCATGTGGTGGCGGCCAGCAACGGGCAAGCGGCGTTGGAGCAACTGCACAAGGCGGCGTTCGACCTGGTCCTCATGGACATCCAAATGCCAGAGATGGACGGGTTCGAAGCCACGGCGGTCATTCGCAGAGAGGAAGAATCAACCGGAAAACATCTACCGATCATCGCCATGACCGCGCATGCCATGGAAGGCGACCGTGAGCGTTGTCTGGCTGCCGGGATGGACGGCTACGTCTCGAAACCCATCCGGCCCGATGATTTGAGGGACGCCGTCGCCAAGCTGGGTCGACCTCCCGCCCTCACCGAGGCGGCAACCACAGCGAAGCGGCCGGAGAGGGAGCCGGGTGTGTAGTGTGTACGGGGGCCAACGGCTGCATCGCGAAGTTGAGATGACAACCGTTGCAATCTCGGCTATTCCGACGGCGGCTGATTCTCCGCAGATCGGGGTAGCACAAACGTTAGTTCGGTACGACAGCGAGAATGTTATATTGGAGACAGGGTAGCCCGTGGTATTTGCAGAGCTTCAAATTCGCGATATGACCATCCGGCCGGCGCACATTCTGGCGCCCATGGCGGGCATTACCGACACGGTTTTTCGCCGCTTCATCAAGCGCCTTGGCGGTTGCGGGTTGATCATGACGGAGTTTGTTTCCAGTGAAGGCATGATCCGGCAGAATTTCCGCTCGCAACGCTACCTATACTATACAGAGGAAGAACGGCCGATCAGTGCGCAGATTTTCGGCGCTGAGCCTGCGCACTTGGCCGATGCCGCGCGCCAAATCGAAGGCCTCGGATTCAACTTGGTGGACCTGAATCTCGGTTGCCCCGCCAAAAAGGTGGTGAAGTGTGGCGGCTCCGGATTACTGCGCGATCTGCCCTTGCTTGAAAAGATCATGCGCGCGATTCGCGCGGCCGTGAAAATTCCTTTCACTATCAAATTCCGGTCCGGGTGGAGCGACGAAGAAATCGTTGCCCTGCAAGTGGCGCGCTTAGCCGAGAACTGCGGCGTGGAAGCCTTAGCCCTCCATCCGCGCACCCGCGTGCAGGGTTACAGCGGCCGTGCGCGTTGGGAAATCATACAGCAAGTCAAGCAGGCTGTGCGCATACCCGTGATCGGCAACGGCGACGTATTTAAACCCCAGGATGCCGTAGCATTGCGCGAACAAACGGGCTGCGACGCGGTAATGATTGGACGGGCGGCGGCATCCAATCCCTGGATCTTCCGCCAGCTCTCGGAATTCTTCGCCACGGGCGCGTACCGCGAGCCGGCGGATGCCGACCGCTACGAGCTGATTCGCACTTATTACTCGATGCTCGTCACCGAGGAAACCCCCGGCGCCATTGGCAAGATGAAACAGTTTGCAAGCTGGTTCACGCATGGCGTGCGCAACGGAACGGAGCTGCGGCGGCAGGTGCAAAGCGCCCGCGAAACCGGCGAAGTGCTCGATCGCGTGGACGCATTCTTCGCCTCGCTCTCGGCCAACCCAGGCAAGACGGAAACGGCAATCGCCTCCTAATTGAACCTGCTGATTTCGCCGTATGGAGCCGGATTAGCTTTTGCGGTTCTTTTCGGTTTGCAATTGGCGGTAGGCTTCACTTTTGGGAATGCCGCGGGCGCGAGCTACAATTTTCAAAGCGGCTCGCTCATCAACCTTGCGCTCTGCCATCACCACTTCAATTTCGGAGACGATGGAGGTTGCGGGCGGGGCGCCTTCGTTAGCGTCAGAATCTGCATGTAGGCCAATCAGCACCGTAATTTCGCCCTTCGCCGGACGATTCTTCAAATACTCGATGGCAGTGCCGATGGTTCCGCGCAGAAACTGTTCGTGCACCTTGGTCACTTCCCTCGCGATGACGATTTCCCGCTCGCCGAGGATTTCTCGCGCGTCCTTCAGCATCTCCAGCACGCGATGCGGAGCCTCGTAGAAGACCAGCGTCTTGGTGGCTTCCTTGACTTCCTCCAAAGCCTTCTTGCGCTCGCCCCTCTTGCTGGGCAGAAACCCCAGGAAGCGAAATTTATCCACGGGCATTCCGGAAGCCGCCAGCGCGGCCACGAAGGCTGACGCGCCTGGCACGGGAATCACAGGGATGCTATGGCGAACGGCAAGGTGCACCAGACGAAACCCCGGGTCCGATACGACGGGCATGCCGGCGTCGGTGACCAGCGCAATGCTGCTGCCTTCTTCCATCTGGATAACAAGTTCCGGCGCGCGCGTCATTTCATTGTGCTGATGGTAGCTGACCATGGGCGTCTGAATCTTGTATGCATTCAAGAGTTTTGCGGTGCGGCGAGTGTCCTCGCAGGCAATCAGGTTAACCTCCTTAAGGATACGAATGGCGCGCAGGGTGATGTCCTCAAGGTTTCCGATCGGCGTGCCCACGACGTAGAGCTTGCCGTGTTCGCCGTTGGCGGGCTCCAGTGGATCGAGGAAACTGGTTCGTGCTGGCATAAGAGGTTGACCGTCCGCAATTTGAAATTGAAGTCGAAGGGAGAGTGTATCAAGTCGGCGGGTGTATCTCAAGCTGCTCGGAAAGGGATTTGGGTATCGGATGTGAGAATGTGCTTTCCAGGTGTTCCGAAATGGTAATTGATGTTGGATAAGGGTCTGTTGGGGGCCGCTGCCCGCTGTCGGCGAGAGACAAAATGTCATTTTGTCCGCGCTTACACCCGCCGGAGGGTTCCAACGAAGATTCTTGTCAAATTCTTTGGACATCTTCGGCTTTATCCCTCCGCGCTTCATGTGGTAGTATAAAAAAAGGTCGGAGGGGATGATTTGCCGCCTTCAACCGATACAACCCTGGCACACCGTCCGCCATCACTGTTAAGAGCGATAGAAAGCCACGCGTGCGGGCGTAAGGGTAGCCCGAGGAATGGGAACAAAGGTTAATGTCCACCAGCAACCTCCAGCAGGTTGAAGCCGGCCCGGCAAAGACACCTCCTCAGAACCCGCCCCGACGGGACGCGCCATTCAACGTCACTTTTGTCGAGACGCCTTCCGTTCTGGTGTCCGCCTTCCGCTCGATTCGCGACTGGCTGCGCGAGCCCAAGGTTACGGTTCCGGCGCAATACTATCGCGGTGAAGCCACGCTGCCTGCCACGGACATGCGCCCGTGGTTCATGGACCTCCCTTCCCAGCTCAAGGTGGCATTTGAGAAGCCTCGCGACCCGATCGGACTTTACAACCATGAGCAGCAGGAGAAGCGCGCGCTTTGTGCGTTTGCGTTTGCTCTGGTCCTGGGAGTGGGCGGCTGGTTTTGGCGGCAAGAGACCACGTTGCTCCTGGGAGTCATCGCCGGGTTTGCCTTGGGCGAGCTGGTGGGATCGCTGATCTTCAAGGCCCGCCCGTATCCGCCCGACATTTGGCACGACTTTCGGATGCAAAAGGCCTCGTGGGTGAATTCCGCTTTAGTGCACGCCATCGCCTTGACCCTTTTGCTGTTACCCTACATCCTGGCGCGCATGTGGCAGCCCGTAAAGGCCGCCACGCGAACCGAGGTGGTGGATATTTCACCGTACCTCCCCCTGATCACTCCCGCCAGCGCCAAAAAGGCCGGAGGCGGCGGAGGCGGTGGCGATCGCTCGCCCACGCCCGCGTCGAAGGGCGCCATCCCCAAGTTTGCCAAGGTGCAGCTTGCCCCGCCCGCGGCGGTGATTCCCAACCCCAACGCCCAGCTTCAGGTAGCGCCTACATTGCTAGGCCCGCCGGAATTGAAGCTGCCGCAAATGGCCGCCAACGCCAACTGGGGCGATCCCAGCGGAGTCGTGGGTCCTCCGTCGAACGGTCCGGGCTGGGGCGGCGGCATTGGCAGCGGTTCCGGCGGAGGCATCGGTTCCGGCAAAGGCGGCGGTCTGGGCCCCGGCGAGGGTGGCGGCGTGGGCGGTGGAGTCTACAGCGTGGGTGGCGGCGTGAGCGCTCCCATCCCCATTTACAAGCCCGAGCCCGCCTATTCCGAGGAGGCCCGCAAGGCCAAGTACCAGGGCACGGTGGTGCTGTGGATCACGGTCGATGCCGCCGGGGCAGTGACGGATTGCCGAGTTGTAAAGCCCCTCGGTCTCGGCCTGGATGAAAAAGCGGTGGAAACGGTAAGGACTTGGAAGTTCAAGCCCGCCCTTCGCAGCGGTGCGCCGGTACCGGTGCGCGTCATGGTCGAAGTCAGCTTCCGTCTATTCTGATCGTCCTGCCTAACGGATCGGTTCTTACACTAAATTTGAATTGCAGGCCGGTGTGCCCGATTGAACGTAGCGCCGCCCTTGTGAGGGCGGCCAATTTGAGTGTAGCGCCGTCCTTTAGGGCGGCACGTGCCGGGCTCAAGAGCTTGCCGAATGCCCCCCAAAGCTGTCATCCTGAGGCCCGGTTCTTTCGGGCCGAAGGACCTCTGTAGTTCGTGAGTGTGCTCGAGCAAAGGAAACTACAGGGGTTCTTCGCCCAAAAAGCGGGCTCAGAATGACAGTGCCGCGGTTTTTTCCGTAAGCTCTAACGCCCGGCGCTACGCCCGAGCACACCACCTATTGCGGCGGGTTTACCCCGCCGAATGATGCTCCGACGGCGGGCTTGCCCGGCCAACGGCGGTCGTAGCGGCGGGTTTACCCCGCCATTTCGCGGCGAAATGCCGCCGCCCCATAGCCGATTGGAGTGAGCCGCGCCCACCGGTTTGAAAAAGAAGCCTTGACAAGAGTATTCCCGACCCGTTTTACTGGTATCACCGTGCCTCACTGGGAGGTCGTCTAACGGTAGGACTGCAGACTCTGGATCTGCGTATCGGGGTTCGAATCCCTGCCTCCCAGCCAATGATTCAAAAAGGGCTTACCACTACAGTGTGGAACATCGCGCAACGTGTGAAGCGGCGATAAAACGAACCAACTCGCGCCGAGACGCTGAGACGCAGAGATCAAACCACTCCTTGCTTCTCTTTTCGGCCTCTGCGCCTCTGCGCCTTTGCGTCTTGGCGTGAGATGTTTTTGTTCTTGCTGGAGTTAATTCACCGCTTCCGGAGCTCGTAGCAGACCTGCGTTCAGGTCCGCGGCTTTTAAGCGGGGTAGCGCGTTGTTCCGCCTTTTGGAACTACTCTGCTAGCGCCAGGGGAAGCTTGGGGTCCTTCAACATGTAAGCGGGGAACCCATCCAGACTGACCACGATCACGTGCCGGCCGGACGCTGCCGGAGTGGATGGGGGGGGGTAGGCTGTTGAGAAGCGGCGGCGGCCAACGCGCAAGCGAGAAGCGCCGCCGGCAAAAGGGTTTTCATCAGAATCACCGTCCCGGCAGGAGGGCTGCACTATGAACGGGGGCGGGCATAGGCTCACCCGGCCGCAGCGCGTCCCACAGAATCTTGTTCAACGCGTCGGGATCGGCGCGGTCGTAATCGGAGAAATCGAGTTTGGCGGAGGCCACGGCGCCCGGCCCCGTTGCCGGGTTCCTCGCCTCAAGATCGGTCTGGGGGGTGCGAGCGTCAAAGGCCCACAGGTTTGCGTGGCTTTGGAACGAGCGGTACATCGGCGTAGCGGCGCGGTCGTATTGGGACATGGTGGGCAGGCCGAGAATCAGTTCCATGGTATGGACCATCGAAGCCGTCGTGTAGTGCGTGCTGTCCACAATTCCCTTTTTGGTATAAGGCGAAATCACCAAACCCACCGTGCGGCGGCAATCCACATGGTCCGGGCCGTTTTGCGCGTCGTCTTCGATCACGAAAATCGCGGTCTCGCCCCAGAAGCGCGAGTGGCTGATGGCCTCCACCAGGCGACCGAGCGCCAGGTCGTTCGACCCGACGCTGGCTTTGGGCGTATACTTTCCCGCCGCGAGGCCAGCCGTGTGGTCCTCGCCCAGAGACATGACCATAAATTGCCACCAGTTACCGGTCTGTTCCGCCTGCTTCAAATCGTCGAGAAAGGACGCAATCTTTTCCGGATCGCGTCCGGGCTTCAGGTACGCCTGGCTGTAGTGGTCCTCAAGGCCCTTCGCCCCGACAAACTGCGGGGCGTGGTTCTTATCGGACTTGAAACTCGCGAACTCGCCGTAACTTTCGAAGGTCACTCCATGCTTGCGGCAGTTGTCCCACAGATAGCCCGCGGGCGAAGCCGAGACGCGGTCATCGGAGTCGGGCACGCTGCGGCCGCTGTAACCGACAGGCCACCTCCTCTCGGTCCAGCTTGTGGCATAGGCCGCATTCGACCATTCATGGCCGTTGGCCGAGACTTCGCCGTTGACGTAGAGGTTATCGAGGATCACGGTCTGGTTGGCCAGGTCGTGGGCATTGGGAGTGATATCCTTGCCAAAAAATACCAGCTTGGGATCGCCATTGCCGCGACCCAGATCGCCAAACACCTGATCGTAGGTACGGTTTTCGCGGATGATGTAGAGCACATGCTTGATGTGGCTGAAGGCCTCGCGGGCCTGCGCCTCGTCCTCTTGCGTGGTAGCCTGCTCGGGCTTGGGCACATTGGCAAACACCTGCTGGGTATAGGCCTGGAGTTGCTTGGGGTGCGGCACATCGAGGATCTCCAAATGGCCGGAGAGGATGTCGCCCACATAGTCGAAGGGGTGCGAAGGATCGGGTGCCGTAGTGGGATGCTTCCCCACCATGGGGACAGTCGGGCGCGAGCCCATGCCTTTCCCCGTGGCCACCAGCAACTTCCTGCCGTCGCGGGTGACGGCTATGGCGCTGGGGTAGTAGCCGGTGGGAATGAACCCCAGCAAAGCGGAATTGCCCTTCTGGGCGATGCCGATTATGGCCACATCGTTGTTGTCGGCATTGGCCACGTAAAGGAATCTTCCATCCGGGCTTACCGCCAGCGCGTTGGGCGTCGAGCCCACGGGGTCGCGCGGATCGAGCGAAGTCTTGACGGTCTCGGTGACCTTGCCATCGTCAAGGACGCTTACACTGTTCGATCCCGCATTGGTAACGAAGAGCCGGCCATCGGGAGCGTAGGCAAGATCGGTGGGATGCGTTTCCACCTGGACGCGCACCCTCTCCTTCAGGCTGGCAGGCTCCAGAAGACTGACCGACTTGTCACCCCAGTTGGAAACGGCCACGGTCTGGGAATCGGAAGCGATGGCGATGCCAAAGGGGCGAAAGCCGACCTTTACCGACGCCAGTACGGAGCCATCCTCCACGCGCACCTTGTAGACGGTGTCCGTTTCCATGTTCACAACCAACAGCGCGCCGTCGCGGTCCACCGCCATTCCGGCAATGTAGCGGTCATTTTCCGCCAGACCCGGAATGGAGAGGCTGGGCAAGGCGGCAAGCCGACCGCTCCGCAGAGAAGCGCGGAGTATGGGCTGGGAAAAAGATTCGCGCACCACCGCATCGACGGAGTTCTTCTCCAAATCGTCAATAAACTGTTTGGTCACCGGACCGCCACCGGAGATATACAGGGTCGAGGCCGTGGAATCGGCCGCCAAGCCCGCCCAATCTTTCCCGAGCTCGAGGGTTTGCAGGACTTTGCCCCCCGCGATGTCCACCACGCTCAACGAGTGGTCGTGAAACCCACCGGTCAAAACCAAAGCTCTGCGGCCATCCGGCAGGGGAAGCACCCGCAGCGGCATGTCACCCGCCAGCGCCACGATTCTTCCGGCAGGAGTAATCTTCCAACCGTTGGGTAACACAGTAGGCGGCACGCCATCATGAGAGGCCCCCCCCGGCACCGCAAACAGAAGCAAACCCGTCACACCCACCAGAGCACCACACAACACCAGTTTCCACATAAGTCGCATAAATCCTCCTCACCCCATGCACTCGAACTGCCCGGCTGGAGACAAGCGGGTGAAGGTTTTGCACGACCGGAGCACCAAAACGAAAATTCCGGCTTAGCGCGGCTAGCCCCACCAAGTCTCGCCCTTTGCCATGTGTTGTCGCAACCAATCCTCGTTGATATTGAGACCGAGCCCCGGACCTTCAGGAAACTGCATAACGCTCTTCCTGATCAACGGCCCTTTGTCGGCTGCCATTTTCTGCATTTCCATACCATAGACGTTTTCGATCTTGAAGAAGTGCTGAATCGCCCCGGCAAGGTGCACCGAGGCATAGAACCGAACCAGGGAGGATCCACCGCCATGTAGAGCCACCGGCGTTCGGGTCAGTGCGGCATAGTCCGCGATCTTCATGCAGCCGGTTATTCCTCCCGCATAGGCAACGTCCGGATGCACGATATCGACGGTTCCATGGTCCAGGAAAGGCCGGAAACCGCGCACCAACTCGAGTTTTTCTCCCGTTAGAAGGGGCACCCGCGTGGCCCGCCGCAATTCTTGCCAGCCTTCCGAGTAGGGGACGTTCAGCGGGTCCTCAACCCACATCGGATCGATGGGCTCAATGGCCTTGCACGCTCCCATCGCGCTGCGCGTATCGAGTTGACTGTGACAGTGCATCGCAATATCGAGATCGTCGCCTAGGGCGGTACGGACGTTTTGGAAGCCCGTAGCCACTTTTTTGAAATCCGACCCGTCGAGGGTCTCGGCAAACGGCAGTCGGCGAGCCACACCCGCACACGTGATATCGACTTTAAAGGCCCTGAAGCCCTCTGGCGCCTCCCGAACCCTCTGGGCCCATGCGCGGCACTCGCCTACGTCGAGGATATTGCGGGGAGCGGCGCCGGAGTATATGGGGGCCGCCAGCCGCATCGGGCCGCCCAGCAGCCGATAAAGCGGCTCGTCCAGAATTTTCCCCGCCAGGTCCCAGAGCGCAATGTCGATGCCGCTGATGGTTGGGATGTTACCCATGAACGGATGCTGTTGGTCTATCATCAAGTGGAAGTGACGCGCGATCGCCAGCGGGTCCTGCCCGAGGAGCACCCCTTGAATATTCTCGATGCGGGCTCGCGCCATCTTCGCCGTAACCCCCGATTCTCCATAGCCGACCAAACCCGCGTCGGTCTCGATCCTGATCAGACAGCCGTCCCCCAGGTTATCCAGCCCCAGGGTCTTGATAGCGGTAATCTTGATCATTCCCACGTGCGGCGCCGCCAAGGCCTGGAATCTTGCCAGATACGCCCCTGCCGGCAGCAGGAGCGCCGCCTTGAGGAAATCCCGCCGGTTCCAATCCATACGTGGCTCATCCTTCCTTTTGCTTGTTTGAACTACAACTTGTTCCCAGACCGAGACTCCAAAAGCCTTCGCCATCACGGGAAGAACCCATGGTCAAAACTGGTGGCCGCCGCGGCACGTTGCTTCCTGACCTTCGAAAAGAAGGAGGTTTCCCCTTTACCCCT
>JBKQVI010000190.1:0-6450 GCA_052139985.1 Terriglobia bacterium
GTTCATCGAGGCGCAGTCCGTAAGGCTGTACTCTTTGTCCCGCCGTTGGTCAAGGTGTCCCATAGAGGTAGTGATCGAGGTTATCCGTCAGGTCGCTGGGGAGCTTGTCCCATTCCGCCTCGGGCACCCCACGCGCCAAATCCGCCAGAACCTCCTCGATGGCTGGCGCCGAGGGGTCATAGGGAGCTTCGCTGGCAGGGGCGAGGGCCAGTTCCTCGATTTCTGTGACACGTAGCAGCTTGCCCTGGGGTGACATCTCCGCCTGGCCCTTCACCCGCACGCGCACAGACTTGTGGTCCCGAAGGGCGGTGGTAACATCAACTTCCTGAGGATCCGAGAACATCACCAGAACGTGAGTCTGCCCGTCAATCCAGAGTTGAAACTCCCCTTGCTTGACGTCAGCCTCCAGAACTTCGCCGGTCACATCGACCCGTTGGCCCGCCATGATCTCACCTCCGCCACCTTGAGGCTTTCAATTCCCCTGTCGTCTACTATCATAGCAGCAACGCGGCTGTGCTTGCTCGGTTTAAGGCGCAACGAGAATGAGCCCCGATAGGCGTTGTAATCTCGGGTAAATCTCGGCCTCGTCGAGGGAAAATCCCACGATCACAAACGCAGTGACCGTGGCTACGCGCTTAGCAAGTAGCGCGGACCTGATTCGCAAGGTCCGCGGCTTTTCGACCTTGCGCCCCGCGGGACGCGTAGATGGTCGCGGTGTGACGTCGGCGCCTGCCGTTTCGGTACGACCGACTTGGCTGGGTAATGATCGCGCCCTCCTGGCCATTGATGGGCGCACGCGGATTTGAAAATGAAAGACCCGATTCCGGGTGAAATGCCGCGGACCTAAACCGCTGGTCTGCGCTACTTGCTCTACCTATTGTGCTTCGCGGCGGGCAATCCGAATGGCGCACCGACCGCAGTGAAGATAGCGCAACATATTTTAGGAGCGGTTTAATGGCTTCGAACTCGGCAATCGAGTGGACCGAATCCACGTGGAACCCGCTGACGGGCTGCACCAAGATCAGTCCGGGGTGCAAGCATTGCTACGCCGAGCGGATGGCCTTGCGTTTTCAAGCCATGCGCCAGCCGAATTACGTCAATGGATTCGACCTGACCCTTCACGAGAACGCCTTGGAACTGCCGCTGAAGTGGAAGAAGCCGCAGACCATTTTCGTGAACTCCATGAGCGATTTGTTTCACAAAGACGTGCCGGTGGAATTCATCGTCAAGACCTTCGATGTGATGCGCCGCGCCGACTGGCATAAATTCCAGGTTCTTACGAAGCGGTCGGACCGGTTGCTGGAACTCTCGCCCATGCTTCCGTGGGCGCCGCACATCCGGATGGGCGTCAGCGTGGAGAGTCTAAAGTACACACCGCGCATTGACCACCTTCGCCAAACCGGCGCCAGGGTCAAGTTTCTCTCCCTCGAACCGCTGCTGGGGCCGCTGCCCGGCCTGAATCTTGAAAGCATCGATTGGGTCATCGTAGGCGGCGAATGCGGCCCCGGCGCCCGCCGCATGGACGCGGCGTGGGTGTTGGAAATCCGCGACCAGTGCCTGGACGCACGCGTGCCCTTTTTCTTCAAACAGTGGGGCGGAACGAGAAAGAAGAAAGCCGGACGCGAACTCGAAGGCCGAACGTGGGATGACATGCCAGAGGCGGCAAGAGTTTTGGCCTAACACGAGGAACCGAGCTGCGCGCCTCGTGGTCCGCGACTTTTCGTTCCCGTTTCACGCCGCATAGTGCATGTGATAATGTCGATTCTCGTAACCAACGCATCATGCGTTCACGATCCACAAATGCGAACAGAGCTTTACGCAGATAGTCGGGATGTGTGGAAATGGTCTGTTGCAATAAGGTGCGCGCGGCAGTCCGGCCAGTCAATCTTCTGGGTTGCGATGTTGCGACCTATGGTTGGGCTGCATGGAGGTGATCAGAAACCTGTGAAGGAGGCACTACGGGAAGTGTCGAGGTTTTTTGCGCAGGAACGCCGCCACCATGACAATGGACACCCAAGGAGCCTGCCGAGGATTACAAACCTGTGCTCCCAAATGGGAGTCGAGTTATTCTCGGACATAGAAGCCTACCCAGCCGCTCTCAGTCAACGAGACCGATATATTAACAGGATAGTTGAAACCTTGAAGGCTCGACAGGAGAATCTGAATTATCTCGTTCTTCTTGACCCGGACAATGGGCTTGGCGAATCAAAGTTCAACGGTGAACAAATCCACGTCTCTCACTTGGAGAGAATTTGGAATAGCATGCGGGATGGGGACACGTTGGCGTTAGTTCAATTCCAGCACTTTGTCCCGGATTGGATCGGGTCATTGCGAAAGAAGATCGCAGAGGTCTTGACCGTGGAAGTGTTACGCGTGCGCCCATTCCCGTGGGACAACATGTGTCTGTTTATTGTCTACCGATAGGAAAAAAGCAAATAGCGCGTCCTGCGCTCCCAGGTCCGCGGCCTTTCATTCCCGTTTCACGCCGCATTTGCGGGCGTTACATGACGAAATTCAGCGCGCGCCCGCTCGACGCACGTCACATGGCGAGATTGGCCGCGCGGCCGCGCACCGGCACCCAAACCAAATGCCGCGGACATTGAGGAGCATGTCCGCGCTGCGCGCCCTCTTCAGCCCGCAGAGGCCCCGCTTGTAAAGTGGGGTCATGGCTTCGCGGATTCCACTATTACCTTTGCGGCGAGATCGAGTACGAATTCCCTCACCGTTTTAGAGACATTTTCAAGTTTGAACTCTATCAGCCTCCTCTTGGCTGGTACAAGCTCGGCTTTCGGGTCTGACATGACGTACTGCAGGTCTTCCAAAAGGCTCTTCAAGTCATCAACTGACAATTTTCTTTCATTACTGAGCAACTCCCGAACAGTTCGCAGGCGCTCTTCCATCCAGGGATAGGCGTGCCCGCAATTATGACAGAATTGAGGCAGAGAATATGGTCCCACTTGGTATATGTGCTTTCCGCGGATAGGCTCCTCGCACGCGGAGCACTCATCAATGCAGCGCGCGCCGCATTTCGGACAAAAACAGGCTGAACTAAACGGCATGCCGTCACAATGAAGAACATGCCCGTTCAGGCATATCTGGGCATCGCAATGCTCGCTATCAGGATTCAACCCTTGCGCCCTATTCGTATCACGCGCCTGCCTTTTAAGCTCCCGTTCAAAAGCTTTAAGGACGAAGGTGCGATCGGCGTTCTGAACCACCTCTTCGGAATTAACGCCCGCTGGCTTATGAACGCTCAGGTGTTCCATCCATTCAAGGACTGGTCCCCTTGCCTGAGCGGGAGCCAGGACGCGATACTCTTGATTGCCATCATAGACGGTGGCGATTCTCTGTAGAACCTCATCGCACCCAGACCCGCGCAGGACTTTCTGAGTGATCAAGACTTTTGGACTTTTGTTGTCCATCATTCAAGTACCTCACATCGGGACATGATGGGCGCGGCCCACGATCATTGTCCCACTCCGCCGCTACCAACTCAAGCACGCGTGGTCTTGTTTTTCAAGGTTCGTTGTCCTTCGTCCCGTTTCACGCCCCATCCGCGACCGTGCCATGGCGAGGTTCGACGCGCACCCGCGTCGCGGGGCCCAATTCTGAGCGTCGTGGCGCGAGCCTCAAGACGGCAATTCAAGATCGGGACGATGCGATCACGGTTGCTTTTGACCGGTTAACAACCAATGCCGGATGGAATCAACGAGTTGCTTGGAGAGATAGAAATTGGTCTGGGAAAGCCGGGCGAGGGCCACATCAAAGTCGAGCAATTGCAATTGATGCGCCCTGGCCAAAACGCCTAAGGTGCCGGTTACGAGGAGATGGCGGCGCTGGGCTTCGGCACGACCGTCCCAATCATCAATCAGCAGGCGGTCAGCGTGAACCAACAGCGCAAGGCTAAGGGCCGCACGCTCGCCGGGGTCGAGGAGGGCAAGAGTAGGATCGAGGGGCGGGTCCGGATGAATCTCCAGCCATGCGGGCGCTTGGGCGATCCAAGCCCCGACCGCTCCCGGCGTTCCTGGCCGTGTCAACTCATCAACCACTGTCTGGGGTGCAAGCACTCGCGTATACAGAGTGGGGAGGATTTCTGCCGCATGAATAAGCACCAGATAGTGGAGGGGGGAGGCGTCGGCAACGACGATCATGCGACGGGCCCGACCTTGTCACAGCTCTGGCTTAATGTTTCCAGGTCCTGCTCAAAATCCTCTGCCGTGTACTTCTCGATGGCATGTTCTTTCAGAAACCCGTCGAGCTCGTAACGCGAGGAAATGCCCAAAAGCGTGCGGAGCTGATAGCCGGTCAGGCGGCGTTCGCGGAACGCTTGCAAAGCCAAAGCCTGTAAGGCGGCGCGGGCAGGGTCCTCTCCCGCCGGCAACAACGGTGCCGCAAGATCGTCGGGAACATTGACGGTGATCTGCATGGGTCCAGCCTACCACGAAATATAGGGCATTCCAAATCTCAATGGCCGCAAAACGGAATACGGGACGCCGGCAAAGTCATGAGCCAGGCGCTCGTCAACACATTCATCCAGCAGGATCTTCACTTGCACCGTAGGTGAAAAGGGCCCTGTCCAGCTTTCGAGGGTCGTCCGTCGTTTCGCAGCAGTCGGCCAGTCCGTTAAAGAGTTGTAGAAATGAATCTGAGTAATATTCAACGGTGTAAGGCAACTTTCGGCTGTTGAGCAGTCTGGTGACCGCCGTCCTTACCCGCATGTCGAAGATGGGATAGCGGCCTCCGCTGAGGAAATGGAGTAATGTGGTCGCCCGCGCCAAGCCGAAGCGTTTCTGCTCTGATTTGCTTGGAAATTTATCCGTGTATGGACGGAGGGGACAGACACCAGCGTCCCCCCGCGCGTGACGCCCCGGGCAGATGCCGGCCGCGCGTTATTATGCGCCAATCTCGCGCACTTCGCCCTTTTTCACCAGCGGAAGCGCTTTCAACACGGCCGGGACGATGGGCCGAAGGGCGGTTAAGCGATTGGTGGGGGCAGTCAGGACCGCGACCGCGATACTGAAGCGCGTCAAATTCTGTTGAAACGGCGCGGGGGGCGCAGACATTGACTCTTCGGTCTGCGTCTCAAGGTTGCTTTCCTATAGACAAGCCAAACCTCTGGCGATAGGGTAATATCAGAGTTGAATGGATGGAGAGAAGCAATGACGGTGACTTTGAAGTTCAAGCCAGAAGTCGAAGCCGGACTACTGGCCCAAGCGCAAGCGAGCGGAATGAGCGTGGAAGAATACGTCCTTTCGGTGGTGGAAGGGACAGTGCTACCCGCAGCAAGGAAACGCTTGTCGCCGGAGGAACGAGCGGCGGCGTTTGAGGCGTGGTCTGCTGGTCATCGTCGCACTCCTCCCCTGTCTGATGATGCGGTCAGCCGTGAAGCCATGTATGAAGGCCGCGAGCTCTGATGCGTGTTCTCGTTGACACGAATATTCTGCTGCGCAGCGCCCAACCCCATCATCCCCTCTGCTACCAAGCTACCCAGGCCGTGTCGAAATTGCTACGGCAAGAAGACTCCGTTTTCTTTTGTCCTCAGAATATCGCGGAGTTTTGGAACGTTGCGACGCGGCCCGCCGACCGGAACGGACTCGGTTTCTCGCCTGAGGAAAGGAGTCTAAGGTCAAAAGCACTCCCCTTGCAAGCGGAACGGTATCCAGTTCGACGATACGGGCCACGCCAAGGGTTTGGACCTCGACTTCAAGAGGAAGGATGCTTTGGAAAGGCAAATCCACCAGCTTGCCCGCACGCGCATCAAACCCGTATCACCACCAGTACAGGTCGCCTTCGACGACATTCGAGGAATGACCGTCGGTAGAATTTCCGTGGCGCGCGGCGAAATGCCGCTGTACACCCTGGACAATGTGGTTTACCTGCGGCGAGGGTCTTCCGACGTTCAGGCACAGCCCGACGAAATAATCTCCCTGGTCACCCAATTCGCCCTCTGGAATTCCGGCCTCGTCGATTTCGATTTTTGATCCCGTAAAATCTTTACGTTTTGACGGTCGCCAAACCGCAGATGTGGTCTGTGCTGCAATCTTTGAGGGTTTGGTCCGGGGGGCCATCCAAAGTGTACAAAGTCCGGTCCCGCCCGACAGGCTGGGTCAACCCGCACCCTCCCATTCAATACCTGGGCGCTGAAGGGGGCATGCCACCATCGCTTTCAATGCCAGGGGTCGATCGTGACATGGGTTTAGCCGGCGCGCCCCTTCAGTGCGCAGAAAGACGTTGGCCTCTCTGCTTACCCAGGGCGGTGCCCCATAAGCGTTAGCCTAAAGATATGGGTTGTACTGAAAGCCCGCGCAGCGGGCGCTGTCCTTCCACTGCTGTCCAAAATAATCGCTAGCCCTGTCTGTCGCCATTGCAGGGAAAGGCTTTAGGACAGGGAGAATGGCGGGTTGGGGAGGAGGTCTAGGTTTCATAAGTTCGTTCGCCTGTCCCAATCAG
>JBKQVI010000191.1:0-27284 GCA_052139985.1 Terriglobia bacterium
GCCCAAGGCCCCTCCCTCCGCGGAAGGGCGAAATCAAACCCCTGCAAACGGACACCACCCGAGGGCTCAATCTCGATCAGGGTTCTGTGGCGATCTCTTAGAACAAATTTACCCTGGCGGTCAAATAGTGGTCGAGTTCGGCGTAGGGGCGGCTTCACGCCGCCTTATGGCGAGGTAAACTCGCCGCTACAACATCAAAATGCACCACCAGATGCTTGGTCGACGGACCGTGGGTGAGCATCATGAACATCGCCGATTTGTTAGCGCCCATTGCGTTGACCGATTCATTCCCCAGTGCGATCGCGCAATCGTGACGCCGCTCCATAAGGTACGAATGTGGGTATTACTTCGGGTGGGACTTGAAGTTTCCATTGAATAGTTGATAATAGATGAGCTTGGCCATATGCGAGTAGCGAGCTACTCGAGGCATCCAGGTCGCGAAAGCCCGTCCGGGAAACGAGCTTGACTAAACTGAGGCATGGTCGAGTTGGACTCTAAGTTGTTCTCCTGCAATGGCTGACACGCCCGCTACGATCGTGGACGGCGCATTGCATTCAGAACTGTAGTCATGACGTCCCTGACCCGTTCAGGGCGGGGATATACTGCTTAGTAACTGCCATGGGTTCAGCGGCGGAGTCGCCTAACCCATGACCCAACGGGAGGTACCGGTGGGAGACATCGACACTCGCCATGGCTGGTATGCACTTTATACTCGCCATCAACATGAGAAATGTGTTGAGCGAATCCTGGTGGGAAAAGGGTTTGAAGCTTTCCTGCCCCTCTACGCGACTGCTCACCAGTGGAAGGACCGCGTCAAGCGTGTTTCGCTGCCCCTCTTCCCGTGCTATGTGTTCCTCCGCGGCCCTCTCGTACACTGGCTTCCCATCCTCAGTACGCCCGGGGTCCACGCTGTAGTGGGTTATGGGGGAGAGCCGGCGTGCATCGCCAATGCGGAGATCGAGGCCATCCGGACGGTGGTCGAAAGTCCCGTCAAGGCGGAACCCCACCCCTTCCTTAAATGTGGCGATCGCGTAAGAGTTACGGCAGGCCCACTGCGGGGACTGGAAGGGATATTGCTCCGCAAGAAGAACTGGTGCAAACTGCTCCTGTCCGTCGAAATGCTGCAACGGTCAGTGGCCGTGGAAATTGATGTCGCCATGGTCCAGCGCGTCAGTGGGCGGAGTCAGATAGAATCATCAAGCAGGACAGGCCGAGACGTCTTGCCGAGTTTTCGTTTTCCTGCCGAGTCGCTTTGAGTTGCGCCACAAGTTGCCCGCCATCAGTGAGGCTGTGACCTCGCTCACTGGGGGCAAGCCCGCTCCGACCTCCGCATTCCAGCAACGTAGACTGTTGTTTTTTGAGCGAGAATTTTCGCGCACCTTGTAGGGCCGCACGGCGTTCGGCCTAGGGCCAGCGCCGCTGGCCCCTACAGGGTGGGTTGCGGTCGTGCTGCGCTGTGCTACCAATAAAATGCCATGCTGTCCCCCTGCCAGGACTATAATGACTTTTTCCTGGCGGAAGTGAGTTTACGTTACACGACTCGTTCTACAAGGGGTCTGTTCGAATTGACGCAGGGACAATTCCATCGGCAGCTTAGGACGGGGGCGGAGTCTACGGTGCTCTCGTCTTCCCGGTGGTCGCGTTTTTTAAGCTTCGAAGTCCCCTTGCAACCTCGGTGGCGAAGCTGGGCCTTCTTCCTGGTAGTGGGCGCAGCCGCGGTGTTCCTGGTCGGAGAGGCTCTGCACACCGCCGTTGTATCGGTGCTCGGCGAGTCTGGTGAAACAGCGACGTTGGAGAAAGCCATTGCGCTGGATCCCTCCAACCCAGAACTCCATCACCGCCTGGGTATGGTGCTCTGTGATTCTCTGGCGGAAGCCGATCGGGCTGAAGGCTTGAAGCACCTTCACCGCGCCATAGAATTGAATCCGTACGCGGCGCGCTACTGGTCTGACCTCTCGTTCGTCTGTGAACTGGATGGCGACACGGCGTGTGCCACGCAGGGTGTCGAGCGTGCCGTTAAACTGAGTCCGGCGACCCCAGAACTGCATTGGGTGGCAGCAAACACTTTCTTGCGCGCGGGACAGACGGATGCAGCCATGGCGGAGTTCCGCCGACTCTTGGAGCTCGATCCGTCCTACGCGCCCGCCACCTTTCACTTATGTCTGGGTTCGTTGGACGATCCCGATCTCATCCTGAAGAAGGTTTTGCCTCCGGGGAAAGACCCCCGCCTCAAACTTGACTATTTGAACTTCTTGCTTGCCAACAGCATGGCTGATAAGGCTCATCAGGTCTGGATGGAAGCGGTGAAGGCCGGAACGTCGTTTCCGCTTACTTTAGCCAGCCCCTATATCGAGCAGTTGCTTGCGCTCGGACGGTTTGAAGAGGCCCAGGAGGCGTGGCGGGACCTGGAACGGTTGGGTGTGATTTCGAATCCTGGGGCGGGTACGGAAAACAATCTGGTGTTCAATGGGGACTTCGAACAGACGCCGTTGGGTGTAGGCTTCGACTGGCGCAACCAGCCAGGCCCTTACCTTGCACTCGATTTTTCGGATGCGCCGGCTCACTCGGGGAAGTATTGTTTGCGGATAGATTTCACGGTGAGCCGAAACGAAGAGTCCACGCCATTGTATCAGTATGTGCCGGTGGTTTCGGAGCAGACATATCTGCTGACAGCTTATGTGCGCTCGCAAAACATCACTTCTGACAGCGGCCCGCGGCTGCGGATAACGGACCCGGTTCATCAGCGCGGCCTGAACATGATGAGCGAGAGCACTATTGGAACGACCCCTTGGCACCCGATCACCCTCAGGTTTTGCACGGGAGCGGACACAAAGATTGTCCAGATTGCCGTTACGCGGATACGCAGCCGGGCCTTTCCGACGGAGATTACCGGCAGCTTCTGGCTCGATACGGTTGCTCTGAGTCCGTTGGGACCGGCAATGGGAAATACCTGCACGGCGTCTGACCACTAAGCGCGCGCCTTCTTTTGGGTTAATATGACATCCCCTTTTGCGGAACCTGGCAATTTGAGGAGTGGATCCATACCGCGAGCGTTCTACATCGCCCGCGTGATGCTGGGGCTGACGCTTTTGCTGGCGCCTCTGCCCTTTGGCGCGGTCTACACCTGGGCGTGGACGTCTCTCACCATCCTGACCCTGCTCGTTCTGATCCTGTGGATGCTGGGCTGCCTGCAATCGGGAAAATTGAGAATAGGTTTTTCCCCGCTTTACGTGCCCATTGTCCTGTTTCTCGTCTTGGGACTTATACAGTTAATCTTTCATCGGACCATAACCCCTGTTGCGACAAGGGAATCGCTCCTCGCACTTGCCGGCGACTTTGCATTGTTCTTCGTCGTGATCCAGCTTTTCGCGGACTCTCCTGTTCTAACCTGGCGCCGCGTGGGAATCGCGGTGCTGGCTTTCGGTTTTGCATTCAGCTTTCTTTCCATCCTGCAATTCTTCTGGAACCCCGCCAGGATCCTCTGGGTAGGCCACGACGTTGGAAGTCCTTTCGGTCCGTATGTCGATCGAGACCATTACGCCGGCCTGATGGAGCTTGTCATTCCGATCTCGGCCACCTACGTTCTCTCGCGGCCGAAGCGCGATCCGTTGAATGGCCTGCTCTGGTTTGCCGTTCTCGTCCCTCTTGTTTCTTTGCTTCTCACCGGCTCGCGCGGAGGCTTTGTCGCAGTCCTGGCGGAGATAGCGATTCTGGGCTGGGTCCTGATTTGGCGTAATCCGCTCCCCGGCCGGCGAATGCGAGTTGCCGCGACGGGGTTGGTGCTGGTGGCGGTGGCGGCCCTGTTTTTTTGGCTTGTCCCGGGTTTCGTCCTCAACAAGCTGGGGGCAATCCACAGCTACGTGCATGAGACTCGAGTGGGAAGGGTGGCTCTCTGGAAAGACGCACTGGGGATCCTCCGTGACCACCCCTTAATAGGTACGGGAATGGGGAGCTTTGTGACGGCTTACCCTCCTTATGAAACCGACGCACAGGATTTGATCATCGAGCACGCCCACAATGATTATGTCGAGGTTTTGACGGAGACCGGATTGCTCGGCGGAGTGCTGGTTCTCGCCGCCCTGGTCTTGTTCTTCCCCTTGGCGTTCGGGAACCTGGGTGTGCAATTGAAGCGTGAGCCCGGATGGATTCAACTGGGCGCGGCGATTGCTTGCTGCGGTCTGCTTACCCACAGCTTTGTCGACTTCAACCTTCATATCCCTGCCAACGCCGCATGGTTCGCATTCTGTGCGGGTCTGGCGAGCCTCTCGGGCCGATCGATCCGAACACCGGCTGAAATGGCAAAGGTGGGGAAGTTCAATTCCAGTTTTAAGTTTCAATAAACGGGAATTGCGGCAACGGGGCCTTCCGATTAGTTCCCGTCGCGCCGTCTGCCGCTCAAAGGAGTATAGGGGAGCAGTTTCGGGGGTGAATCGTCCGCCTCCAGCAACCAAGCCTGCCGATCCTTGAAATACCGAATCAACTCCTCGTTAGCGGAAACCCCCATGTCGCCCGCCCACACCGCTTTTGCCGCGTCGATGTTAGCGTCATTGTAAACCCACTCGTTGTGCACGTTGTGGTTCGCGGTGTACTGAACGATGACGAGCTGGCCTCCCGAGTAGCCCTGGAGCTGAGCCAATATCCTAGTTCGGCCGAAGTCCCGACGGGATGCAGAAAGCCCGCGTTGCCCCATAAGGACAATTGTGTGCAAGGCCAATATTGCGACTGCCAACACTGGAACCGCTCGCACCATTTGCCGGCCAACGGGTTTACGATGCCACTGCCACAACCGTAATTGCCGCATGGCCATCGTCGCCAGGGCCAACAAAGCCGCAGTCAGAGGCGCGGCATAATGCGGTTGGAAGTAAACGGGCAGCGCCATCCCCACAACTGGGAGAGCGCAGAGGAGCAGAAGCAGACGTGCCTTACCGGGCTTGAGCAAACTGCGGAAGAACTTCCCGCGCCTGGCCAGAAGCAAGGCAGCGATGGGCATTAACAATAATGGGCCGAAGAAAAAGCCGACGATGCCGCCACCCTTTTCCGCCGCCAATTTGGCAGGATGCTCACGCGCGAACCTATATTGGCTGAGCTCCCATTGGAGGTAGAACTCTTTCATCGCGGCGCGGCGATATTCCGGGACGGCCTTCATGGACTGCCAGGCAAGTAGCGGCACAGGATCGTAGGTTTCCTGATACACGACGTATGGAACGCGAAAAGGACTGCCGGTGACGCGCCAGAAATAGTAGCCCATCGCGCCGATTGTCGGAAGCAGCACCAGCAGCAGGGGCGCCACGCCTCGCCTGACAACCGCGCCGAGTGTCGGCCCCTTCTTACGCACCAACTGTACCGACATCACAACGGCCACGCCCAGGGCGAGAAGGAAGCCTTCATACGGCCGGCTGTTGGCCAGAGTAGCCAAGCCCAAACCCATCAGGAGAGCGTCGCGGATGCTTGGGGCTTGCCCTGACACCTGACACCTGGGACCTGACTCCTGAAGCACGTTGCGCACGGTTAGGCTTCCCGCCGACACCTGGCACCTGGCACCTGACGCCTTTGTTATCATTCGCGGCAGCGCCCCCAATACCAGGGCTCCGCCAATGGCTGCCACGGAGCCTCCCCAGTAACTGTTGCCCCACTGGCTAAAGCTGGCCAAATCGCTGCTGCCCCCGAAGCTGAAAGTCATCAGACGAATCACTGCCAGCAGAGCGCCGAGCAATGCCCAACCAGGCGGCATCCATGCTTGCAGCATCCAGCAAATCGCGGCACACATCAGCCCCGTGCTGAACCACACTCCCCAGAAAGGATGGCCGGCAAGCACCTGCCCTGCCGCCAAGAAAATGCCTTGGGCGGGGTAGAGCTTTGACATCGTGGTGGGTTTCTGCAGGATGTGGAAGCTCTCGAAGTGCATCCACATCGGGTGGGTCGGATTGGTCACTCGTCCGTGCGCAAAGGTGTCGGCGGCGAGCAGGTAACTGAACTCGTCATGGAAGCGCGGCTGGGGGATCGGCTGGATCGGCAGCAATGCGGCGCGCGCCGTTAGCGCCAGGAGTCCTACAACCAGCACGGCTAGCCGGCGCCTTCGTGCCAGCTTGACACACCATTGCTCGGCCCTGCGGAACCAATTCGCGCCCGTCCACGGAAACGCCCAGGCTGCTGTCGCGGCGCAGATAACCAAAATCACGTCGAGTCGGTTACTACTCAGATGCGTACTTAGCTGGTGCATTATCGTATTCACGGGTCGATCCCGGCAATGCGTGCAGCCGGGATCCCTGGTTCGCGAGGCCTGGGCAGTGCCGTGGAGGGTACTGTGAATTAATAAGTTGTGTCAATCGGATTCACGTGGGTGTAGATCGCACTTGGTGGGGATACCCCAACGCCAGTACGCCCGTACTATTGGCTTGGCCCGATCCCCATGTTAAAACCTGACCGGGACCGCCTGACCGTTTATTACTTAATCGCCAACTCGCGGAAACCTGCCTTGGTCGCGCAGTGGCGTGCTATGGGATATGCCCGCCGGAGAGAGCATCATGAAAACGCTGGATTACTACGAATTCCTACAAATCAGCCCGAACGCTGAGTCCGCCACAATCTACCGCGTTTATCGATTTCTGGCGGGCCGTCTTCACCCGGATATTCCAGGCACCGGCGATGCGGACAAGTTTCGCCTCCTGAAGGAAGCCTACGATGTATTGTCCGACCCACAGCGCCGTGCTGAATACGATGCCACTTACAAAAAGGAGGCGCCCGAACCGGTCCCACTTTCCACTTCGATTGACTTCATGGATAGCATCGACGGCGAATTGAACCGGCGGTTGGCAGTGCTGGCGCTGCTCTATATTCATCGCCGCATCAATCCCTATAGGCCGGAAGTTTCACTTAACGAAGTCGAAATACGCATGGGGTTTCCCCGCGATTATCTGCACTTTACGATGTGGTATCTCCGAAGCAAAAACTACATCCTGCTGGCGGACAACTCCGATTCCACGCTTACGGCGCTGGGTGTGGACTTTGTGGAAGCGAACCGCGCGAATGTTCCGATTCTGAATAAATTGCTGACCAGTGGCACGGGACCCGCCACCACTGACGAGGAGGTGGGGGCCGAGTCTCTGAACCCTTCTCGCACGCCCATCATCGTGCTGGCAGACAATCGAGCATCCAACGGCACCGGCGCAAACGGGGATGGCAATGTGTCTCGCTCAGAAATGCGGCCAGTGTAAGTAAGCGGATCCCTCGGTTTTCACTTGTGAGGCAGAAAGGGGAGGGAACCGATAGTTGACGGCCTGTTTCGCTTTCTTTGGGAGTTATCCGGGCTCAGCACTTCACTCTTCCTTGAGCGACCGTTCCATCAACTCGCGGATGGCCTCGCGGGGGGAAACCTCACCTTCCAAAATCCGATGGACCTGCCGGGTGATGGGCATTTCCACGTGGTGTTTTGCAGCCAACGCCACGGTGGCGGTGGTGGTCTTTACTCCTTCGGCGATCATGCGCATAGACCCTATGATATCTGCTAGTTTGCGCCCCTTGCCCAATTCCACCCCCACCGTGCGATTGCGGCTGAGGTCACCGGTGCAGGTCAGCACAAGGTCGCCCATGCCGGCGAGGCCGGCCAAGGTCTCTCGCCTCGCTCCGCAAGCGCAGGCCAGGCGAGTCATCTCGGCAAGGCCGCGCGTAATCAACGCAGCGGTGGGATTGTGCCCCAGGCCGAGTCCTTCCACTACCCCGGCGGCTACGGCAATAACGTTTTTCACCGACCCACCCAATTCCACACCCACTACGTCGCTCGACGTGTAAAGACGCAATGCGGGAGAAGCGAACTCGCGCTGGATCTGCCGTGCGGCATCGCGGTCGTCAGACGCTACCACCACAGCGGTGGGATCGCCGCGGATGACTTCCTTGGCAAAGCTGGGCCCCGAGAGCGCGCACAGGCGAGGCGGGAAGGATTCACCCACCACGCTGCGGATGACTTCACTCATGCGCATCAAGCGCGCGGTGTCCAGGCCCTTAGTGGCGCTGACGAAAATCATCTCGGGCCGCAGGTGTGGGAGCATTTGCTGAAAAAGCGCCCCACAAACATGTGAGGGCATAACCGTGACCACAATTTCCGCGCCCGCAAGCGCTTCTCCCAGGTCGTTGGTGGCGGTAAGATTTTCCGGCAGCTTGGTTCCGGGCATGAAGAGATCGTTCTCATGCCGCGAGCGGATACTCTCAACCACTTCAACTTCGTAAGCCCAAAGCGCCACGCGGTGGCGCAACTGCGCAAACGTTGCTGCCAAGGCCGTGCCCCAGTTACCCGCACCGATGACGGAAATGCGTTTCATGAAAGCTGTCCTTCGTCCTTTGTCACTGGTCATTCGCCCCCCGGGCATTGGTGATTTGCAATGAGTAAGTTGTGATTGGCTGGCCTTCCAAGGCAAGCAGAAATACACCATGATTACAATGCGAAATCACCAATCACAAATCGCCAATCACCGATAACGGTTTACCGGCTTTCAGCTCCTGACTCCTGACTTCTTACTTCCGACTTTTTCTTCCCGAGCTTGCTCTCCGTCCCCTTCACCAGCCTGCCAATATTGGCATGGTGCATGGCGATGATAGTCAACGCGCCGCCTGCCGCTCCTAGGACAATGGGCAAGGGCGCGTGCTTCATAAATTGCATGAGGAGCGGAAACGCCGCCGTGGCGATGATCGATCCGAGGGAGATATAACGCCAGATCGCGACAATAATGGCGAAGATCACCAACACCAGCGCGACCTGAACGGGAGCAAGGGCGATGAAGACTCCTACTCCGGTGGCCACGCCTTTGCCGCCACGGAATTTGAGCCAGACAGGGAAGCAGTGGCCGAGAATGGCCGCGACCGAGGAAGCAGCAATCCATTTCGGGTTTCCTGAAGCGAGGCGCGTTGACAGCATAACGGCCGCGATCCCTTTTCCCACGTCCAGAATAAAGGTGGCGATAAAGCCGATGATCCCGAGATTCCGCATGACGTTAGTGGCGCCCGTGCCGCCGCTGCCGGTGCGGCGGACATCAATCCCTTTTTGCCAGCGTACAATAAGGTATCCGAAGGGAATGGATCCAAGCAGATAAGCGAGAAGCGTCGTCGTCGCGGCGATCATAAGTTAGTTATCTTCATCTAGAGGAATCGTCGGGCCGAGCGGCGCTCGCTAGGGACCGAACGCCGTTCGGCCCTACCGCGGAAAGCGCATCACCTTCCGGTACTGCGCGCCTTGCGGCGATAGTTTACTTTCAAAAAGGAAAAACTCCGAGGCTTCAAACTTCCCCAGTGAAGCTGTGGCTCGTGCGCCCACCGCCACTTCCAGTGCCGGCTGTGAGCGCGGCACTGGAAAGCGCGCCAACGTGAGATGTGGCGAGAATGCCCGGTCCTCCCGCTCAAACCCGATTTTCTCCATGTGGCCCTCAACATACGCGGCAAGTTCCACGAGCGCAGGAGGCGCCGTGACTCCAGCCCAGAAAACACGGGGCCGATGCGACTGGGGGAAAAATCTGAACCCTTTCACCTCCACGGAGAACGGTTCGAACTGGCCGACTTGGTCGAGCGCTTCCACCACCTGTTTGGTTTGCGCGTCGGAGATCTCACCGAGAAACTTGAGGGTAAGATGTATCCCCTCCGGCCGAGTCCAACGCGCGTCGCGGCAGGCACCGCGAAAAGCCTGTTGCTCTTTCGCCAAAGCAGCACGAAGGTGTTCAGGAAGATCAATAGCAATGAAGGCGCGCATAGCTGAAAGAACGGGACACGCCATACGGGGCACGGCGTACGGGATCCGGGATTAGGCATTCGGGGTTAGGGTTTCCGGGATTTCGAATCTTGCATTCGGCGTCCAGCTTCCGGCGTGCGGCGCTAGTGAAAGCATTTTCTGTGCCTTTACATCCTAGCTATCTCTAACCCCGAATCGCGAGTCGCGCGTCCCGAACCCCGAATCCCTGACCCCGAGTCGCGTGTCCCGTGACCCTTAGCCCGTGTCCCGAAACCCGAACCCCTGACCCCGAGTCGCGTGTCCCGTGACCCTTAGCCCGTGTCCCGAAACCCGAGCCCCTAATCCCGAATTCTCCGTCTCACCATTTCCAGCGCCATCTGTGTTGCCCATAGGCGCACCCGGTCGCGGGAGCCGGGAAACTGAAATTGGCGGACTTGTGTTCCGCGCTCGTCGGCGAGGGCAACGAAAACCAATCCCACCGGCTTATCGTGGCTGCCACCCGTGGGGCCGGCGATACCCGTGATTCCCACTCCAATCGACGCTCCCACGCGGTTCCGAATGCCTTCCGCCAGCGCTTGGGCAACCGGCTTGGAAACCGCGCCGTGCTCTTTAATCATGTCCGCTGGAACACCAGCCCATCGGGTTTTCATCCCATTGGTGTAGCAGACGGCGCCGCCCAGGAAGTACGTCGAACTTCCGGAAATTCGCGTCAGGCGTTCGGCCAGCAAACCGCCCGTACAGCTTTCCGCGACGGCAAGGGTTTTCTGTCGCATGACGAGATACATGCCAACGACTTCTTCCAAGCTCTCGCCTTTGGTGGAGTAAACACGGTCTCCGAGAACCAACTCGATTTTGTCGCCGAGTTCAGCCAGCTTTTCCTCCGCGAGCTGATCCGATTCGGCCCGAGCGCGCAAATGAACTTCGATGGTGCCGAGCGAGGCGAGGATTGTAGTCGAGGGGTTGGTGAAAGGGCGGTAGAGCGGGGCGATGAGCTGGTCGACCTCTGATTCCGGCAATCCCACCACCTTATACACACGCGTTCTGATTCGTTCGGCGGGAGCCACGCGTTCCAGGCGGGGAACGCAGGTGATATCGAAAAGCGGTTCGAGCTCGCGGGGCGGGCCCGGCAACATCACCAGGATCTTATCTTCGTACTCGATCCAAATTCCCGGCGCCGTGCCATTGCGGTTTTCCAACCACTCGGCACCCTCCGGCACCTGGGCTTGCCGCAGATTGTTGTCCGGCATGGCACGGCCCAAGCGCGCGTAGCGCTCCTCGATGCGCTGGCGCAGCTCGGGGACTTCGTGCAGAGGGCGTCCCAATACTTCTGCTGCCACGTCGCGCGTCAAATCGTCCTCCGTGGGTCCCAGTCCGCCGGTCAGCACGATGAGCGGTGATCTGTCGAGCGCGTCCTGCAGTACCGCCGCGAGGTCCTCCTTCGAGTCCCCCACGATAGTCTTGAATCGGACAATGATTCCCAAACTGTTGAGTTTGTCCGTGAGATAGAGAGAGTTAGTGTCGGTGTGGTGAGGGGTCAGAAGTTCCGAACCCACGGCGATAATTTCGGCATCCATTTTCAGCTATCAGCTTTCAGCTATTTCACCAGCGGCAATCCGTTAATGCCTAGCGCGAGCTCGACCAGCGAGTTGTGGGTGGCGAGAATCAATGACCCGTTGCGGCCGAATGCCAGTCCCACGAGATCATAGCCGGAAACAAACAACTCCGCCTGCGCGTCCGGTGTGAGGCGCACCACGCCGCGTTTGCCTGCCAGCGAAGCGGTGACATAAAGATTGCCTTCGATGTCAAACGCCATTCCTTGCGGCCGTCCGAGACCTCGATAAAAAGATGTGACCACCCCAGCGGGAGAGATGTGCATCACGTGATCGTAGCTTGAGGTTGTGGGTCCCGTTACATAAAGGTCGCCCGCAGCGCTGAAGGCCAAATGATAAGCCGCCACGCTGGGTTCGATAGTGGCGAAGACAAAAATCTGACGGTCCGGGCTGATCTTAAAAATTGTGCCCGTTCGGTCACCCACATAGAGGTTTTCGTCGCGGTCGAAGGCGATTCCCGTTGCCACTCCCATGCCCTGTGCATAGGTGGAGCGCTCTCCGTTCGGCGTCACCTTGTAGATCGACCCTTCCATGCGGCTCGATATGTACAGATTTCCGTCGCGGTCGAAGGCAACTCCCGTCGCATTCATGATCTCGCTCAAGAACGGTTGCATGGCCCGATTCAAATCGATCTTGAACACTGAAGTCGTAACCTTCTGTCCGCGCGTGCCGCTGAATGTAGTGAAGATATTGCCTTGGGCATCTACCGCGGGATTGGCCACCGGGTGCAGATTCTCGCCGATGGTCACGCCCACCACGACCGAGGCGGGTATGCTCGTACCGGCCCCGGTCTCTACCGTCAGGTTCCTACTGACGACGGCATCAGGGACGCGAACGATCAGTCGATTCGATGAACTCAGGAGTAATCCGCCGAGCTGATCGCCAAATTGCACCTGCGGCGGGATGCCCCCCTCGGCCAGGCCACTGCCCCGGATCACGATCTCTCCCCCGGGAATCGCGGCACGCGGATCGATGCCAGTGATTTGCGGCCGGTTCTTCCCCGTGCCCGCGGGTTTGTCCACGCGGAGTCCAGGCTTCTCAGCATCCTTCCCCTCGGGCTTTTCCGACTCCGGCTTCTCAGTTTTTTTCCACAAGCTCATCGGTTGACCAATCCTATAACGGCTAGCACGGCCATGCCGTACAAGCCCGCAAAAACATCATCTAACATGATACCCCAGCCGCGCGGAATTCGCTCTGCTTGTCGAGCCGGAAAGGGTTTGACGATATCGAACACCCGGAATAACAGAAAACCACCCACAAGCCATTTCCACGTGGCGTGGGGAAGCAGCAGGAACGTCAGCATCTGGCCGACGACTTCGTCTACCACAACCTGGCCGGGATCCGTGCGCCCAAAAAACTCTTCCGCTTCCCCCGCCGCCCAAACACCCAATGCGCCAAGGGCCAGTGAAGCCGCCGCCAGAACGCCAATGGCCGCACCGCGGTGCAGGGGCAACTGAGCCAAGCCCACCACTACGGCCACGCCCACCAGAGATCCCGCGGTTCCTGGGGCGATCGGAAAGTAGCCAGCCCCCCCCGCGGTAGCAATCCAAATGGCCGGTCCCGCCCGCCGCTCAGTCACGCTCCCCCTTGGTGTCCGTGGATTCCTCTTCCCCCGCGTTCTCTTCATCGGGGTCAAGCGGCGCCGGAATGCGATAACGTCCCTCCAACCAGTTATCCAGGTCGATGAGCTTGCACCGCTCACTACAAAAGGGCCGAAAGGGATTGCCTTCCCAGGTGACGCTTTGCTTGCAGACGGGGCAGCGCATGATCTTTCTTCAGGCTGAAGTAATAGCGGCGGCCGGCTGAATCTGCACCAGTGCGCCCACTGCCGGCAACCGATTTGCCGGCGCTAGCCTCTCGGCAAAGACTTTTGACTCCAGTCGCGCCACTAAATCGTAGTCGCCCACTTCGGTGATGGTGGCCCAGCGGACGTCTCCGGCCTCCGGCGCGGCCCCGTCGATATCATTGATGAGGATGCAGCCGTCGATGCCGGGAGCCTGCCGCTCGCTGCGTCCCTGGTAGAGCAACTCGGTCTCTTCCGACGTTCCTTCCACCAACACCGGCAATGAGGTTCCCACCATCCGCCGCAAGTTCCGCTTTGAGATCTTTCGCTGGAGAGCCATCAGTTGCTTCTGCCGGTGGCGAGCGGTTGCCGGTGGTACTTGGTTCGGCAAGGCAAAGCTCCCGCTGCTTTCCTCGTTGGAATAGAGAAAAACGCCCAGATGGTCAAACTCCGCTGCCGCTACGAAATCCAACAAAGTTTTGAAATCATCATCTTTCTCGCCGGGGAAGCCGACGATAAACGACGTCCGCAGCGCTACGCCGGGAACGGCGGCGCGAATTCTTTCCAACAAGCGCAGAAACTGCTGGCCGTTTGAACCGCGCTTCATCAGCTTCAAGACGCTTGAGCTCGCGTGCTGCAGAGGGATGTCAAAATACTTTGCCACTTTGGGTGTTTCCGCCACGGCGGCGATCAACGCGTCCGTCACTCGGTTCGGGTAGCAGTACAGAAAACGCACCCAGACCAGTTCCGGAATCTTTCCCAGCTCGCGCAGCAAGGACGGCAGTCCGTCGCGCAGACCCAGGTCTTCGCCATAACTCGTGGTGTCCTGGCCAACAATCGTGAGTTCGCGCACCCCCTGCTTGGCTAGGTTTTCCGCCTCGCGGATGACCGAGGCAAATCGGCGGGAACGAAAGGCGCCGCGCATTTGAGGAATCACGCAAAATGTGCAGGGGTGGTCGCAACCCTCGGCAATTTTCAGATAGGCCGAATAACCCGGGGTGGAGAGCACCCGTGGGGTAAACTCGTGATAGAGGTAGGGCTCCGCCGGAGCGCCCGCTGTGGGTGGTTGGGGCTGTTCGGTGCAAGCTACCAGCACGCGCTCCAGCTCATTCGTGCCAATGACGTAATCGACTTCCGGAATTTGCTCGAGAATCTCCCGCCGGTAGCGTTCCACCAGGCACCCCGCCACCACCAATGTCTTGGCCGCGCCGAATTTCTTGTACTCGGCCATCTCCAAGATGGTGTTAATGGACTCTTGCTTAGCGGGTTCAATGAAGGCGCAGGTATTGACAATGATGACATCAGCCTCGTCGGGGCGCGGCGTAAGCTCGAAACCCTGATTCACCAGGGTTCCCAGCATTACCTCGCTGTCCACAAGATTCTTCGGACAGCCCAGACTCACCATTCCGACTTTGGGCAAAAGTTTGTTGCTTCGCGCCATTTCGTGAAGTGCTTCGTCACAAGAAATCTTAACACAAAAGCGGGGATTAGGGATTTGGGGTTAGGAGCTAGCGATACGGGACACGGGGTCTGAGCTACCGCCGTTTATCCGTTGCGCTGGTCCTCGGGGCTTTGGAGATACGGATCACGCCAGAACCCCTGATTCTGGATTCCCGAATTCCGAACCCGAAGGTCTCAATCCCGTGTTCCGAATCCCGCGTCCCCAAGTCATGCCCCCCAACTACGAACCCCGACCGCTGCGCGTCCCGTGTCCCGTCTCCCGAATCCCGTGTTTGTTCATTCTCCCCCCTGGCGCTGCCACGTGAGAACCAAATTATCCGAGGAAGCGGCAATGAACCGGCTATCGGGGGAGAAGGCCACGTCCAGCAGGGGTTCCTGACTTTCCTGGAGGGTTTGCAGCAGCGTGCCGTCCTCGACGGACCACACGCGCACTGTCTGGTCCTCACCGGCGGAGGCGATCCATTTGCCGTTGGGTGAAAACTCCGCCCGATGCACCGGCCCGTGGTGTCCCGCGAGGGTTTCAAGGAGCTTCCAATCGCCGGCTGAGTAGACCCGTAACTTGCCGTCTGCGCACGTGGTCACCACTTTCGTCGCGTCGCGGGAGAAGGCCATGCTCAGGACAGTGCCTTCATGCCCGTGCAGCTCATCCACAAACTTATGGGTCTTCAATTCCACCACGGAGGGGTCTGCGCTGGAAGTGGTTTGTATCTGCGCCAGAAGCAGCCAATGGCCGTCAGGAGAAAACTCATAGAGATTGGGAATCTGGGTCAGCGCGGCGACATTGATCAATCCGCTTTGGCCCGTCAACGGATTCCACAGGGTAAAGTTGCTATCTTTATAAAGCACCAGGTAGTGCACTCCGGGGAAGTAGCGTGCCGGGCTAAACCCGCCTTTGGCGCCCACTGCGTCTACCTTCCCATCCAAGTGGTCTCCTTCGGAGTTCCACTGGAATGCCAGCAGGGGAGTGGTGCTCACCCCTTTGTTGCCCTTGACACGGAAAGCTCCGTTGGCGAGTAGAAACAGTTGGTGTGGAGCAAGGAAACTGGCCGAGTGGATCTCCAAGTCTTCTATGTTAGGTAAACGTGGTTTCAAGACCTTCTGGGATTCTACGGCGCGCAGGTTCATCAATACTACTTTGTCGCCAGCAACCACGGCCAATATAGAAGCATCGGGCGAGAAAGCGTCGTCGGAGGAGTACTTCAAGGCCAAGTGACCTTCCACGCGACCATGACTGACCCAGAGGGTGGCAGTCTGGGTCGATTCCACAGTTTCGACCTGCGCGGATAGAAAAGCGGCGGGGAAGATGACAGCGGCCACTAAGAGGACAGCGAGGCGTACGTTGTCGAAACTGGAAACTCGAAACTCAAAAGTGGAAGAACCGCCTGCGAGTTTCGAATTTCCAGTTTCGAGCTTCGTCTTACGATAGAAGTTAGACAATCTCCCCCCTGGAGATACGAGTTACCAGTTCGCGGTCCGCTTCCAGAAAGTGATACTGCGGAAGCTGGGCCCGTGGCGCCCAGACGATGGCCTCGAACACCTGATTGCGGGCCTCGCCGTCAAAATTCACAATCGCGAAGAAAACCACTTCCACGTAGCGGTCGGGATAGTGGTGGCGAAGGCGAAAAACCTCCCCGCCGACTTCCGCCTGAATCGTCAGTTCTTCTTCCAGTTCCCGGTGGAGTGCGGCGGGCAGAGTTTCTCCCTCGTTTACCTTGCCGCCCGGAAATTCCCACTGTAAACCGTAGGCGTCGGCGCGCTGACGCTGGCATATCAGAATGCGGTCACCATTCTGTATGATGCCGGCGACGACCAGGATGGGTTTCTGCTCATTCATCAAGGAATGCGATTGTAGCAGAGGAAGCGGTTTCGCGAGCCCAACCTTCGATTTTGATCGGTCGACGGCTTCAAGCTGCCGGCCGCCGACCGCGGGTGATAGGGATGCGAATCCTGGGATTGTGGCGGCTTCCTCTCCGCAGGCTTGACGCCGCGCGGGCTGCTCGATTCGCCAACGTTCAATTGTGAGTTTCGTTCCGGGGAAAGCAGCGGGCATCCGTCCAAACGTAGTTAATTCCCGAGCAGTACTATTTATTGCACAGGTGGTCCAATTAGGGTACACTGCGCCGTTCAAAATGGTCGAACGCGCGAACGCAAAACACTTTTCATATCCATTGGATTAGGACTCTCATTTGTCTACGAAATTACCGGAACAAGCGGAACCTGAAAATAAGCCGGAAAGCATCCTCGCCCGGCTCAGCGAGCAACTGACGGCATTGGAGCGGCGCGACTTTGAGCAATGGGTCATTGTTGTGGGCACTAGCATCCTGGTAGGGGCGGGTTTGGTGGCGGTCCTTTTCCCCAGCGCCATCCTGCGCGAGGGCGCGCTGCATTTTGAGATCTCCGTTTCCCGAGAGCTTTTCCTGGCGCTGATCGCGCTGCTGATTCTTTTCAACACTTACACGATTTCCAGCCGCCTGAAGTTGCGGCACACGCGAGGCGAGGTCATCTCGACAGCGATACACAGTGAACTTCTGCGCCTCCAGTCCTTCTGTGATCCACTTACGGAGGTTTACAATCGGCGCTCGCTCGACGACATGCTCAAGAAATACGTCAGGCGTGCCGAGCGTCTGCAGAAGCCGCTCAGCTTTCTGATGATCGATGTAGATTTCTTCCGTGAAATCAACTCCCGGTTTGGTCACACTACCGGTGATCTCGTACTTCTGGAGGTCGCGACCATTCTCAGATCTGCCGTGCGCGGCTCCGATGCCGTCATCCGTTACGGCGGAGACGAATTCCTGATCATCCTGGCCGACGCTCCCCTGGATGATGTTGAAGTGGTCATGGGACGCATCGAAAGGTTTGTGCAGGACTGGAACCAAAGCGGGCACTTGAAGGACTTCGAACTGGCCCTCAGCGTGGGCGCCTCCCAATGGACACGGGGCAAGACTACCGACCAAATTATGAACGAAGCCGACCAGAGTATGTATGCTGCCAAAGCCCAGGGCAAGGGACAACGCTCTTCCGTATTGGGATGACTGCCTCGGCCCGTTTGGGCGTCACGCTGATGGCCCCTTTTTCAAGGATGCGGCCTTTAGCGTACCGCTGATTTCGAGGCCCGAGGATTCTCGCTACAGTTCCTCTGCAAGCAGCGCCGCAACGGCCTCCAACAGGTCGCGGTCGCCGGCCGTAAACGCCGCGGGTTGATTGCTATCGATGTCGATCTCGCCCAGCATGTGGCCCTGATGCTGAATGGGTACTACGACCTCCGAGCGGGTCTCCACACTACACGCCAAGTATCGAGGGTCGGCGTTCACGTCGTCCACGATCAAGGTCTGACCCGTGGACGCCGCCGCGCCGCAGATGCCCTGGTTCAGCGGAATCCGTGTGTGGGCAGTAGGTTCCCCTATGTACGGGCCCAAGATAAGCTCTTCGCCGTCAAGCAGATACACGCCAACCCAGTCATAATGGTGGCGCTCCCGATGTAACAAGGCGACCACTCCGGACAACAGTTCAGTTTTGTCCTGCGTGCTCGAAATGAGGTTGCGGATGAAACCTAGAACCTCCTGATCGTCCATAGGCATGCTCCTGCACCTGACCGCCAATTTCTTGCCAATGGCATCATATGATATGACAACTCAAAGGGGTAGGGTACGAGGTGGGAGCCCAGTCCTCGTAAAGTGGCTGTCCTATTACTGAGTTCACGCGTGCGGGATGGTGCACTATGCCGACTGGCCCATTGCATCCTGACAGCCGGATCTTTTTATGAGTTTGCCGCAACTCTCTCACGGCCAAAGTGTTGTATATACTGTGGCGACTATGGCCATCGAGACCGACCTTGATCTGATGCTGCGGGTCCGCCAAGGCGATGCAGCATCCTTTGAGATACTGCTGCGCCGCTATCGGGTCCCGTTGGTCGGTTACTTTTGCCGCATGGTGCGCGATCGAGGATTGGCAGAGGATTTGGCCCAGGAGGTCTTTCTGCGGGTCTACAAATCGCGGGAACGCTATCAACCCGAGGCCCGATTTACCACTTGGCTTTATCGTATTGCCACAAACCTGGCGTTCAATGCGATTCGCGACCGAAAGGATGAGGTTTCCGACACGCCCAGTAATGACTCCGACGGCAGCCCGGTTCTAGAGAGGTTTGTCGATCCCCAGCCGACGGTGGAGCAGCGATTGATGCAGAATGATCGCGAACGCCTGATTCGCCAAGCGGTGGAAGCGCTGCCGGAGAATCAGCGCGCGGCGGTGATTTTGCACAAGTACCAGGAAGTGGATTATCGCCAGATTGCCAAAATCTTGAGCGTCTCGGAAAGCGCTGTTAAATCGTTACTTTTTCGAGCCTACGAAGCGTTGCGCGTGCGCCTGGAGCCACTGCTCCGGGAGGGCCTGATATGAAATGCCTTGAAACTGAAAAACTGATTGGGTACGCTTACCGCCTTATCGACGAAGCGGCGGAATCGGAGGTGCGGGCGCACCTGGGCGAGTGTTGTCGTTGCCGCAAAATTGTGGAGCAGCATGCGCGGCTGGGTGTTGTGCTCGACGAATGGAAGCCGATCCAGCCCACCCCGGAGTTTGACCCGCGTGTTCGCCAAGCCGTTGACGCGCGGCAGTCCAGTCGCTCGGCCTGGGGGGGCTGGGGCCTGGGATGGTCTCGCGGCTTGGCGCTGGCTTTGCTTGGCGTTTTGGTCATAGCCGGAGTGGTTTGGTCCACGCGTATTCATCGGCCGGTATCCGACTCATCGAAAGTTGCAGCGCGACAACCGCAGACGACGAGCGGCGCACGGGCCCCGGCACAAGTGGCGAGTGTGCATCACCCAGCCGTTGCTGGCCGTGCGGGAGTGAGGCCTGCACAGGCCGCCCCCGATTATCAGTCAGCAGTCGCTGCATCGACCGACGACAAAGATGCGCAGGCACTGGAAGACTATGATCTGGCCGCGAACTTCGATGTGCTTTCGGAACTTCGCAAGGGAGAATCACGGGTTGCCAACTGAACCTGCAGCGCCCAACGGCTGCATCCGGACGGGAAGCCCACGTCTCCTCTGTCGGAATCTCCTTTGGGCATTGCTTCTGCCGATTCTTTTTTTGTCGGCGTCGGCCCAGGCCCAAAACAGAGACGAGACCGGCGCTCAGCAGGAAGCTGGAGCGGAACCTGGCGGCCCACGCGGCGGGAGCACCGGACAGCAGCGCCCCATGCCGGGCGGAATCTTTCGGCGCCTTCGTGAGCTGCCGCCCATGCAGCAGCGACGCGTTATGGCGAATAACCCGCAGTTCCGCCGCCTGTCGCCAGAACGTCAGGAGTTGATTCGCGAGCGCTTGCGGCAGTGGAACGCCCTGACCCCTCAGCAAAAAGAGCGTGTCCGCGAGCGCGAAGAGATTTTGGAAGGCCTTTCACCCGCCCAGAGGCAGTACGCACGCAACATTTTCCCGCAATGGTGTGACTTGACCCCGGCGCGTCGGCAAGCGGTGATGGTGGCCTTCCGGCACCTGCGCGACCTGCCTCCCGACCAGCGCCAGTCCTTCCTGGAAAGCCAGCATGTGCGTGAGCAGTTCTCTCCTCACGAGCGAGAGATTCTTGAGGGCTTAAACAAACTCCTGCCGACTTCTGGTGCTGCGGCGCCGGAAGACCCCGATCAGTGAGGCAGGTACAGAGGTGTAGCGCGGAACTACAAAACAGGTCCGCGCTACAGTTGGTAAAATCAGGTCGCGGCAACCTTCTATTTCAAATCCGCCGGTACAGGAATCGTTACTGCTCCTGTGGCCGCCCATTCCGTGCCGCGCGCGAGCGTAAGGCGAAAGCCGGGGCTATCCATGGCCTTAACATCGTGACCGAGTGCGGTCTGGAAGACTCGTCCGACACCGTACTTATTGGTCCAAATCAGCGGTTGATCATTTCCTGTCCCACAGCCCTCACCAGGTTTCCAGCAGTTCTTCGGGTCGTCCCACGCCGCGGCCAGGAGGTGAATACCCGGTTGCATCGAAAGCAGGTGATAGAGTTCGTCGTTCTCCGCGAAGGTTGCTGGCATGCCCTTGGTGATGGGGTCTTCCTGGTCCACGATCTTAACAGTGTAAGCGTGATAAGGTCCGTGGCCCGCGGTGTCGCGCCAAGTTCCGCCCACCAGCTTGTCGAATTCGTCCCACCCCCAGAACGCGTTGTTCGAGGAGTGGTAGCTTACCAATCCCTTTCCAGTCCGTACGAAGTCGAGCATGGCTTGGCGCGCGCGTTCGTCCCACCACGGACCGGCGGTTTGTTTGTAGTCGTTGTAGTTGAGCAGCAGCACATCGTAAGGGGCAAAAGTTTCCGGCCCACTCCCGCGCACTTCTTCGTTCACGCGGACTTCGAAGCGCCCGGTCTGTTCCAGGATTTCGCGCAGCACGGGGGTGGTGGTGGCCCACTTATGATTACTCACGCCGGTCAGAATAAGAACCTTAACTTTGGGCGGTGCTTGCGCGAGTAACGACCCCACGCTGAAAACGATGGCCATGATAATCGAGCAAAGTCGCGACATGATTACGAGTCCTCCTACGAATCTAGAGAATTGCCAGCGCGCTTCGCATTTGCCGGCGCGGCAGTATCCTACCACTTTGCAGCAACCGTGACTGGATTTGTCAGAGAGTGCTGATTAGTCGCGGAAGCCGGTGCTCTTTTCCTTGCCATGTGCCGCCAACTTCCAGGATACTGACGAGCGCTTGTTTCCGGAGCGATACCGAAAAAGCCGCGGGTCGCTAGCGGTCAGGAACGATCCATTAATGGGGAGGACCCTGTGAGTCGACGTGCCACGCTCTTCGGCCTTGCTTTTGCTTGCCTGTTTCTCACCGCAACGTCCGCACGCGGTCAGCAGGCCAAACTGGATGAGTTGATCGATCGCGAAACGCCGTCGCTTCTATCCACTTACAAGTCGCTCCACGCTGCGCCTGAGCTTTCCCACCATGAAGAAAAAACCTCGGCGATTGTGGCGAAGGCACTTCGCGGTTTGGGGTACATGGTAACAGAGCATGTTGGCAAATACGCGAAGCACCCCGAGAGGGTCAGCTTCGGCTTGGTGGGTGTGTTGAAAAATGGTGACGGCCCGACGGTGTACGTTCGCACCGAACTCGACGCGCTGCCCGTGGAAGAGCAGACCGGGCTGCCTTATGCCAGCAAGGTCCGAACGAAGGATGACGCGGGCCGCGACGTCGGCGTGATGCATGCCTGTGGACACGACATCCACATCACCTCGTTCCTGGGCACGGCGAAAATGCTGGTGGAACTGAAGGAGCAATGGCATGGCACGCTGGTGATGCTGGCGCAACCCGCGGAGGAAGCCATCGACGGGGCGAAAGCGATGGTTGACGATGGCCTCTACGCGCGTTTTCCCCGCCCGGAGTTTGTTCTGGCGCTGCACGACGCCGCGTCGGTCGAGGCGGGTAAGGTCGGCTACACGCCGGGTTACGCTCTGGCCAGCTCAACCTCTGTTGACGTCACCCTGCGCGGCATCGGCGGACACGGCTCTGCTCCCCAAGTGGCCAAAGATCCGATTGTGGAAGCGGCGCAGTTCGTCCTGGCGATACAGACTATTGTGAGCCGGGAGAATTCGCCGTTCGATCCTGCTGTGGTGACGGTAGGTTCGATTCATGGTGGCACCCGCTACAACATCATTCCCGATGACGTGCATTTACAGCTCACCATCCGCACTTACAAGGAAGAGGTGCGGCAGCATATTTTGGCGGCGCTGGAGCGCATGGCCCAGGGCATCGCCGCCGCTGATGGCATTCCCGCATCGCGCGCCCCGATTGTGACCGCCAGCAAGAGCGAGTACACCCCGTCGACTTACAACGACCCGCAACTGACGATGCGGCTGGCACAGGTTTTCAAACAGGCGTTGGGCGCGGAAAACGTTGAGGAAGTCCCGGCGGTCATGGCCAGTGAGGATTTCTGCCGGTTCGGCCTCGAAAACCGCCAGATTCCGATTTGCCAATTTACCTTGGGTGCGGCAGATCCCGGGAAGCTGGCAGAGAGCCGGCGCACCGGAGTGCCGCTACCCGGATTGCACTCCAGTTTGTGGGCGCCGGTCCCCGAGCCCACACTCCGCACCGGGGTGAAATCGATGACCAGCGCGGTGTTGGATTTGATGAAGAAATAACGCGGCTAGGATTTTGCCGGAGCCACGCCAGGAACGGGCTCGGCCTGAGAGTAGGAACTGATAGCAGCTTCCACGCTGTCGTAAACGTCGAAGACCGTCGCAAGCTTGGTGATCGTCAAGGCATCGCGCATTTTCTTGGTCAGGTTAGCGAGTTTCATGCCGGCGCCACGGTGCTGGGAGGAAGTGCGCGCGGCGATCAACGCGCCGAGGCCCGCGCTATCGACAAAGCTCAGTTTTCCCAAGTCGAGCACGACGCGGGTATTCCATCCCCACCTTTCCTTGATCCAGTCGCTCTTTTCCAGTACCTCTTTCACTTTGCCGCGGAAGTCCATGCTCTCCTGGCCTAACACCAAGCGGCCCGTCAGCTCCAGAATGATGATTCCTTGCAACTCCTTCTCTTGAATTTCAAGAGACATGCTTCTCTCCTCGATGCACGGTGAAGTGGTGAATGTCGCGTGGGGGGCAAACCAACCCAACAGACCCTTATCATGGCCGTAACCATGTTAAGCAATTGTTACGGAGATATGAAGGTTGTAACTTGTCTGAGAAGCGGGATGGTGTTTCAGTTAAAGAGGGCTATGTCTGGATTGCTCGCAGCGGCTGCCTGGGAAGGCGGCTTTGGGGTCAGGGTCTGCCTGGGTTTCGCGACGGTACCTGGCTGTTTCTACCGTCTGCCAGCGACATTTTGGCGACATCTATGCCGGACATTATGCACCCATGTTTTTCATTTATATGGTTTACAGTAACCGGATTTGTTTTCTGTATGTTCTCAGCTTCGTTTTCAAAGAAGTCGTTTTTGCGACCCTTTATTTTGAGTAAGTTCTCAGCTTCGTAGAGTTTTTCAACACACGGACATTGAGTCACAGTCCCAGTGGTACAGTTTGTCCGCTCGGCTCGCCATTGACCAAGGGACTCGCTGGCGCGCGCTGGAATCACAACGGACCTGGCCTCCGTCCTCATCCGACTATAGTAGCCTAAATAGCTTGGTCCTTGTCAAGAAGAAAATGGGGCGTCCCCACTGGGGCCGTCCGGAAGTCCCATCGGTCTCTCCTATCCCGGTGAGAAGAGCCGGCAGCTCTGAAAATGCCATGCGACAATACTGCGCGGTAGCCCGCCGGCCAGGCGCGAGGCAGAAGGGCAGCGCGGGCGGCGGAGCTTACGCCGGCTCCGCGTCAGTACTGGGGCGTAGGAAGTAGCTATCGCATGCCTCTCGGATGGAACCCATCGTAAGCAGCGGCTGCGTGTCTTCGTACTTTGCTTTCCAACAGATGTGCTGGATGATGTCCCGCGGATAGCAAGCCCGGAGAGGCTGATGCAGCTCAGCGAGGAGTTGTCTGAAGCCACTCACGACGGAGGCATCATACTCCAGGCCGGACTTCACGCAAATCCGGCGCCAGATCTCGTCAAACTGCTCGTCGGTCACATAAGTAACCTTAATCTTGGTCTGGATCCTTCGCATAAAGGCTTCATCAGCCAGGCTGGCAGGATTCAAGTTCGTAGAGAACGCGACAATCAAATCAAAGGGGATATCGAATTTGTTCCCTCCCGCCAAGGTCAGGAAGTCAACGCGGCGGTCCAGGGGCACGATCCAGCGGTTGAGGAGCTCCGCCGGACTGATCCGCTGGCGGCCGAAGTCGTCGATAATAAGGATGCCGTTGTTCGCCTTCATCTGTAGCGGAGCGGAATAGTAACCCAGCGCCGGATTGAACTGAAGGTCCAGCAGTTCCATGGTCAGTTCGCCTCCGACCATTACCCGCGGCCGGCGGCACAGGACCCAGCGCCGGTCGCAATCGTCCGGCATCATCTCTTCCCGCGACCTGTGGATCAGCGAGTTAAACACCGTAATGATCTGGCCTTGCACTTCCACCGCGTGGGGAATCCACACTGAATCCTTATAGATCCGGGGCAGGGTCTCCGCGATGATGGTCTTTCCCGTGCCGGTGGGGCCGTACAGGATGATCGATTGCCCGGAAACGAGCGCCGCTCCCAACTGGTCCAACATGTTGTCGCTGACGACGAGATTCTCGAAAGCACTTTGCAGATCGCTCCGGTGGACCACGACATCCATTACGCTTTGGGCGCGCATTACTTCGACGTATGCCGCGAGGGATACCGGAGCGGGGCCCGAGTACATGTCGCGCGACATTATTCGATGCGCCTCGGCTTGGCCCTTCGACGTCGTGACGATCCTATGGGCGCTGCCGACCATGCCGACGACTTCGACGACCTGTTCCTTCCGGATGTATTCGAAGATCTCAAAAATAACGCTGTTGGGGAGCTGCATCCGCCTGCCCAACTCGGGGAGTGAGAGTTCTCCAGCGAGATAGACGATCTTCAGGGCCAGGTCCTCGAGCAGGTTCATCGGGATGCGCGTCTCTTCGACGGTCTCCGGCTGGCGTCCGACAAAACGCATGGTTTCTGCGATTGGTTCGGGATAAGGAGTCGTTCCCATGGCGGTCCTCCGTGGCCCAGAGACTTCAAGATTGCCGATTTATGATTCCCGGCCGTTCACAGAGATGCTGTACTTCACACCGTCGCGCCGGGCTTGGCCGAGGCCGAACCACTTTGCTGTGCGCTGCCGACCAAATCGCCCAGAACCACCGCATTGCGGATCTGGTCGAAGAAGTCGACCAAGGCGCCGGGGCTATGGGGCATCATGATGGTGTTGGAGTGGGCTGACGCCCCGATTTCCTTGAGGGTGTCGAAGTATTGCGTCAATAGAACCAGCATCATCACATCCTTTGCCGACGTGCCCTCAACTCCGGCCTTGAATGTTTCCACCGATTCCCTCAGTCCGTCGATGATGGCTTTGCGTTGGTTGGCGATGCCTTGTCCCTGAAGCTGCTTGCTCTGTGCCTCGGCTTCGGCCTGCTTTACCTTCAGGATCTTCTCCGCCTCGCCTCGGGCGTTGGCAGCTTCCTGTTCGCGACGCGCGGCGTTAATGTCATTCATTGCAGCCTTGACCTTGGGATCGGGAATGATGTCGGTAACCAAAGCCTTGACGATTCCATAACCAAAGCCTTCCATAACCCCGTCCAATTCCTGTTTGACTGCCGTGGCAATGGCGTTCTGCTGCTCGAACGCTTCGTCGAGGATCATCTTCGGAACATGGCCAAGGATCACGTTAAAGACGAAGGAGCCAATTTGTTCCTTCGGGTCGGAAAGCTTGTAGTAGGCCTCGTAAACGCGGTCCGGCAAAACATGGTATTGAACCGAGACGGGAATGCTGACAAAGACGTTGTCTTTGGTCTTGGTTTCCATCTTGACGTCGAGCTGCTGAACGCGCAGATCGACTTTGGCCACGACCTGTTCAATCCAGGGAAACTTGAAGTTCAATCCCGCGCCGGCGACGCGCACGAACTTGCCGAATCGTTGCACGACCGCGGCCTTGGCCGTCGGTACCGTAAAGAGCCCGGAGAAAAACGTAGCGATTCCGAAAATGATAAGCAGAACGATGAGAAAAGTTATGAACCCTGCCATGGAGGTCCTCCTCACCAGGCGAAAGTGACTGTGGTTGCGACTGGGAATCTCGAATGCGAGACGCAGTGTAGCATTTCGTCGAGAAAGGAACAATAAAGGAACACTACAAGTGGGGAAGTACAGTGAATTCCCCTACGCAGCGAGGGCGTTCTATAATAGCAGGCCATTCCTGCCGGATTCTTGTGCGGCGGAATTGTGGCGTATGTGAAAGGATGGTTTTGTGGACCTGCTCTTATCGGACGTGGAAGTACGCGTGCTCGGCGCGCTGATCGAGAAGGAAATTACGACGCCGGATTATTATCCCCTCTCGCTCAACGCTCTGACCAATGCGTGCAATCAGAAATCGAACCGGCATCCGGTGATGGCACTGGATGAGGCGGCGGTGCGCGAAGCGCTCGACTCGTTGGGCCGGAAGTGGCTGGCGGGGCCCACCTCCACTGCGGAAAGCCGCGTGACCAAGTTCGGGCATCGCGCGCAGGAGGTGTTTAACTTTGACCGGCGGCAGACCGCCGTCCTGTGCGAACTGATGCTACGCGGCCCACAGACTCTCGGCGAACTGCGTGCGCACGCCGAACGCATGTACCGTTTCGAGGATATCGAGACATTGGAGGCCACGCTGGTGAAGCTCAGCGAGCGCGAGCCGCCCCTGGTGAAAAGACTTCCCCGGTTGCCCGGCACCAAGGAGCCCCGCTACGCGCAATTGTTGGCCGGCGACAACCCGGAATGGACGAACGTCGCGGAGCCGGCTGTGGCCACGGCCTTGACGCCATCCGACGACCGCATTCCCCACCTGGAAGCCGAGGTAGCCGCGTTGCGGCAGCAGCTCAACGATCTGCAACAACAGTTTGCTGAATTCAAGAAGCAGTTTGAGTGACGCACTTCGGGGTGACACGGGCATCCTGCCCATGTGAAGTCATGGCCAAGATGGCCACGCCACGGCAAAGTTCGTAGCGCGGACCGCCGCCTTTGGTCGCGGTAGGGATGCCGGTTACCCGGCACCCCCCGCACAGATCCGTACGTGAGGAACTACCTCATACGGCTCTTATCTCGGATACGGGCGGCGAAGCGATATTCCGCTCACCGCACACCCATCAACCCCGGGGACACGCGTGCCCCGC
>JBKQVI010000192.1:0-3890 GCA_052139985.1 Terriglobia bacterium
TCTCGCGAACTTGGACCGGCCTGTGGCGTGTTGCACCCCAAGTGGTGGGCGGATGTCGTCCCATCAACGTGAGCGCCCTGCTTGGCTGTGACTGGCAAATCCAGCATGACTCACGAGTGCATCGTTGGGGACTTGTCACCGATGTCGTCATCGCAACTCCAAGCACACCCCAGCGGTGACGCGGACGAACGACTAGCGCCTGATCTGGCGGGGATGCCTATGGACCGCTTCTTCGGAGAGGCCATTGCTCTGGAAACCCCTAAAAAAACCGGTGAGAATGTGACGATCGCCGATACACAGGGCGCCGATGTTCGCTATGGCGACATCGTGTTGTTCCGCACCGGCTGGGAAAAACGCGCCAGTTCTCCCGCGTTTTTCGAAGGCGATTGGCCGGGATTCGATCCGAAGCTTATTGAGGAATTGAACCGCCGCGGCGTGAAAGCAGTGGGCGGAGACATCGCCTCGGCTGACAGTCCGACCGCCATTGCCGAAGGCGCACCGGCGCACAAAACGGCAGGCCGCGCCGGGATGCCCATTTTCGAAGCGCTTGTCAACATGGACCGGGTGACAGGCCAACGTTTCTTGTTTATCGGCTTCCCTCTAAACTTGGACGGAGGCGAAGCCAGCCCCATTCGGGCGATTGCCTTGCTGGGAATCGATAACCAGTCAAAACCTACCAAATAGGAAGGAGCAGACCATGGCAGAATCTGTGGAGATTTTTGGAAACCATCCATTCCCACCGGATCGCAAACGTCCCCTTCACATCCAAGGAGACCTGATCCGACATTTCATTTATCCCGCGGAACGCCCACATTTTAGCGATCTGAACTATCTCTATCTGAGCACTGATAAACTGACCGTCGGCACATGGCAACTGGGGCCGGGCGGCACTTATGACCCGCCCGACCTGCATGCCGGCGATGAAGTTTACTACGTGCTCGACGGCGTGCTCACCGAGCATAATCCTGTCCTGGGGGAATTCATCCGGGTCCACAAGGGTGAGGCGCTGCTCCTGCCGATGCACGGCTATCACAAGGGACACAATTTTGAACAGGAAATCATGCGCATCCTCTACGTGATTGCGCCCAAGATCTGGGAAACTCAGGTTCCACCCATGGATTTCAGTGAAGGCAAGATGAAGCAGTACAAGGGCAAGCACAATACCGACCTGCCCAGCTATCCCCAGCTCGGGCAGTGGTACGCCCACGGCACCACCGACGACATCGGTCGCTGGCCGGTTCCCGGCCCCGAATGCCGCAAGCCGCCTGTCCTTTTCTACCACATCACTGAGGAGAAGAAACTCCTCAACATCCACGGCAACCAGTATCCCATGTTGATCAAGTTCTTCGTCAGCAACGACCTCGTGCACATGGGCGAGTTCATTCTGCCGGCAGGTGGTACCGGTTCCCGCGCTTCAGAGCCCGACTCTCACCGGGGTGACGCGCTCCTCTTCGTCGAGGAGGGCCCTGTGACATTCTTCCTCACGGCAACACTGGAGGCCTTCGATGTTCAGGAGGACGAGGCCATGTTTATCCCTGAAGGGGTCAGCTACCAGATGATCAACTACACCGACCATCGCAACAAGATCATCTTTTCGATTGCGCCCGGCATGTGAGAACGAATCCTATTTGCTTACTCCTCGTTTTCCGGAAACCCATTCGTCCCACTGGCCGAGGGCCTTCATCTGTTCCTCCAAGTGGGAGGCCTTGAGAAGTTTTTCCACTTCGGCGCGTGTCTGGCGGGGAGCGGGTCGCTCGGGGCTTTCAGCCAATCCCCAAACGAGCACTGCGGCGATTGCATCATTGGTCTTCGCCTCACGGGTATTTACCCAGTCAAAGACGTCTGACTCGGCGTGATAATTGGGCAAATAAGGGCCCCAATCCTGGTTTGCCACCAGGTTGGGCACGCCTGAAAGCAGGAAATCAAAGTTATCTGTCCCGTCGATCGCCTCGGTGGAATCGTCTGTAGCTTCGAGGCCGGCCACCGCTGCCAGCGCCCCATTCACTGCCTTGCGGAGTTCCTCTCGCCCGTTCAGATAAAAGCCGGTCGTCCGCGCCGAACCTGTGTCGAAGGTGAGCATGGCAACGTGGCGGTCTATTTCAGCCGCGTGGCGGTTGACGTAAGCTTCCGAACCCAGCATCCCCTGCTCTTCGCCGGTAAAGAGCACAAAGCGGACAGTCCGGCGGGGTACAAGCCCAAGTTCTTTCATAGCGCGCGCCACATCAATCACCAGCGCCGCGTTCACACCGTTATCCTCCGCTCCCGTTCCCAGATCCCAGGAATCCAAGTGGGCGCCGAGCAGAACCACCTCGTCGGGTTTCTCTCGCCCCCGGATCTCGGCCACTACATTTCGGGCTTCGCACGCGCCGCCGATTTGGTTGGCAAGGCGAAGCTGTATGCGAACCGCGCCTCTTTCGGCCAGCCTCGCCAGTCGCGCTGCGTGTTCACGTGAGACCAGGGCCGTCGGAATCGGCGAAATCACGCTCAGGCTCAGGGGGTGCCTGTAAAGCAGACCGCGAGGACGTGTGGACTGTAGAAGCAGTGCTGCAACGCCGGCTTTTTGTGCCGCCTCGAGCAAGGGGCCGTCCCGCAGGTATTCCTTGAAGAGGTCTTCCTCCGTCTTCATCTCATCCGAGTGCACGAGAGCAACGGCGCCCCGAGCCTTGTCGCCCAGCCGGGCGAAGGCCTCCGGGGTTCCCTCCCCAGCGTCCACCAGCGAAGCTTCCAAGGCACGGCCACCAAGGGTCGATGCTGTGGCTGGGCAGGCGGTAAGCCGAATGGGAAAATGTTCAGGCGCCACGCACTCAGCTTCGGCCTCGCCAGCTAGCCATGTATAGGGGATGGTATAGGTTTCCGTCCTCACCGAATCGGCTCCCGCGGCGCGGAATTTCGCCACTGCCCAATCCACTGCTCGCTCGCACGCTTTCGAGCCCGTGGGACGTCCGCCAATGCGGTCGCAAAGTTCCTCCAAGTCGTCAGGCATGGGCGTCTGCCCAAGCGCGCGTCCGGCCAGAAGCCGGGCTGCGTTCTGCGTTTGGGGTGGCATCGCGCGGATGAACAACGCGACACTCATCAAGCCAATAAGAAAGACGGGAGTTAATACGGTCCTCTTTCTTGCTACAAAAATCATTGCGTGGACCTCCGGATTAACGCAGAATCCACCGAATCAGCAGACCCAGACCTGCAAGAAATTTCACGCCGTCCAATCCCGTAAAAGTTCCGTGCAACGCCCAGAAGCGGGGCATGAAAGGTGGGGGAGGGTTGCGAGGAACAAAGTCGATGCTTCGCCCGAGGGAAACAATCATCGGCGTGACCACGAACGTGAGAATCAGGGCCAGGCCCATCATAGTGCAGACCACTCCCAGTCCAATGGAATCTCGCGGCGATTCACGCCACAGAAGCAGGAGCAGCACCCCTCCGAGCACGACCTGAGCCAGGCCGTAGCCCTTGAAATAGGCGCGGTTGATTTCCGAAGCCAAGTGCCGCAGAACGACGCGAGTCTGGCCCTCAGTCATGCCTTTGGAGGCTTCGACGAGTTGAGGGTTCGCAGTTCGGAGAACACGTTCTACGGTGGCGAAGGACTGTGTGGCGGCAAACCACATAAAAGGTGTCGCCATGAGCCACGCGCTGAGGATGGCAACTTTGATCATCGGGGTCCGTCCCCTACGGCGGTCAGCCTGCAAGGCTATGCTTACGCTAGCATTATAACGCACCAAGGGTATGGCCTTTCGTCCACTTCGGGTGGTTCCAGTCTGCTGGCGGAAAAAGTCGTCGATAGACTCTCACAGCGGCACACTCTAGTCTGGCATAGTTTTTTCGAGAACCTATGCCCCCAGCTCGCAGGGGACTCTACGCGCCTTGGGTAGTGGTACAGTTTGATGTTGTAGCGG
>JBKQVI010000193.1:0-22980 GCA_052139985.1 Terriglobia bacterium
GGCTCGCTCAGCTTCCGTTGACGAATGACGAAGCTCGCGTGCCTTATCAATCTGTCCCGCCGTGCGTGCGCGGGAGCGCGTTTTCCGGTAAGGATGTGGAGAACTCACGGTCTCGACCCCCTCACCCGTCCCGCCCCGGCTGATGAGAACGCCGGATGCGGTCCACCCTCTCCCCCAAAGGGGCGAGGGATGGGAATTTGCACTTCGCATCGTTTCTCCGTTCAACCTTGCCGTCGCACAAATGTAGAAACTCCTTCGCCCCGATGAAGTGCATCGGGGCTCAGGATGACAGCTTTGGGGCATTATTCCGCAAGCTCTGAAGCCCGGCGCTACGCCCGGAACTAGGGCAGCACCCCAGGCACCGGTAAAAGTGCGTTGCTCATTGCGTCGTCATGGAGAATCCTCCCCTCGCTTCGGATCGGCTTCTTTCTTCCCGTTCGCCTCGCTCGTCAGACGCGGCGACGGCGTTCGGCCTTCGCTCAGCCGTATGACCACCGCCGCCGCGGTGTACTGAACGGCGTCTTTTTCATCATCCATCGATGGCTCAACTTGCGTCAGAACCCGTGGATCGTTTCGCGTCGCAAGGGCCCTCAACGCCGCGATGCGGACAACATAGCTGTGGTCTGAGATCGCTTCAATAAGGGCGTTGCGCGACTGCGGATCGGGATCTTTGGCCAGCACTTGTGCCGCGGCGGCGCGCACTTCATCGGAACCATTCTTACTCACCAGTTTATAGGCGGATACCCCGAGTCCCCCGAAAGGCACAAAGCCCAAGCCGGTCTCAACGCCAAAGGTTGCGAGCTTTTTGGGATCGTCGAGCATTTCGCGCTGCTGAGCAATCAAACCCCGTCCGCCCTTGCGCTCGCCCGTGAGCACGGCATAGTAGACATCATAGGCATCGTGGTCCTGCATCAGCAAAAGCGAATGTGCCGAAGCGAGCACGACGGCAGGATCTTTGTCGGATAACGCTTGGATGAGCTTATGGATTGACCTCACCGAGTGCATTTCGCCGAGCGCCAACGCGGCGCCCACTCGCACATCGGAGTTGTCGTCACCCAGCGCGTTCTCCGCCATTGTTCGTGCCCGCGGATCGTGCGGCAGCAGTCCCAAGGCCTTAACGGCATCGGCGCGCTTCACCACACCTTTCTCCGCCGCGACGCTCTCCAAAATCTTCCAAGCCTTGTCCTGGGGGGCCGTTGCGGTCAAACGGCCATTTCCCATCAGGACCATCAAAGCCAGCAAGCAGAGAGCCCTCGCAGTTACTGTATTGGTACTCGGCGCCGCTACTTTCGCTGGACGACGACCATCACCTCGTTCTTGAGTATCCATAAGCACTTTATTCCCGTTCCTCCGCGCCCCAACCTGGCGCGTCGAGAAACACGGCCGTGAGGAGCACGACGGAGCCTAGCATGGCGGCCGGGATGGCCATGAATAGAAGACCTATTCCCCAATTTCCCCAGTCCCACATAGGTTGCCTCCTCGACCTGTCGGTGCCCGGTTAGGCTTGGTCTTGGTAGGGGCAGCCCTCCCCCAGGACTTCAGTATAGGTCGGCAATGTAATCATTACCATCCGGCAAAGCCTGTAGGGCCCACCTCATCGCGCCCTCAGCTAAGTCCACAAGAGCTTGATAACATTGTCCCTTTTAATCCGCTTGCGCGCCAATTGAAGCCCACGCCCAAGCGAGCCACACATTGAGCATCCCGCAAAAGGCTTGCCAAAAATAATGGGTTGGTATTCCGGAGCGTGAAATTGAGGCGGAAGGCTTGGCGTCCGATCGGCAAACGCGACCGCTCTCCTTCTCCCGGTTGCAAGGAAGCCCTGAGGCTCCTTTTTTACACACTTCCACGATTGATCTGTAATAGTTACGTCCGTAGAGATGGAAGTCGAAGGATCTATCGGAAGCGGTTCTCTGTCGGTGCCCAACCCAGGTTTTATCGGACGCGGAATGTATCTGGTGCTTAAGCATCCCCTCTTCGACAGAATCACGACGTCGCGCATCCGCGACATTCGCGTGCTGAGTTAGTCGCCAAGTGCGGCGGTGGACGTTCACCGGTCGCGACATCCTCGGCGCATGGCGAATTGCGTTGGTGCCATTCCGGATGAAGAAGGGGATGGCCCCAGCGTCGGAGCTCTCCTAATTTGAGCCGTAGCGCCGGCTTCCAGCCGGCACAGGAGCCGCCAAGATGGCGGCGTTACGCTCAAATGAGGGCAGTACCCCAGCGTCCGTGCCTTGACATCTTGTAATTATCCAATAACTCCCCTCACTCCCCCGGCGCAGATCCGCGCCCCTTCCCTTGCTGGCCTCCGTACAGACCGCAGCCGCTTCTCCCGGCAATGTCATTAATGGGCTAGACTACTTGCCATGTGCACGCTCGCTCCCTCTCCCCACAATTAAGTCATCCCGGACCTGCGCCGATAGGGGAATTGTGCGTGAGAACCCCGAACGCATACCCGCAAGGGTCGAGGGAAGCAATCGACTGCGCGCCGTGCCCAGCGTTGGCAATCGTCTACACCCGCTGTCGAACGGCGCCCGGCAAGGGCTTCCCGCGAGCGTTCTGCCGACTCCGCCCGGGAGGGAAGGATGGCGTCCGACAAACGTGCATTTATTTTGGTCTTTGCCCTAGCTCTCTACGCAGTCCCAGCGGCCGGCGCGGCCGGCGCGAGTCCGATGGTCGTGGAGCCGCCGGCTCCCGTGCACCGCTTTCTCGATGCCAAAACAGTTTGCTTGCAGTCTCTCAGCATCATCGCCATGGCGGCTGACGTGGCCTCCACACATCGAGCTCTCCAGGTGCCAGGGACCCGCGAGTTGAATCCCCTTTCGAGCTCGCAGGGAGCCCTCATCGGTCTTAAGATCGCCGGCGCCGGCGCAGGATTGGGTATTGCCTACATGATGCACCGCACCGGCCATTACAAGGCCGAGAGAGTGGTCCCCGTGATCTTCGGAGTGCCGTCGCTGCTCGCTGCCGCACACAATTCCGGCATTCACCGGTAGACAAGAACCCGCCGACGCGGCATGGAAGAGTCTATAGCTGCGGCAAAGCAAGCGTAACTAGCAGCGAACGATCTTCTCACGATGGCTCTTCACCCGGGCGGTGGCGTTCCGTGTGTCCACCACGAGAGAACTTTCGCTGACCACGAGCTCGTAGTCCACGGCAGTGTGGTCGGTCACGATCAATGCGCAATCGTGCTCACGAAGCGCTTCCGCCGTCAGCGGGATGGACTCCAAACCAAAATCGTATTTCCGCATCTTGGCGAGGCGAGGCACAAATGGATCGTGGTAGGTAACGTGGGCGCCGTGCGTGCCGAGCAACTCCATAATCTTCAATGAGGGCGACTCCCGGACATCGTCGATGTCCTTCTTATACGCCGCTCCCAGCACGAGCACACGGGAGCCCTTCAGCGTTTTTCCGCGCTGGCCCAGCGCCGCCGACACCTGGTTCACGACATGTTCAGGCATCGCCGTATTGGTTTCTCCCGCCAGCTCAATGAAGCGTGTGGGAAACTCATACTCGCGCGCCTTCCAGGTCAAGTAGAACGGGTCGATGGGGATGCAATGCCCGCCAAGGCCGGGTCCCGGATAGAAGGCGCTGAAACCGAAGGGCTTGGTTTTCGCCGCATCGATGACTTCCCAGATGTCGATACCCATCCGCATACACAGGAGCTTAAGCTCATTGACTAATGCGATGTTCACAGAACGATAAATATTTTCCAGAAGCTTCGCCATCTCCGCCGTGCGCGAAGAACTAACCAGATGCGTACGTTCAAAAATGCTCTGATAAAGTGTCTGCGCAGCGGTCGCGCTCGAGGCGTTCACTCCGCCCACAATCTTCGGCACCTGCCGAGTTTGAAAATTCTTGTTTCCAGGATCTTCGCGCTCCGGCGAAAACGCCAGGAAGAAGTCCGGTTCCGCCGCATCCGATGCCCCTACGGCGCCACCTTCGACCGAATACGGCGAAACGGGGCACTTTAAACCGGATTTCTCTAGAACGGACAGCATTTCTTCGTCCGTAGTTCCAGGGTAGGTCGTGCTTTCCAGTACGATGAGTTGGCCCCGCTGCAAGTGCGCCCCCACGACTTCGGCCGTGTTTCGGACGAAAGACAGGTCGGGCTCGCGGTGTTTGTCGAGAGGAGTTGGAACACAGATGATAATGGCATCCATCCCTTTGAGAAGGGCAAAATCGGAAGTGGCCTGAAAGCGCTTCTTGTCGAGTTGCGCGGAAATGCTCTCAGCCGAAATGTGCTTAATATAGCTCTCTCCCCGCCCGAGCTTTTCAATCTTGCGAGGGTCGTTATCAAATCCCGTCGTTTGGAACCCTTCCTGCGCGGACAAGAGCGCGAGGGGCAGCCCCACATAACCCAATCCGATCACGCCCACATGCGCCGTTCTCGCCTTGAGTTTTGCGCAAAGTTCAGACAGATTCGTTTCCCGACTATTTGGTTCTTTCCCAATGACCATGATCAATCTCCCCTTGTGCGGTATTTGACGCCGCAGAGATGTCCTGCACCGGAGTGTCAACGCCCCTTTGCAGATTGCTCCGCAGTCCCAGTTAACTCGTACCGGCTTCCCGATTGATTCTGCTGAAGTCCACCGAGTGGACCCGCCAAAACACTCGGTGAGGCACAAACCTTGCAATCACCGCTTATTCTTGCGACGATTATTATTGCCAGGCCGGTCGCTCTTCCATCCGGGGTTCCACCAGCCCGATCATAAGCCCAATGATAATCGAGCCACTGATAAACTCCAAGCGCCGGCTTCATGAACGATCGTGACCCCCAAGCCTTTCATGCCGGCTTGAAAACCGCCAAGGGTCAGAGGCGTTGCCGTCCCTGCACACGCTACCCCTGCCCGAGTTTCGCGCCAACCTCTCCGTTGCGACTCACTCCGTCGCCTTGCTTCCATAGGCCACCGGAGGCTGGACAGGCTGCGCCCCATCCATGCTGATGATTTTCCAGCTCCGGCCTTCTCGTCTCAGGCGAAGGTTTTGTATTTCGTTGTGGTCGCTGTAGACGTATTCCACTCGCGCCCGGACTTCATCGGTAGTGGAGCGATCGGTGACAGTAACGGCCACGCCCTGGATAGCGGAATTCTGGCCGACCAAGTACGCCTTGAATTTTGTCTTGGAGTCCTGCGCCGCGGTCGCGACCAACTGCTCACGGAGCGGGCCGAAAAAGCAGTCTAGGTAAGCTTGGGCGTCGCCGGCGCGAGCAGCGTCGAACATGGCGTAGATTTCGTCCTCGGGACTGGCGGGAGCACGCTTGGCCGCGATGGCCCTCCAGCCGCTCCACCAGGACGGCAACTGCCAGTGGTTCGAGCGCAGCAGGGCCACCGCAAGTACACCCAGTAACACCGCCGCTGTGACTATGGCTCTTGCGTCAATTCGACGGATCATTTGGACGAAGTTCCAGCACCCTCATCCTTTCCTATGATGGAAAGATCGAGATTGCCGCTAGAGTCTACAATCAGTTTGTGCAACTGGGGAAGGATTTGCTCCATGGCTTCTACATAGACGCGGGTGCCGGTTACCTCCGGAGCTTTGGCGTACTCGGCCGCGACGGCGTCAAACCTTGCCGCGTCACCCATCGCCCGATTGACTTTCCCTTCCGTATAAGCTTGAGCTGCCTGTTTCATCTGCTCCGCCTCGCCGTGGGCCCGCGGCAAGAGATCGTTGGCGTATCCCTGCGCCTCATTCACCAAGCGCAGGGCGTCCGCGCGCGCCCCCGCGACCTCGCGGAAGGCATCGGCAGCGTCCGGCGGTGGAGCGACACTTTCAATGTTGATGCTCGAAAGTGAAACGCCCACACCGTAATTCTCCAAACATTTCTGCGCCGCGAGCAGCACTTCATTCTGAATCGCCACCTTATCCGTAGTCATGACGTTATCCACCGCGGTCTGCGCCAGACGGTGGGCCAATTCCGATTCCACCGCCGCGCCCACCACGCGGTCGACATCGGCCGCTTGAAAAAGATACTGGCGGGGTTCGCTAACCGAATACTGCGCCACGACGCGTACGTTCAACAGATTCTGGTCCCCACTCAGGAACTCGGAAGCAGCAGGCTGCAGGCGGCCCAGGGGAATATCCGCGACGTCACCGCCAATCATTGTGCGTCGAAGCTGATGCACCTTGAGCTTGTAGGCTTGCTCGATCGGCCACGGCAGTGCGTAGTGCAGACCGGGCAGAACACGCGGTGAGGTCACGGCTCCCCATCTCGTCACCACCGCCTGTTGGTCGGGGGCCACGAGAAACAACCCTGACAGCATCCACACTCCGACGATTCCTAGCGCCCAACGCCGCAGGTGTGGCAGGGACGAGCGCCGCTCGCCCAAGGGCCCAACGCCGTTCGCCCTTATGTGTCGGTCGGTCAGCAGCACTGAGCTCATTTCACCCCTACCTCACTTCAGCCCAAGGCCGAACACCATTCGGCCCTACTTCACCCCTGCCTCGCCCTGCGTCAAGACTTTCAGAAGCGCGGAATCAGAATTCAGGATGATGGTCGTCTTATCGTCCAACACCTTTTTGTAAGACTCGAGGGTGCGCACCAGTTTGTAAAACCGCGGATTCTTCGAATACGCTTCCCCATAAATCCGGGTCGCCGCAGCGTCACCTTGGCCGCGGATTGCCTCGGCGTCCTTGTACGCGGCGGAAAGAATCGCTTCTTTCTCACGATCGGCATTGGCGCGAATCACCAGAGCCTGCTCTTCTCCTTCCGCGCGGAACTGCATGGCGATACGCTCGCGCTCTGCCCGCATGCGCGCGAACACACTTTGTTTGTTCTGTTCGGGGAGGTTCAAGCGCTTGATTCTCACGTCCACCACGCGAATCCCATATTGCTCCAGCGCGGCACGATCGGCGTCGGTGGTCAGCATATCGAGCATCGAGGCCGTCTGCACTTTATCCGTAGCGGCGGAAACTAGCGATTCCAGGTCGAGTGTGCCGAGCGCCGCTGACAAACCGGACCAGATAATATCGTGCAAACGCATCTCCGCCGAAGCCGGGTCGCCCACACTTTTCACAAAGCGGTCCGGGTCTTCAATACGCCACACGACGTAGTTGTCAATCACCAGATTCTTCTTGTCGCGAGTGAGGAACTCCGACGGGGGCGGATTGTAAACGCGCAGCCTGCGGTCAAAACGCAGGATGGATTGAAATGGCCATTTCACGTGCAGGCCGGCGTTCACCACGGTCCGTACGGGGCGCCCGAATTGCGTGATCAGCGCAAACTCCGTTTCCCGTGTGGTGTAGAACGTCAGGTAAACCAGCAGCAGACCACCGGCGATGGCCGCAATGCGGAGCTTCATTTCTCGGGTCATCAGTCACCTACTCGATACGGGGTTGTAGCGGCGAGTTTACCTCGCCAAGTGACGGCGTAAAGCCGCCCCTACAACAGACTACTCCGGCAGAGGGCGCAGCCCGTTGGGCAAGGCGATGCCGTCGCGCAACAGCATCAACTGCCGCCGGCCGGCTCTCGTGTCGATAATCAGTTTCTTCTTTCCGGGCAGTACTTCTTCCATCGTTTCCAAATACAGGCGCGACTGGGTGGCCTCCGGCGCTGAGCGGAAAGCCGCTTCCGCGGACTGGAAGCGGCTGGCGTCGCCTTCGGCGCGAGTCTTGCGTCCCAGGCTATAACCGAGGGCGTTCTCGATGGCCGCCTTGGCGTTTCCTTGCGCCAGAGCCAACTGTTCGTTGCGGTACCCCTCCGCTTCGTTGATCAGGCGGTTCTTCTCCTCGAAAGCGTCCGAAACCTCGCGGAACGCGTCCACCACCTCCAGCGCCGGATGCACGTCTTCGAGTTTCACCTCAAGAACCTGAACTCCAGCGCCGTATTCGTCGAGCCGGCGCTGCAATGCGTCCCGCGCGCGCTGCTCGAGGTGGCGCCGGCCCTCGGTGAGCACCTCATCAAGCGACGATGAGGCCACCACCGATTGCATTACCGATTCGGCCGCCGTGCGCACGGTACCGTCGCCATCCAATTGGCGAAACAGAAAATCGTCCGGATGCGCAGGAACGTAATGCACCGTAGCGTAGAGCTCGATCATATTCTGGTCGCCAGTCAGCATCGCGGATTCCTCCGGCACCTTCTGGAATCGGCCGCTACTGTGTTCCGCGTTCCACTCGTAGGAGGCGGGTTCAGCCTCAGGCGTGCCGGCCACCGTGCGAAAACCAATCTCCACCACGCGCACGCGTCGCGCCTTGATGCGCGTGAGGGCGTCCACGGGCCAGGGGAGCTTGTAATGCAGGCCCGGCTCGCGATAAGGCACCAGCTTGCGGCCCAATCGTTCTATCACGCCGTTTTCATCGGGGCCCAGAATGTAGAACCCGCTGAGGCCATACAGAGCCAAGGCCGCGATCGTTACCGGCTTGCGCAGGCGCGCCCAGTTGGCGATAAACCACCCGAGGATGACGCCGAATTCAAATTGCGTGGCGGTCGCGCGCACCACGCTCATCCATCGTCGAATCTGCGATCGAGAAAGCATGCCGGTCCAGACACGTTGAAGCCTCGATTCGCCGCTAGAGGGTGAGCGGAGCAGTCGCAGAGAATTCATCATGACGAGGAAGGAAGAAAGCTGGTGAGTTACGGCCGCCCCCACCGGACCGATCACGGCGGTCGCCGCCAAAACCACGGCGCCGATATTAAAGATCGCGGCGAACAGAATGATGTTCTGCCACGCCGTCCTCACCGCGCTGCGGCTAACGCGAAAGAATTCCGGCAACCTCTCCAGGGATTGGGGAAGGTATACAGCGTCGGCGGCTTGGGCGGTGATGTCGCTTGCGCCGGAGACCGCGATGCCGATCGTGGCGGTAGCCAGCGCGGGAGCATCGTTCACACCGTCGCCCACCATCGCCGGATGCCGGCCTGCGGCGGCGAGCGCCTGGATGCGTTCGAGCTTTTGCGCGGGCAGCAAATCCGCTTCGACCTGCGAGACTCCCACTTCGCGTGCAATCACTTCCGCCGCCCGCCTCCGGTCGCCGGTCAAAATGATGTGATCCTGAAGTCCCAACTCGCGCAAGCCTGCCAGCGCTTCCAACGCACCCCGGCGAATTTGGTCCCGCAAAAGGATGGCCCCGGCCAGACGCTGCCCATCCGCTACCAGGATCGCCGTCGCGCCCAAGGCATCAGCTTCTTCCAATAAGGAGCCGGCGCCTGAGATTCCGGCCTCGGCAAGAAACGCCGCATTGCCGGCGCGAATCTCTCGGTCCCCCAGCCTGCACGTTGCGCCGCGCCCGGGGACAATCTCCGCCCCCTCAGGCTCGGGCACTGGCACTTTCCGCCGCGCAGCCTCTTCCACGATGGCGCGCGCCAACGGGTGACTGGACGCTCGCTCCGCGGTGGCCGCCAGGGCCAGCAACTCATCCTCAGATCCAGCCAGCGGCAGAATCTTGTGGATGGCGAAGCGGCCTTCCGTAATCGTGCCGGTCTTGTCGAAAACGATTACATCCGTTTTGGCCGCGCGCTCCAGCACTGCCGCGCCGCGCACCAGGATGCCGCGCCGCGCGAGTCCGCCCATTGCTGCCACCATCGCGGTGGGCGTAGCCAGGATCAGCGCGCACGGGCAGGCCACGATGAGGACTGCCACGGTGCGCAGCCAATCTCGCGTAAAGAAGAACGTAAGGCCCGCTGCGAGCAGAAGGGCGGGAAGAAAGAATCTCGCGTAGCGGTCCGCAAGCCGTTCCACCGGCGAGCGCCTCTGCTGCGCTTCCTTCACCAGTTCGATGACTCGCGCCAGGGTGGTATTCGTTCCGCTGCGCGCTACGCGAATGCGCAGCAACGCGTTGCCGTTGAGCGTGCCTGAGAACACCTCGTCGCCGGGTGACTTGTCCCGAGGCAGCGGCTCGCCCGTCACCGAACTTTCATCCACAATCGAAACGCCGGAGTCGATCACGCCGTCGGCGGGGATGCGCTCACCGCTGCGTACCAGCACCAAGTCGCCCGGCCCCAGCAACTCCGCAGCGATGGTTTCCTCATGGCCATTTCGGAGGAGCGTTGCTGTGCGCGGCATCTGCTCGACGAACCGCTCGATGGCGTCCGTGGTGCGCCCCGCCGCGTAGGATTCCAGACCCTCGCCAACCAGCACAATGAACATGGCTTCGGCGGCGGCAAGGTTCTGGCCCACGCACAAGGCGGCCACCACTGCGACGCAAATCGCCAGATCCGCAGAAACGCGCTTCTCCAACAAGCCCGAAACAGCGTTGTAGAAAGTTCTATAACCCGCCAGGAGAGCGATCAGGATGGCGGTGTCAATTCCGAATAAGGTCTTGAACACGCCGAGAAAAGTGAGAAGCAGAAGCGCGCCCACCGCGGCCGCAAAGCCGTAATAAACAATCCGCTCTCGCCAAGCGTCGGTCATAATGATGAATTCTGAAGATGCTGGTAGAGCTTTATAGCGCGAAGTGCATACTGAAACGCCCGGTCCCGGATGTCCTGAGGCTTGTCCTTCTTGCGCCCTGCATCGATGGACGTAATGTTGGTCGCTTCCGGTTTATAATTCATAATTCACAATTCATAATTCAGAGGCCGGTGTATTTGATCCACATCGGCGAAGCCCAAACCAACTCGCCGTTGTCCTGCTCGCCCCGTACGTAGTAATAGCTGGCCTTGTCCTTGTTGGGCTGATTATCCCGCCAGGAGAATTCGACATCCTGAGTATTGGGCGAAGTCGAGTATACAAACTTGCCGTCGCGAATAATGGTGACTTTGGCGAATTGGGATGTGCCTCGCAGCTTGATTTTCAGCGTGGGTTGATCCGAAGTAGAGAATTCGTCGCCCATCATGTGCGTTCCGCATTCAACGTCGGCTAGCATATCATCCGTGGAAGCGTAAACATGGCGCAGCTTGAGAGCCTCCAGTACCGACTCGCGGGTTAAGTCCTTGACGTACAGATTCGCGTAGCTCATGTGCGTCGAGACGTGATCCGAGCTCGCTTCGAAACCCAATCGGTAGCCTTTGTCCAGCGCAAGGTTGACGAAACCTTTCGGCCGCCAGCCTCCGATGGAGTCGTGCTCACGGGGGGAACGCGGCGCATCGGGCATCTCGTAATTCTGGCGATCGCCCTGATAAATCTCCACCACAGGCTCGGCGTTGGGATCGTTGTCCCGCCAATCGGTGCCCATCCCGGTGGCGCTGGTGTGCGACGCCGCGATGCCGTCAAATTGCTTCAGGTAGACGTAAAGCATCTGCGTGTCAACGGCGTGTGTGGGCTGGTCTGCCTTGGGGGCGCTCGATAGGGTGGAACTTTTGTAACGTGGCAGCGGGCGGATTCCCCGCTGTGCGAAGATCACGTTCCGATGCCCCTCCGGATATCCCACGCTGCGCTCATAGGAGAACATTGGGACGAACCTGCCCGGTGAATAGAAAACGTCGGTGAGCTTTTGTGTAATCCACCACGAGTACTCCCGCCCGGCGCCATTATCATGATCGCAGCAGCCGACCCAATCCATCGCCGCAGCATCCAGGACGTAACGCCATTGATCGATCAGCGTGCCGTCGTCGCCGCCGTCCATCGAGATTTCACTATGGCGATGAAACTCGCCGCGCACGATAAGAAGGTTGCCGCCAGCCCCGCCCCGGTAATTGTGGATCGCCTGAATGGCCGCACGGCTTGCATCGTCAAGCGTCGGCGGCTCGGGCTTGCTGCCAAGGCCCGCCGCTACCACCGAAATGGCCTTCGCCGCCGGCCCCAAATCAAGCTCGTCACTCCAAAGATGGTTCTCGTAGGGGTCGGCAAACTGGCTTTGGGTCAAACCATATTGATTCGAATTCCCCTCGGTGGGCTTGAGATTTCTCCGGCCATCAGACGAATTCACCATCAGCAACTTGCCATTCGCGACCGCCGCAAGGGCCGGGCGGTTGTCCAAGATGTTGTCCGAGTGGTTTAGAAAGATCGGCCGGGTCCACTCCTTGCCGTTGAACGAAACCAGATACTCGGTCCACACGGTTCCAATCGGGTTCCACCAAGTGGGATGAGGGGAGCGAAACGCCAGCCAGACGCGCCCGGAACCGTCCACTGCCAGGCGGGGCAGCGTGTTCTTTGCGGTGGCGGAATAGTTCGTGACGCCGTCGCTGTCCGCACGGTGCCAGGCATTGCCAACATCGGGGTCCAAAGCTGCCGAGTCGTTTTGGTGGCCCGGAAGGTCGGGGCGCGAAGTCGGCGCACCCGCCAGTTTCGACTCAAACGAAACATCGGGCGTCACCAAGCGGCCATCTGGCTCGAGCCCGCGCAGCGCGATACGCCGCCCCTGGTAGAGAGAAATTCCGCTGCTTGCATAGGCGCCGAAATCTTTTCCCCACCCTCGCCCGCCCTCTTCGTAGGCGATCCACAATCGTCCGGTCGGATCGAAAGCGATGGAGGGATAGGCTTCGTACCGCGCCGTGGCCGCAATGGGAATTTCGTCGCCCCAGGAATCAGCCGCAAAGATACGAGCATAGACGTCATAATTGCCGTTGCGATAGGAATCCCACGCCACCGCCACGCGACCCGCTTTGTCCGCGGCGATGGCAGGGTCCCACTCATTCTTTTTGGAATTGGAGATCTGCGTTGGCTTGGAAAATCCACTGCCCTCCTGGTGCGCCACGTAAATGGCAGCAAGGCCGTCGCGCCAGCCTTGCCACGCCACCCACACTCGGCCGCTCGCATCCGTCGCCGCTACGGGGTCGATGTCCGCGCCGGTCGCGTTCGAGATCCGCACTTGCTCCTTCGCTCCCGAGGCATCTACGGCCCGCGCAAACATATTGAAGCTGCCGCCGTCGTTTTCCGACCAGAAAACCCATACGCGCCCGTTCCCGTCCACGGCGACAGCGGTCTTGTAGAGGTCACGCCCGGGCGGTGTTATGGCGATTGCTTCGCCCCAGTTGCCTGCCGAGTATTTTCGCGCCCAGATTTGGTCACCGCCCGTGGGCTCCGCATACTGCTTGAAATCTCGGGGCGGCTCGGAAATCGCTGCACGGAGTTTGTCCGCGTCAGCGCTGTGATGAAATTGCACGTAGGCGAGCCAAATGTCGCCATTCGGGCCCGAAGCGACAGAGGGATAGTCCTCTTCCTCGCGAGTGTTCGTCAGGCGCGTCGCCACAGGGATTCGGTCCACATAGACGCGTCCGCCCAGCTCGTAAATTCCCCTAACGTAGGGAATTTCCGCGGCGCCAAAACTAAACTCCCCTTGCGCCGTTTTGAAGACGAACTCACTGTTCTCCGTCACGGCACTGGCAGTCATGATAAGGCCATTGGCCACGACGGACCTGCCTTCGGATTCGCCAAAACTGCGCGCCCGACGCGTGGAGAAATGAAAATGATTCCCGGTCGCGCTGTCGTCGCTCTCAAACCGCCAGCCTTCCAAACTATAGGCGCCCGCGTTCTTGACCTTCAGCGAGCCGTCCCAGCGCGTCGGGCTGGCGTCGGTGACCCCGCACAAAACTCGAAAAGCCATCGGCGCTTGCGCGTACGCGCTGCCTCCGATCACAAGCCAGGTCGAAAGAGTCAGAGCAAGCCTGATTCGCCTCATCGGCAACCTCGTCGCCCAGTTTTCATTGCGTTGACCCAATGCCATCAGCCAGCAGTAATATACAACCGCGCGCCCACCCACACAACGCTCGCCTTGCCTATCAGGGGTTCGTTGAATAGAGCCTGCATTTCGGGTTCGTTGCGAAGTTTCTCTGTGCCCTCTGTGGTCGGAACAGCTTGCACACAGAGGTCACTGAGTTCCTCCGTGTGCTCTGTGTTAAAGCTTGAAAAGCACAGAGGACACGGAGAGTCGCGTTTGGCTGGGAGCACTGCCGCACTAGGTTGCAATTTTGCGGGTGAGGGAGACGGGCAAAGTCGGGGCGAATGACTGGGCACGCGTGGCTCAGGAACCACCCATGAGCACAAATACCATCAGTACTACGCGGTGTCTTTCCCTGGGGTGCTTGTCAAAGCATCGCTTCGATGATGGCCGGCACGGCTTGGCTGGATCCGTCCAGCCTCGCGCGGTTCTCGGTGGTTGCTCGGGATAATCGCCCTATCGCTTCTCACGTTCCCAAATTGGGCCTAACTCACGGGCGCCGTGGATCAAGCCCAGGATGTAAAGGGTCCCACCCGACAAGGAATACACGAGACGGTAACTCCGCACAAAAATCTCCCCGACGTCCGGCTGGCCGAGCTCCGGTACTATCCGGCCGCGTTCTGAAAACCGGGAGAGAGAACGAGATGCGTCTCGGACCTCCCGAGCAAATCACTTGGCATAGTGCGTAGAATCTTTTGCGATGTAACGAATGACCTGGTCGAGGTCGCGCGAAGCCACCTCGGTCCAAATTACTCGCCGGTCCATTGGCGCATCCTTTGCTCCATCTCTTCCTGGCTGAGCACCCGGCCCTCTTTCACATCTTTCAAGCCCTGCTCGATCTTTTCTCGCACGTAGATGTGATACTGGATGTCCTCAAAGGATGCGCTATCAGGGATTACTTCAAGAATCCTGCGAACTTCCTCTTTGGCTGAAACCACATTCGCCTCCGGCCCGTGCCCTTCTAACCTCATGATACATTGTTCCGAGCGTGAGGAACACCCTGTCTGATGTCGCAGTCCTGAAAGAGCCAAGATTACAGCATCGCTTCGATGATGCCCGGTACGGCCTGGATGGATTCGCCAAGCTTCGCGGGGTTCTTCCCGCCGGCTTCCGCCAAGTCTTTGCGGCCACCGCCGGAGCCTTCGACGTACGCTGCCGCCTGCTTTACGATCTTCCCTGCATCAAGCTTTGACGTAAGGTCCTTCGTGACCGCGGCGATCAGGGAAACCCTTCCGTCCGCGACGCTGCCCAATACGATCACGCCGGATTGCAGCTTCCCGCGCAGGTCGTCGACCATCTGGCGCATGGCGGAGCGGTCCGTCACCTCGACGCGAGCCGCGACTACCCGCACGCCCTTGATCTCGCGTGCCTGCTGCGCCAAGTCCCCGGCGGCGGAAGCGGCACGCTTCATCTGCTGCGCTTCCAATTCTTTGCGGAGCTTCTTTTCGCTCTCGGTAAGCTTTTCGATGGCCTCGATGATTTCGCCAGGTTTTGCACGCAGCGCCTCGGAAGCCTGCGCCAGCGTTGCGCTCTCGCGCCGCAAGTAATCGAGCACGCCGGTGCCCGTCAACGCTTCAATACGCCGTGTGCCCGCCGCCACGCTGCTTTCGGAAGTAATCTTAAAGAGGCCGATGTCACCCGTCCTGCGCACGTGCGTGCCGCCGCAGAGTTCCTTCGAGAAGTCGTTTATCGTGAGCACCCGTACCTGGTCCGCGTACTTCTCTCCAAACAGGGCCATAGCGCCAGTGCTCACAGCCGTGTCCAGGTCCATCACCGTCGTCACGACCTCCTCGTTCTTGAGGACCTCCTCGTTCACCAAGTCCTCAATATCGAGCAGGTCCTGCTCACCCAGCCCCGTGTAATGGGTGAAGTCGAAGCGCAGGCGGTCCGGAGCAACGAGCGAACCCGCTTGCTTCACGTGCGTCCCCAGCGTCTTACGTAACGCCGCGTGGAGCAAATGCGTCGCTGTGTGATTTCGGCGGGTTGCATCGCGCCGCTCGGTATCGACAACCGCAATCACAATGTCTCCAACGCGAAGCGCCTCACGCGCCTCAGCCTTGTGGACGATCAACCCACTTACAGGACTATATGTACTTTGTACGTGGGCGACTTCCTGGTCCGTTCCTGATGCAGCGAATCGTCCTGTATCTCCTACTTGCCCACCGGACTCAGCGTAGAAAGGTGTGTGATCGAGTACAACTTCAACCTTCGAACCTGCCTGCACCTCGCTGACGGCCTCTCCGTTTACAACTAGCGCGGCGACCTTGCACTCGGTCGATGTCGTTTGAGTGTAACCATCGAAGACACTCTTACCATCTTCTGCCAGTTTCAAAAACACCGGCGAAGCGACCTTCTTTTCAGCCCCTTTCCACGACGCCCGAGCGCGCGTACGTTGTTCTTGCATCGCCAACTCGTACCCGGCACGATCCACAGTCAGCCCATAGTTCTTGACAATGTCTTCGACAAACTCGGGCCGCAAACCAAAAGTGTCGTGAAGCTCAAAGAGATCATCGCCATATATCCAGCCGACGCCCTTCGGTGGGAGTGGAAAGAGGCTCTGCGCGCCAGGAAGACTTTCAACGAGAATTTCAAGAGGGGCGTCCTTGCCCACGGCCTTGCCGTAAGTAGAATAGTGTTTCTTCCAGTCTCCGAATGTCGCCACCCGGCCATCATCAAGCACCACGTGAGCCTTTTCGAGTTTTTCCAGACCGATCTTGACAGTGCGCGCGTATTGCTCTTCCTCGACCTTGATGGCCTTGGCGACGTGAGGCGCGGTTTGGACAAGTTCGGGATACGCGTCTTTCATCATGTCCACAACACGGCCGCTGATCTTGTAGAGGAACGGTTCATTTAGCCCAAGCGTTTGGCCATGGTAGAGGGCGCGGCGCATGATGAGGCGCAGGACGTACCCGCGACCTTCATTCGAGGGCAGCACGCCGTCAGAAATCAAAAACGTCGCCGAGCGCGCGTGGTCAGCGATGATGCGCAGCGAAACGTCAGAATCATGATTGGCGCCGTATTCGACATTCGCGAGTTCCGCGGCTTCTGCAATCAGCGGGCGGAATAGGTCGGTTTCAAAGTTGGAAAGCTTGCCTTGTAGAACGCTTGCCAGGCGCTCAAGTCCCGCGCCCGTATCGATACTGGGCCGAGGAAGCGGGGTCATCACGCCCTGCTCATCGCGATTGAACTGCATGAAGACGAGATTCCACAGTTCCACATAACGGCCGCAGTCGCAGGGAAACTTGCAGTCGGTGTGTCTCTGGTCGCTCGCCGCCGGACCCAGGTCGTAATGGATCTCGGAGCACGGCCCGCAGGGGCCGGTGTCACCCATCTGCCAAAAGTTGTCGTGCTCATCCAAGCGAAATATGCGGTCGCGCGGCACGCCAACGTCGCGCGCCCAAATCTCCTCGGCTTCGTCGTCTTCGCGGAAAACCGTCACGTAGAGCTTGTCGCTCGGGATAGCGAATTCCTTGGTGATAAGCTCCCAGGCCCAGGGAATGGCTTCTTTCTTGAAGTAGTCGCCGAAAGAGAAGTTGCCGAGCATCTCGAAGAAGGTGTGGTGGCGGGTGGTGCGGCCCACCTGTTCCAAGTCGTTGTGCTTGCCGCCCGCACGAACGCACTTCTGAGAGGTCGTGGCCCGCGAGTAATCGCGGCGCTCGCGGCCCAGAAACACGTCCTTGAATTGGTTCATGCCGGCATTCGAAAACAGCAGAGTCGGGTCGTTCGCGGGCACAAGCGACGACGAGCTAACAACCCTATGGCCCCTCTGGGCGAAGAATTCCAAGAACCTTTTGCGAATTTCATTCGATTGCATGAAACGTTGTCATCCTTTGATCTTAGGAAACAGATTTAACACGGAGGCCACAGAGAAAAACCATGCACGGAGGGCACGGAGAAATGTCCGGTGCGTTGTTGAGTGACCTCCTAAATCCTACCGTTGATAAATCTGCGAATACCATCCCTCAGTACTACCACATTGAAATTGATCAGCAGCGCCAGCTTACATCCCGAGAGCCGCAAATAGGACAGCGTCTGTGCCTCGTGAATCGGCGCCAAAGCCTCAACAGATTTCACCTCGACGACCACCGACTGATCCACCAATAGATCCATGCGGTAACCGCATTCGAGTTTCACATGTTCATAAACCAGCGGAACCGGTCTCTGTTGTTCCACTGCAAGTCCACTTTTATTCAGCTCGTAAGCCAGACACGCCACATATGCTGACTCCAGCAGCCCGGGACCTAACGTCCGGTGAATTTGGATCGCTGCTCCAATGATCGTTTCCGTGACCGTGTTCAGCCGCTCACGCTCAGTCATATGAGCCAACTCTTCTGTCGAATTGCGCTAAGATCTTACTGCTCCTGTGTAACATCTCAGTGACCTCCGTGCCCGGAACAGCTTCACCGCAAAGGTCGCTGAGAATCTCCGTGTGCTCTGTGTTAAAGCCTTAAAACACACAGGACACGGAGAAAACCCCTTTCGCTCCGACTCGATCGCGCGAGATTAAAGGCATCAGGAATGCTCCGGATCCTCTCCGGACGCCTCGAGATCGAGCGGCTCAACCTCATCCGCGACCGGTGCCAATTCCGGCCGCGCGCGCACGGCTTTTATAATATCACCCGCGTTGAATCCCAAGCGCATCAGGCTCTGACAGAGCGAGTGGAACCGCGCGTGCGTGAGGGGCAATTTAAGGGTACGGACCTTCTTGGCCAGCGCTTGCTCCAACAACGTTTGGGCTGAGGTCTCTTGATAGACTCGTTCCAGGGCGGGCTCGATTTCCTGGTAGTTTACGAGTTTGGCTTTCAGTTCCCGGCGGAGTCGATGAGGCCCAAAGGCCCGGTTACGGGCAAGCGAGTAGGCGTACTGCTCGGCGAATTTGCGGTCATCGAGGTACCCAAGCTCACGCAGGCGGGCGATGGCCTCGGACACCTTCCCGCTTGCGGGGTATTTTCTTTCCAGGGCTTGCCGCATTTCAGCGATGGAGTACGGGCGTCGCGACAACATGCGCAACGCCGCTGTCAGCGGGTCGGGCGGGGCCTGCTCACCTTTTCGCAAAACGGTCAACCTTACTGGCTTTTTCCATCTCTTCGCGTGCGGCGTCGGTGGTGTTGCTGATGCCGGCGATGCGGAGTTTGAACTCATCGGGGTTGGTGGAATTGGCCAGGGCCTCGTCGAGCGTGATGAGCCCCTGGGTGTAGAGCTCATAGAGGGACTGGTCAAAAGTCTGCATCCCGTATTGGGAAACGCCCGCGGAAATGGCCTCGTGAATCATCCGGGTTTTATCCGGGTTAATGATGCAATCGCGAATATACTCGGTGGCGATCAGCACTTCCACGGCGGGCGCGCGGCCAATGCCGTCCGCCTTGCGAACGAGGCGTTGGGAGATGATCGCCCGCAGGGTACTCGCCATCTGCAACCGAATCTGCTTTTGTTCCGGGGGCGGGAACACCGCGATGATGCGTTGGATGGTTTCCGTAGCGTCCATGGTGTGCAAGGTAGAAAAAACCATGTGGCCCGTTTCCGCGGCCAGGAGCGCCGTCTGGATCGTTTCCAGGTCGCGCATTTCACCCACCAGAATGACGTCGGGGTCCTGGCGCAGGGCGGCTCGCAACGCGCTGCCGAAGCTCGGCGTATCCACCTCCACTTCACGTTGGTTGACGAATCCCTTTTTGTCACGGTGGAGGAACTCGATGGGATCCTCAATCGTAATAACGTGATCGGTTCGGGTGGAATTGATGCGGTCCACCATGGCCGCCAGGGTCGTAGATTTGCCGCTTCCGGTGGTTCCCGTCACCAGCACGAGGCCGCGTTTTTCCTTGCAAACCTTGTCAATCACGCGCGGCAGGAGAAGTTCCTCAAGAGTGCGAATCTTGGTGGGAATGACGCGGAGCACCATGCCCACGTTGCCACGCTGCTGGAAAACGTTTACGCGGAAGCGCCCCAAGCCGGCCACGCCGTAAGCCATGTCGAGCTCGGCATTTTCCTTAAACTTCTGTTTCTGCCGGTTCGTCATCATGCTGAACGCCATGTTCAGCATGTCCTCACTGGACAGTCGCGGGTACTGGGTGAGCGCGTGAAGTTCCCCGTCCACACGAAGATAGGGATAGTTCCCCACTTTCAGGTGCAAGTCGGAAGCCTTGTTCTCGCAGGCGGTCCGAAGCAGCATGTCAATGTTCAGACCGTCGGCGCTATTAGCCATTTAGAACCCTCTCGGAAACTGTCCACAGTTAATAGTCAATAGTAAATAGTGAATAGTAAACTAAACGATGCGATTCGGCTTCGGAATTCAAGCCACCTTCTTGAACTTGGTATTGACCACGATCGAGGTAATGACAGCAATCAATTCAGCAGTCTCCTGGGTTAATGCCGTCAGGAGCGAATTCGCTACCACCTGTGAATCGGCGATCAGCCGCAGCCAGTATAAGCTTTCGCGGGCCTCTTTTTGAGCAATCCCCATCTTGTGAACGAAATCGGCGCGACTTTCGCTGGCCTGAGCCTCCTCGATGTTTGCTCCTATCGAGGTCGCGGCCCTCAAGTATTGCTTGCCTAGTATCCATCCCACACCGTCACGCTGCTTCTGCAAGTACCGGTAAACCCTGATCGCCCGAAGCGCATACGTATACGCCCTCTTCCGAATGTCTTGAGGCTCCCTTTGGTCTTTTGCCATCCCGAAGCGCCTGCGGGAATCTCACCGCAAAGCAACCAGCTTCACCTAACCGGTTGCAAGCCCTGCGTTCACCCTTCACTACTTACTATTCACCATTATCTTAGCGGGCTGCCGCCAGGGGCTGATTGCAGAAGGTTAGCCAACCATATTTGTCTTCCGCCTGGCCCTGCACGATCGAAAGGAAGCGGCTCTGCAAGGCGAGCGTGATGGGACCCGGCTTGCCCTTACCGACAACAATACGGTCGACGGAGCGGATGGGAGTAATTTCCGCCGCGGTTCCAGCGAAGAAGACCTCATCGGCGATGTAGAGCATTTCACGCGAGATGTTTTGTTCACTCAGCGGGTAACCCATTTCCTGCGCTAGCGTTACCACCGAATCGCGCGTGATGCCCGGCAGCACGGAAGCCGAAAGCGGCGGCGTATAGATTTGGCCCTCGCGGACCACAAAGATATTCTCCCCGCTGCCTTCACTGACATGGCCGGTAGTATCGAGGGAAACACCCTCCGTATAACCATTGGTCAGCGCTTCCATCTTGATAAGCTGGGCGTTCATGTAATTGGCCGCGGCTTTGGCCATAGACGGCAGGGTGTTGGGCGCAATTCGCTGCCAGGATGAGACGCAGACATCCACGCCATTGCGGAGCGCTTCGTCTCCCAGATATTTTCCCCAGGCCCACGCCAGAATGTAAACCTCAATGGGATTCTTGAGGGGATTGACACCCATTTCGCCCTCGCCGCGAAACGCGACGGGGCGGAGGTAGCAATGTTTGACATTGTTCACGCGCACCAAGTCGATCATGGCCTGCGCCAGTTGGTCGCGAGTATATGGCAACTCCATGCGATAGATCTTGGCGGAGTTTACCAAGCGGTCAGTGTGCTCCTTGAGACGGAAAATCCCCGGACCGTGCGGTGTGTCGTAACAACGAATGCCTTCGAACAAGGAGGAAGCATAGTGGACCACGTGCGCAGAAACGTGGATCGTGGCGTCCCCCCAAGGAATGAATTTCCCGTTGTGCCAAACCTGTTCGTAGTAATCCACTGCCATGAACTTTTCTCCAGCTTTCCCCCAGGAGGTTTGGAATTGCGTGCGGCCCGCTGGCTACTGGGGCCGCAGCCCTCAAGCGATGAAATTATAACACGGGCAAGGTCGCACCGGCCGAATTCAGCGCTGCGCGGCGGATTGGCTCGAAAAGACAGGCCGGAAGTGGTCTGTACCCAGATTGGCTAACCCCAAGCGCCTGTCATCCACGGGCAGCCGTCGTTTCACCGCGTCGCACGCAGATGCGCTCGCGGCGGCGAATCCATTGAATCAACCCTCGCGCCCCCGAGCGCGCTTTCCAGTAGATTTTAGGCATTGCCTAACTTCGAAATAAACCGCTAAAAGAATTTTTTATAGCGGCAACCAAAATAATCGTCTTGCATCTAGGCAAATGTAGTGGCATTTTTACCACTACGCGGGCTTCCGACGACATGCTACTGGCAACTGGTGCCACCGGCGCCTGCCGGACCCTTGGCCCACCATGGCCGGGTAAAGTTTATGGCTTTTATTCGCAAACGCGGCGAATCCTATTATCTCGTCCACAACGTGCGCCAAGAAGGTCGCGTGCGTCAAATTCATCTGGCCTGTCTGGGCCGGCGGCCGCGTATTAGCGATGACGTAGTTCGAGGAGTAGCGTCCAAGCATCCTTTTGTGCGGGTTGACTGGAAAGGGCTGCGGGAGAAAGCCGACCGAAACGTGGTCCAACCTTTCGAGCACGACTCGCAATACCTCCGGGATTTGCTCTTAGCGATTCGGAATCTTCATTTCGACCTTGCGGATTTGCCGTTGTCCTTACTCGAATTGACCAGAGACCGCGAGTTGTCAGCCCAGTTGATTGCCGGGCTTAGATTGCTGAGAGCAACCCTGGATGTGAAGCTCCATGAGCTTCGCAAGGTTAAGACGCCGACTTTCGATGCGTGAAAACCGTAGGAGGATGAAGATGGGCGCACGTCAAACAATTCTGGATCCAAGTCAGAACAGCCCGGAAGTTCGGGAATTTGAGAAGGCCCTTCGCCAACGGGTCGTGGGGCAGGACCGTGCGGTGCGCCGTCTGGCCCGGGTTTACCAGGTTTACCGCGCCGGGCTTTCCACGCCCGGGCGGCCAGTGGTAAACCTCCTCTTCCTCGGACCCACGGGTTCCGGCAAAACGCGTTTGGTGGAAGCCACTGCGGAGGTCCTCTTTGACAAGCCGCGTGGATTTGTCAAAGTGGACTGCGCGGAATTCCAACACAGCCACGAGATTGCCAAGCTGATCGGTTCGCCGCCAGGATACCTTGGCCACCGCGAGACCCAGCCGCTTATTACGCAGGAGGTGCTCGATCAGCAGCACACCGAGAAAGTGAAACTTTCGCTGGTCTTGTTTGACGAGATCGAAAAAGCCTCCGACGCGCTCTGGCAGCTTCTGCTCGGCATATTGGACAAAGGCACTCTCACGCTGGGTGACAATCGGCGCGTGGATTTCTCGCGTACCATGATTTTCCTCACCTCGAACCTCGGATCGCACGAGGTGATGAACTTGATGAACGGTGGGCTGGGCTTCGCTGCCAACCGCGCTGATGAAGATGAGGAATTGGATCAGAAAATCTACCGGGCAGCCACGGAGGCGGCACGGCGCAAGTTTTCACCCGAGTTCATGAACCGCATCGACAAGGTCATTGTCTTCCGCGCGCTCACCCGCGAGAACCTGGAGAAGATCCTCGATATTGAGCTTGCTCTTGTGCAGCAACGCATCATCAACGCC
>JBKQVI010000194.1:0-10373 GCA_052139985.1 Terriglobia bacterium
ATCATAGGTCTAAGGAGGATGGAGCATGCCAATCCCGAAAATTATGAGCGCAGCAGTCGTTGAAAGGTTCCGCGAGCCACTCGTGATGCGAGAGCTTCCGGTGCCTAAGATTTACAATCGCACCCGAAGCCGCGAGAAGGTGCTGGTTGGCGAAGGTGCGACCTCGGCGGAAACGCCTGCCGCGACAGCCATGGCCGGAGTGGTGGCCACCATGTTGGCGGATGATGCCGCTGTGGAAGACGTCGTGTTTGGCGACCACGGCATTCTCGCGGGTTTACCCCGCGATGGTGTCCATATCTCTCACAGCACCATCAGCACGCATATGTCACGCCGCCTCACCGAGGCACACCGCGGGCGCGGACAGTTCTTTGTTTCTGCTCCGGTTTTCGGACGGCCCGACGCAGCCCTGGCGGCCCGCTTGATTGTGGTGGCGGCCGGTCCCAAGGAAGCGCTCGACCGCTGCCATCCGGAGCTTGAGGCGATCGGCCGCAAGCTCATCGTGATCGGCCCCGAGCCCGTCGCCGCTAACACCTTCAAACTCGCGGGGAATTTCCTGATCGCGTCCATGCTGGAAACCTTGGGAGAGGCCTTTGCCCTCTTGCGCAAAGCCGGTGTTGACCCCGCAGCTTTTATGGAGATCATGGTGGGCTCGTTCTTTCAGTCGCCGATCTACGAAAACTACGGGAAGATCATCGCCGAACAGCGTTACGAGCCCGCCGGGTTCAAACTGCGGCTGGGCCTGAAGGACGTGCGTTTGATAATGGCCGCTGCGGACGAGGCTGCGTCACCCATGCCCATTGCGAGCCTGATCCGCGACAATATGATTAGCGGCATAGCACTGGGCTTGGGAGACTTGGATTGGTCTGCTGTGGCGCGAGTCGCAGCGCTAAAATCGGGGCTGAAGAATTAAGCCATCTATCCAGTCGCCTCACCCAAGGTACTCCTGCGTGGAGGGCTATGGCCCTACTCCTGGTTGCATCCGCGCGCACATCGAGTCAGAATAGGGCCGCTCGAATGCGGTGGTCAGGGAGGGAGAACCATGAAAGCAGCGGGAAGCATCCTGGGACTGGTGTTTGTGCTGGCGATCATAGGGTTCGTGATGAAGTCCCAGTACTCTCACGGACCCGCTGGCGCGCAACCTCCCGCCGAGACCATTGACGTCGTGGGCGTAAAGAGCGACTTGCTGGCGATCGCGCAGGCCGAGAGGCTGTACCTGGCGAACCACGGGTCCTATGTCTCGGTTGACGAACTTCAGCAGGACGGCTCGATCACGTTTTCCGGAGCGAATCGGCGTGGCTACACTTACACTGCGGAGTTGGACGACGGCCAACACTTCAAAATAACGGCAACGCCGTCGGACCCCGCCAAAGCCAGTTGGCCGACCCTTTCCATTGATGAATCGATGCAGGTGACGCAGCAGTAAGAAAGTAATCAGTCGTCAGTATTCAGTTCTCAGTCCAAAAGGCCAAGCGGAAACAATGTCGCTATTGATCGCCCTGAACTGAAAACTGACAACTGATGACTGAAGACCTTTAAGGAGCTTCCATGCGAGTTGAAGCGCGAGCACCAGCCCGGGTTGATTTGGCGGGCGGAACTGTGGATATCTGGCCGCTCTACCTTTTTCATCCCGGAGCACAAACGGTTAATATTGCTATCCGATGTTATGCCTCATGCGTGATTGACACCCGAGCGGACCGGCGCATCGTCCTCGCCTCGCAGGACCAGGGAATGCGGGAAAGCTGGGAAAACCTTACCGATCTTTCTCTGGGAAAATCGCAATTGCCCTTGCTGAGGGAACTGGTGATGTTTTTTGAGCCCCGGCGTGGTTTGAACATCAAGACCAGTTCGCAGGTACCGGCAGGCGCCGGCCTGGGCGGGTCTTCGGCGCTGAATATTGCCCTGTGCGGAGGCTTGGCGCGGGTGACAGGCAAGCGCTGCACACGCACCACAATCCTGGAAATTGCCAAGAACGTAGAGGCCATCGTTATTCGCGTGCCCACAGGCTGGCAGGATTACTTCCCGGCGCTTTACGGCGGTGCAAATTGCGTTCATCTGGAGCGCGACGGCGTGAAAGTGGAGCGTATGCCTCTGCCCTTCACCGACGTGGAAAAGCGGTTCGTGCTTTGCTACACGGGCCAGCCCCGCAATTCCGCCATCAACAACTGGGAAGTCATGAAATCCCACATCGACAACGATGAGGCCGTCCTCAAGAATTTCGATCAGATTACCACGATCGCCAGCCAGATGCGCGAAGCCTTGCTGGGAGGGATTGGAACGACGTGGCGGAGTTGCTGGCCCTCGAGTGGGAAAATCGCAAGCGTAATTTCAAAGGCATCTCCACGCCAAAAATCGACCGGATGATCGAACAAACCAGTAAGCAAGGGACCATGGCCGCCAAGGTTTGTGGAGCCGGGGGTGGCGGGTGCGTGGTCTTTATGGTGCGCGTGGGCACCAAGCCGGCCGTTGAACAGGCGCTGGTCCAAATGGGTGGGCAGATCATCAACTTTGGCATTTCGAGCACCGGACTGGAAGTTAAGGCCGATCAAGTCGAGCGGCCGCGGGAAACGCGATGAATCCAACCCGTATATTCCTTGACGATGACCGCCTGCGCCCTATCTGGCGGTTTCTTCTTTCCGTCGTGTTCCTCTTCGCCGTTTTCGTATTCGTTCAGGAAATAGTGGGAGCTGTCTTTCTCACCGGCAATATTCATCCTAGTTTATTTGTGGCGCTCTTCTGGCAATCGCTCGTTCTCCTTTTAGCAATCATCGCTGTCTTCAAGCTGATGACGGCGGTCTTCGACCGGCGGCCCCTGGGTTGTGTGGGCTTGGCGTTTCACTCTCGGTGGTGGAGGGAACTGAGTCGGGGTTTGGCGGTGGGCGCCGCCATGCTGTTTCTCACGGCTGCGGTGGAATGGGGTTGCGGCTTCGCGCACTTCACGTTTGTGCCGCACCCGATGCTGCGTGCGGGATCGTTCACCTGCTTGATGTTTGCGGTGGCGGCGACCAATGAGGAAGCCATCTTTCGCGGATACCCTTTCCAACGCCTGGTGGAGTCCATTACCCCCGCAGGGGGCATTGCCGCCACGTCCGTGCTTTTTGGCCTCGTCCACTTTGCCAACCCGCATCGGACGTGGATATCCACGCTCAACACCGCTCTCATTGGAATTCCCTTCGCCATCGCCTACCTTCGGACCCGTTCCTTGTGGATGCCGATCGGCATGCATTTTATTTGGAATTTTCTCCTCGGTTTCTTCCTGGGGCTGCCCGTCAGCGGTCTTACCATTCCGGTCAGCGTCTTTGCCGCGCGCGTGCGGGGTCCCGTTTGGCTGACGGGTGGCGATTACGGTCCCGAGGGCGGCTTGGTGGCAATGGGAGCAATTCTGCTTGTGGTCGTGTACGTGTCGTTCGCGAAAAGCATCTATACGAGTGAGGAAATGAAGGCCCTGGTTTTTGCTCCGGCAGAATTGGGGGCGCCTGACCCACCGATCACAGTTTTTTCGGCTCCCACTGGGGGAGAGGCGAAAAGAGACTGATTCCCATGTCTGTCTGGCGTTCATATACCCGTGTCGGCGCACTTAGAGCCACTCGCAGTTGGCTGTGGCGGGCCTGGTGGTTGGCCATCGCCTTCACGATTATTCCCTGCGGTTTTTCCAAAGAGGGTATGGATCGCAGCGCCCGGATTGAAATCATCCGCGGCCTCCTTCGTGAAATGGCGGTGACCAAGGTTCCCCTGCCACGCGGGAAGAAGGGCGTGCGCGTGGATGCGCAGGGAAAGTTGAACCAAGCCGAAGCGCAGAAGGAATTGCACTTTAACGGAATGGCCGTGCAAGCGGGCGCGCCCGCCGTGATTACCAAGATTGAGTTCAAGTCGAGTCAGGTCGTTTTCGAGGTCAACGGCGGCGGAAAATCCCGGCAGAAGTGGTACCAGCACATCGAGATCGACGGAGGGATGGGAGTTTCTCCGGTTAATTCGGGGCAGCCGCCAACCACTGCGTTCGGATCCTCCATCACCGTGGATTTTGGCAAGGCACTCCCCGACCTTACCGTCGCGCAACTGAAGACCATCCTCTCCGGCACCCTTGATTTCGAGCGCCACTCGCCCACCGTGTTGTATTCGCCCAATGTTTCTCCTCAGGTCAAAGAGGCCATCAAGAATCACAACGTCATCGTGGGAATGGACCGCGACGCAGTGCTCTCGGCCAAGGGCACGCCGGACCGGCGCGTGCGGGAGGTTCGGAACGGCGCTGAGCAGGAAGATTGGATCTATGGAACCACCCCTCACGTTCTCTTCGTCACCTTCGATGGCGACCAAGTGGTAGCCGTAAAGCAGTACTGATCTCTCTCCAGATTTGTTCCAAATTAAAACGGCGTGTTTAAATGTGTCATGCGCGGGGCGATGACTTGGCTTCGGGGTGGCTGGGCGATTGTGGAGTCGGCTTATCGTTAATTGGGTGCCGTGAAATCGACGCCGCGCTCTTCGTTCACGCGCTTAGTGGCGCCGAGGTCGAGATCGGCAAGCGAGATCTGCCGCGTCCTCTGATCCGAAAAAACCCAAAGCGTACTACCGAGTATGGCGTAGTCCTGCACTTCCATTTGATGGCCGTCGCGGTACACGAAGAGGGTCGTGGGAGGTTTTTCTTCGGTCGCCGCGGGAGGCTCGGCTGAGGGGACACCACGGGATTGTCGCTGAGCTTGATCCTCACGCATCATTTCTACTTCCGTCGCCAAATTACCGACTTGCGCGGCGAGTTGGGCGTCCTGTTGCGGCTCAGCGGGCGGCGGAGCAGTGTCATCGCTCGTGTACCCTGTCGTAGGGAGCCATCCGGGGTAAACCGGCTCAAAACCCCAAGCGGCACGTCCCGAGTAGTACTGCCGGCAGTAATAGGAACCCGAAAAGGAAGGGTTCAAGATGCACGAGGCTTCACCCGGATTGATCAGGGATGTACCGGTAACAGGCGGCAACGTAAACCTTCGCGAATTAGTGCTGGACGTCGCGGAGCTCGTTTGCCGAGGCAGCGGTCGTGGCGGTGATGCGACGGGGAAACGATGAAAACTACCTCCGGAATGCGAAAAAGAAGCATGGGCTGCGCCGCGGGGCTGCGCATATAAACTCAGGGGGACTGCAAGGCCTGCCAGGAGAACCGCATTGGCGAGGGAACCACGCACAAGCAAATTGTACCAGAAATCGAGGGTCAAGGCGTTTTTAATTCCAAAGGAACCGCAGTGCAAATGCACCCCTTATTTAGAAGCGGTTCAGGGCGCCATCGCGCGAGCGGAAAACGCAGCATTCAACCCCCTTCTGCTTGACGCCGGCGCCACAATCGACGCCAAGGACATGCATGGAGATTCTCCGCTCACGTGGGCGAGTTGGCACTTGCGTCCGGCCTCTATTCTCAGGATGCTCTGCCATGGCGACTTCCACATTCATCCCAACTACGGGGGCGGCATGGAAGCCAACCTCCGTGGTAAGCCTCACGTGTGAAAGATTCGGTATCGGGGACGGACTGAGTTTCGCTTGATTCGAATTGCGTCACTCCGCCGGATGCCACCTACCGCAATTTCTACGGCATAATTCTTGTGACCTTCACTTCGAACACGTAGCGGTGCGTGGAAGCCACATCGTCCAATTCCGATATCACCGTTGGCTTGTCCAGGGGGACAACCGCCTCCACGCTGGAACGCACCTGTCGAAACACAGGGTGCTGGGTATCAGGGTTAACCCCCTGCTCGGCCGCCACACTGCTGTAATCCCAGCTCGTGTCGATCACAACACTGCCGTTCCCCATTGGCAGGAGGCGGCAGTCAATGTGCATGCCAACATCCTGATATTGAACGCTGTTGGTTCCCGTACCCGTAGCAAAGGGGACTTTGCTGCCCACGCGGAGTTGCTTCATAGTGGTGAATTTGGGAAGCTCCTCGGCTCGAACCAGCATGGAATAGCTTCGTGAGTTGATCTTTTTTCCGTTATCGAGCTCATTTACCGTGAACTCCACCTTGAACGAGCCACTGGGCTTGAGCTGGTCCTCACTTTGCTTGGCCGTTTCCTGCGCCGCGGCCCACGAGAGGCTCGCAACGCTCGTTAGGAACAAAGCCAGTGCTGCGGTGATTACGATTTTCTTTCGCATAGATTCCTCCTCTAATTTTCAAGACGGTCGGGTGTAGGCCGGGTCGGCCCATCGAAACCGCCGGGGCGCCGACTCGGATTGCTCGCTACGCGCGGACACTCTTAACTGCCGGAAGCGCGCGGCTTTAGAGGCTGCGGGAACACTCGCAGGGCCTGCCCATCTTGGTTCCCCGGAGGGGATACATTCAATAGCCGGGGGCAACGCCCCCGGTAAGCGCCGCAAAAATTCCCCGACCCTGAAGGGGTCGCATTACCGCCCGCCGTGCAACGCATTCCCCCTGGGGAATCGACCCTTTCAGGGTCGGACCTCATGGGGGCATTTTCCGGGGGCGTTGCCCCCGGCTACTGAATAAATCCCCTGCGGGGATGGAAATCGCCCGCGAGTTTCCCGCAGCCTAAAAAGGCCCGGCTTTCCGTACCCTTGGTGAATAGTCCAAGCAAATCTCCCCGCTCTCACTCTTCCTCCCCAATCCTCTTCGGAGGTGCGAGGGGCTCAATCTTGATCGCTGTAATCGTAAGCGGCGGAATTTCCAAATCATGTGCGGAATCTCGATCGGGGTCGGGCGCCGAAGCTCCAGACGAATTCTTGACCGACTGGGCGTATGCCAACAACAGCTTTTCCTGCTCGCTCAGCGGGCGAGGTGTAGGAAACTGTTGCGGGCGCGTGTCCACCCGGCGAGATACAGTGTGACGCGGCGTCCGGCGCGATGGAGGCAGCTTGACCTGCGGAGCGACCTCGGCGACGGCAGGCGCGGCAAGTTGGTAGCCACGCTCAGTGCCTTTCTGACCGCGGGCTTCGGTTGCTTTGGCGGCCTCTGGCATGTGAGCGCGTTGCCGGCGGGGTGGGTGTACGATTAGCAAGGTTACCATCACCGCCGCTGCGGTCAGTCCTAAGGCCCAGGCCCACACGGAGCGCCGGCGCGCGGCCTGCTGCCGGGCTCGCACCCCAGCCAGCACGCGCCCTTCCAAGCCGGCGCGTGGCTCGGTACTCGCGTAATGCCGTAACGACGCATCAATCAACTCGTCGACGAAGCGTTTTTCCTTATCGTCCACGGTTCTTCTCCAACAAAGCCGCCAGTTTTTCGCCGAGCATGGTGCGCGCACGTGAAACGCGTTCCCGCACCGAACCCTCGGGGATTCCCAGCACTTCGCCAACTTCCACGGACGTTAGTTCCTCGACTGTGGAAAGCGTCAGGGGATCGCGAAGTTCCTTCGGCAGGCTCGCGATCAGCCTTTCGACGAGCGCCAACATCTGGGCGTGGGCCGCGATATCCTCCGCGCTCGCCCCGGAGGCGCAGAGAGTTTCGACCACGCTGGCAGCTTCTTCCAACGAAACCGCTACGGTCTGTCGCCGCCGGTCCAACGCCACTCGCCAAGCCGTCTTCGCCAGCCACGCACGCGGGTTGCAAATCTCGGACCAGCTTTTCCGCTGCCGCAGAAAACGCAGGAAGGTTTCCTGCACGGCATCTTCGGCATCATGATGGTTCCTCAGTACAGCCTGAGCGACCCGGTAGACGTGCCGGGCGTGTTCGCGAACTGCAACCTCAAACTCTCGATCCCTCGCGTCCGCGGATAGGAGCGCTTCACTCAAAATCACCTGCCCCATCGCTGCCATACAGCCCTCAGTGATATGACGAACAGCCTGTGCGGGCCGTTCGGATTTCTTTGCCCGTGGCAGATTACCAGTTACGGCCGGGCGGCAAAACCAAATCAAAAGGCAAAAGTAAGAACGCGTAATCGCGGAGTTCTTGCCGAAGGGTACGAACGTGCGACTTCGGGATGCCGAGGCCGGGCTCGGCATCGAGCCCAGCAGGGCTTCGTGAGAGGCATTCAGCGAGTTTGAGGCTTGCGGGCAGCGCTGGCGACCGGCACCGGCCACCATCATCCCATGAGAGACCGGGGGTTCAGGCCGACCCCAGTCGGATCCGAAAGGCACCTTCCTCGCCTTCCCCTTGATCTCCGTAACTCCTTTTTGTTTCATCAACATAATGGAGAGACGACTATAAGTAGCTTATTTTTCATCAACATAATGGAGAGCCCAATATCGGACAAATTTTCTCCATTTGTTTTCAACAACATAATGGAGGTTACCTTCATTTTCTCCCCCCCGCGTTTTTTCGCTACTGCCAGCCGCCTTCGATATAAGCTGCTTATTTTCATTGACATGGATTTTCGCGGGATTTTGGCTATTCGCGGTTAACCATCTTTTATTTCAGTAACATAATGGAGAGCCACGGCATTTCTTGCATCGGCCTCCAGGTTCGTACGACCTGGCCTAAAGGTCAGAATTACCGCTTTTTTCATCATCCTGTGAAGCTGCCATCCTTCGTTCATATCGTTTAATCTTCAGCAGCAGGTTGGTGACGCGGCGGATTTCCCGGAAGTTGGAATCCTGCATTCTGCGCATCAGGCGAGCGTCGGGGTGGGTGGGGGCGATTTCCGCGGCGCGTTCGTAGGGAGACGGACCGCGTAGGGATTCCTTCAAGGTTGCCTGCCGCTGCTCCTCGCAAATCTCGACTTGCCGCCGGAGGATGTTTTCCAACAGTTGGCGCGGACGCTGGCGCAGCTCCCATTCCCTGGCGGTGATCTGTGGATATTGCGCGTCCTCTTCCTCTTCGCTGTCCTCCGGATCGGGCTCGCTGGGACTCGGTACGCCGTTGGCTTGCGGGGCGAACTGGGCGGTCGTACCAATACCAAAGATTTCCTTGGCCTGTTCGACCATCATGCGCGCCTGCTCCTCCGCCGTCAGACCCTCCTCATCCGTGCCCGGCGCCCGGAGTTGGCAGAAGAGGGCTTGAGCTATTTCGGCCATTTCTTTCACCACCCCCTCTTGCTGCAAGCTCTTCATCTTTTCCAAGTCGGCGGGCGTGGTGACGTAGTGTTCGCGCGCTACCGCTTGCACGAGCAATCGCAGACTATCCGCCGTCAGCTTGATACGCATCATGCGGGCGTGCAGCCGGTCCTGCCGGCCGCGGTTTACCTCCTGGGCCTGGCGCACGGCATAGCCTTCCTGCATGCGGTCGGCGCGGTTCATCAGCCACGTGGCCCTCGCCAGGCGGATCACCAATCCCTCCTGCATGCTGCCTACAGGGTTGAATTCCTCCCAAAGCCCTTCCACCATCTCTTGGAACTGGGCCGGGTCTTCGCCCAGAGCTCGCATGGCAACTTCCTCCGCCTGCGAGTAGAACCCATGGCGCAAGTGCGCGGCGCGGATGCGCTCGCGCCTGTCGTCCGTCAGCGCGCCATTGCAGAGCTTCTGGTTTCGCCGGTTCGCGGCCAAATGTTTGTCGGTCATTTCGTGTTTTTTGATGAGTGACATGGAGTACCTCCAAGGGGGTTGGGGGCTGGGCTCTGGAGTTTCTTCCCACCACCGAGTACCTAGCACCCAGCACCTGCCTGCTGTTCTATGGATTACGCGGGCCCGTTGTATAGGCCTGCGCCCTTGCCCTCGGCCAGTTGGGGCTGGCCTTAGCTACTAGCGTAGCGTGGCTTTTTTAGTTGTCAAGTGAATTATTATGTAGTTTCCTACCGGTAGGAAAAGACCGCAAAAAGGTCCCGACCAATTGTCCGAAAGCGTTACCGTACGTGTCGGCAGAGTATGGCCCACGCTGCCATGCGCGCTTAAGTCCGCCGTGGGAGAACTGTAGCGCAGGGCTCGCTCTTCAGCCTTGCGGCTTTTCCACCGCGTCGCGCACTCGGCCGTGAGGCCCGTCAGGTCCGACAGACCATCACGGCTGTCTTAGATTGGACTCGGCTACGCCGCCCGCTTTGCGAAAAGTCTCCGACTTTTCGGGCCAAATCACTCGGTCTTTCCCCATCTCTGCCGTCGGAAGGCTAAGCCTTCCGACGGCAGAGATGGGAGTGGTTAGTAAGGTCGGTGTCGGAAGGTCGAAGACTTTCCGCACAGCGGGCGGCAGAGCCGGAGGTTGAGTGTTCGCGATCGAATTTAATTTGGACAAGACTGACAGATTGCAGAAGACCGCGCTGAGCTTGCTACTGGTGAGTACAGTCGGCTGATATGCCCCGTCGTAAATTCGTTACTTTGAGAACGATCCGCACGAGCAAATCGTGGAAATTTAGCCACGCAGCGACGAGGCCGGGCTGGGAATCGAACCCAGCAGAGCCTCGTGAGAGGCACTCAACGGGTTTGCGGCCCGCGGGCAGCGCCAGCTACCTAGACCGGCCTCCACCATTATATCGGAGGCCGGGCGGCAGGAAGTGTAGCGCGGACCTACAAAACAGGTCCGCGC
>JBKQVI010000195.1:0-6091 GCA_052139985.1 Terriglobia bacterium
ACCAGCGGACGTAGCGCGGACCTGTTTTTGAGGTCCGCGGCTTTTCCCGGCGGCGCGCGTGAAGAGCCGCAGACCTTGGCAAGCAGGACTGCTACACGCTTTGGGGACGAGCCGCGGACCTACAGGACAGGTCCGCGCCACACCCTCTTCCGCCCATCGCCAATCGCTGATGGGCCTTCCTCTTCGCTGCGGTCTCCGGAGGATTGCTTGGCCATAGTGGAAGGGAATCTACCACATAGGGTGGTAGATTGTCTACTGAATAAACCGGCAGGCGGCATGAAAGTGAAAGTGCGGAGGTGGCATGGGCATCCCGCCCGCGTTCGGTCACGGCCAAGATGGCCATGCCACGTGGGGTAACGCGGCCAGCTCGCCCGCTGTGAAGACACAAACCCGTTCACGTCCGCCAACGAGCGGAGTTTCGTCCACCGTGGCTACGTCTTGAACTGCTCGTCGATTTCCACTTGGTAGCCACTGGCCAGGCGGTTGGTTTCGTTGGCCATTCCGACTACGGCCATGAGTTCCGCAAACATCGAATCCGTCATTCCGGCTTTGCGCGCGGCGGCGGTGTGCGAGGCAATGCAGTATCCACACTGATTCGTGGCGCTCACGGCCACATAAATCATCTCCTTGGCGAGCGAGTCCAGAGCGCCCGGGCCCATGATCTGCTTCACGCTTTCCCACGTGCGGCGCAGCGTGGCAGGATCGTGGGCAATCGCCTTCCAGAAATTGTTCACGCGGTCCGTCTTCCGCGTCGCCATGATGTCATCGTAAACCGCGCGAACTTCCGCGCTGGCCTCTTGGTATTCAATCAATCCTAAGGTTGCCATTGCAACTTCCTTTCGTGAATGTGATGCGGCGCACGGCGGCGGAGCGTGTAGGGGCCGGCGGAGCTGGCCCGGCCGAACGCCGTTCAGCCCTACGCCACCTGTTCGCGTGCGTTTCCGCGGTCGTAGCGGCGAGGTAAACTCGCCGCTACATTTCCGACGGATCAATTCGGCTTCGATTGCTTCGCGCCCACCAGCTTGTAGCGCAGACGTAGCCGCCGTTTGGCTTCGTCTGCGGCTGTTCGTCATTCCGCCTCTAGGTTAGATGTGGATGGGCTTTGTATCAAGAGCCGCAGCAAGCAAGTAGCGCGGACCGCCGCCTTTGCGGTCCGCGTTTTCTCGCTCGCCATGATGTTACAAACGGTTGTCGTGTAGCGCCGTATCAAAGTTGCGGCGTCCTTTTCCCCGATATTTCTTCATCACCGTGCGCTCAAAGTATGTCGGCATGCGCCCCAAGGAACAACGACACTGCTACGGCTTGACCATCGACCGCGTGAGAATCCCCGCGGTCCCCCGGACTCGAATTTGAGAACCACCACGACTCCCCTTCCGGATGAGAAGAGACGCGGACCGCAACGGCGGCGGTCCGCGCTACGGACTTTCTTGCACCCGTTGGGCTTCCCGGGTTTCCCTAATCACTACATCCGCGGTTTCCACGCTACGCCCTCCAAGGGTCAAAGAGCAAGGCTCCGGTCGGTTCAAAATCGGCGGTGTCTCGCGTCATGACCTGAAGGCCGTGATGAAGCGCGGTAGCGGCAATCAACCCATCCGTGGCGCTCACCGCGCGCCCCGCCCTCTGGGCACGGGCGGTGAGTTCTCCCCAGCGGCGGCAGATATCGCGGTCAACGGAGAGAATCCGATCGCCATAGTCCCTTTCCAGGGTGTTTAGCCAGCTTGCGAGGGCATGTTTTTTCGGGCCTTCAGCCAGGAGGGAAATGCCCTTCAGGATCTCGCCGATGGATATGACGCTCAGGAAGAGTTCTTCTTCATGGAGAGCCGCCACGGCGCGGCGAACCCCCGGATGGCCCTTGGGGCGGCGCAGTTCCGAGAGCACTCAGGTGTCCAGCAGTACCTTCACAGCTTGACCTTTCGCATCGGCGACCGGTCGCGCTTTAGGTCGAGTCCCCGGAGGGTGGGGCCTTTGCCGAGCAGAAATTGTTTGAAGCTCACGCGTTCCCCCGTCAGCTTTTCGTAGTCGCGCCGGGCGACCACCACCACGGCATCGCGCCGCCGCAACACCACCTGCGGGTCTCCCGCCAAGGCGCGGTTAACCACCTCGCTGAAACGATTCTTGGCATCCGCCAGTCGCCATGACATCAGAGCCTCCAAAATCTAGCTAATCTAGCTATATATTCTCACGTTGACGCCACTCTTGTGAAGCTTCTTCGCCACGAGCTGGTAGCGCAGACGTACGCGTTCTTTGCGTTCGTCTGCGGCTCTTAGTCCGTTCATGGAATTTCATGTTTGGATGTTAATGCCATGGTTTATGTTACCATGTTGAGAACCGCGGAGGAACGCCAACTACGCGTACCTCCGCGCTACCGAGCTCCCGGTAGTGGTGTCATTTGAAAGTGGCACGGGCGTCCCGCCCGTGAACGGTCACGGCCAAGATGGCCGTGCCACAGCAAATGACACCACTGCCGTGCTCCCCGGTTGCTCGCTATGGCGCGGTTTGTCGGGTACCATGGACCCTATGAGCAAGGCGATCGAAACGACCTATCGGAACGGGTGTATCCCACGTCCCGATGACGTGCATCTGGCGGAGGACACACGCGTCGCCGTCATTCTTCCCGACAACGCGATGCCGAAAGCGAGCCCTGACTCTGCTTACAGCATTCCCGACCTCGCCAGTGATGTCGGGCCAGAGGACCTGGCCCGGAATCTCGATCATTATCTGCACGGCCAGTCCAAACCATCATGAGTTCGTCTTCTAGCGGCAAGTAGCGCGGACCTGCTTTTTAGGTCCGCGGTTCGTCCCCATTGTCCTGCCCCAAAGCCGCGGACCTTGGAGCGCAGGTCCGCGCTCTTGTCACCAACTACTATACGGCGTGCCTTCCAGCGAAACGTCCTCCGAGCCGCTGTGGACGTCCGCGATTCCCAGCGGGGCGGAACCATCGACGGAGAGTGAAGTGGTCTCCATTTCCAGTTGCCAAGTTTGGTTCGAGCCGGTAAAGGGGTCGGTGGGGGACAGTGCCCATGTATTCCTTTTCCACCAATTCATCGAGTGAGGCAGGGCCGCGCTCGTTGTCGTGGGTGAACCGGTCGATCTGACAGCGCAACGTGAAGAGGTCTTCCCGGAGCACGGCTTCCCGCCCCCGCACCACAACGGAGTGGTACATGGGCAAAGAAAAGCTCGCCATGATGAGGATAAGATCGATCACCGCCATCATTTCCAAAAGCGAGAAGCCCTGCGCGACTTTGGGTGGGATCACGCGCCGTTGGCCCCGTCCCCCCACAGACTCTTGGACGTGCCCTTTGCTACCGCGAATGATTTCGGCGCACTCGACTGGCATTACCGTCTCACAGGGTCAAAGGCCAACCCATTGTTGCTTGTTGCTTGCCCCTCGGGAGCCGTGAACAATTTCTGGTATCGCAAGAAGGCGCACAGCGCGTGTTGAACATAGTCGATGCGCACGTCGGAGTAGCGCGGGTCAGGCTGCTGTACGCCGACATCTTTCCTTGTGATTGCTCCGGGCATACCGCCTGCGTAGCGGCCAGACTTGATTTGCGCGCGCAACAGAAAATTGATGCCTGGCGGAACGGCTTTTTCGATGGCCGCACGTATTCCGGTCGGATCGTCCTTGGGCAGGAATTCGAGTGCAGCGAGCAATCCCTCCAGGCACGTGGCGGTGGGCGCTGTCCGGCCGTCAGGATCGAAGCTCCCTTCCAGCTCAGGACCCCTGGCGCTCCCGACTTGGCGACCCAAAAGGGACCGGCAAATTTGGATGGCATGGCGGACTAACTGCTCCCGCGTAAGGGGACACTCGCTTTGCTCATAGAACGGCAGGAATTGCGCAGTGGCGATCAGCGCCCAATGGTCGGGAGGAACCACTTGCGCAGCCGCCCGACTTTTGGCTAGGTAGGCCAACCCGTTCCCGGCGGCTACCAGCCATCGCCGGTCGTGGTCCACCTCGTAGAGAGAAACCAAGCCCAGAATCGCCTCTCCCGGAAAGTACAGGCTTTCCCAGCGCTGCACTGGTCCGGTGTCGATCCTGTACTTCGAGTAGAAGCTGCCGTCACTCTTCTGTAGATACGTCAGAAAGCGCGCCATGCCTTCCAGTTCGGAGGTAGGGACCTCATGCGGTTTTGTCTTTTGGATGCTCGCGAGGGCCACGATTCCCAGCCCCGTGGCACCCAAGTCCGCGACCTCCGATCCGGGTTTTGTCCAGACCAGCAGAGTGTCATCACCGGGGCCGGGGCCGAGATAGGTTGTTTGCAGGAAGCTCCCGGCCCTTGCCATGGCGTCGGCCGCCCTCTCATCCCGTTGAGAACGATTGAGCATGGCGAGGCTGTAAATCGCTCCAGCGTGGCGAATAATGTTGTAGCTGTGTGATTCCCAGGCCAAGTTGGGATCAACCTTGTAAGCAAACCGCCCGTGCGCGTCGCAGGCTTGTTCGAGATAACCGGCCGAGAGATCGATGGCACGGCTCAGAGTAGAAGCGGAGATGGCCTGCGCGGGCCCTGTCGTCGGTCCGTTCTCAACCCCAAGCAGCAGCGTGAGTGAGCAAGCCGTCGCGACAGAAAACAGAGCGACCATCCACCAAGCAGCTTTGACCTGGTGTTTCAACCTGTGCCATAAATTCATGATGACATTCCTCGTCGTCCACAGGTGTTGAGCGCACCCGTCACGACCGGTCCGCCGGAGGCCAGGCCAGCCGGATCGGGACTCACCCAGCGTCCCCAAGTTGGGCTTCTGGGTGGATACGGAGTGCTCTAGGACCCGCGATACAGAACTGCTCGTTCACTGAATACCCCAACGAAAAACATCTCCAAGACCACCAACGGAAAGAAGCTCATAGCCGGAAGGTGACCAACGGCCTGGCGAAAAGCGAAGATAATCCCCAGGTGCACAACGCTCGCAAGCAGGATACCCGCAAGGATTTGAACCAGCGTTCTCTTTGTCTTCCGCATTTCTTTGGCAAGACCGTAAGCTAATAAACCCGTGCTTCCAAAGGCGCGGAACGCAAATTTCGACGGCATCCACATTTCTCGACCGCGGCTGACTGCATAGTAGGCGTCGATCACCAACAATGCAGCGCAGCCAAGACCCACCGCTAGGTAAATGAGGTCGTCTCGAGTCTTTTGTTTCATATGAGTTCAGAAAACAGGAAACGCGGCTGCGCACGTGGCTGGCGCAGAGATGCTTTTCAATCTCTGCGTCTATGCTCTGGCTATTATGGGGGAAACGCAGACTCCCACCCGCACGGAGTCTGCGCCAGCCCCGTGAACCCGGGAAAGCCCACCGTCATGAATTCGCTGACGGGGCGACTCTAAAATAGAGACTCAATGGTGGCCGCGAGCCTGGATGGCATCCAAAATGAGTGCCAATCCCATGCCGATAAAGATGAGCTTGCCAACCCAAGGGTCCTCGGGTTGCAATCCTCGCTCGCGTCCCCGACGCCCTGGATAGAATTCTTTGCCGATGATGCCGATAAAGACGAGCCAGCAACCTATGAGAATCTCAAGCCAATTCAAGGAAGGCTCCTCCCGTACTTAGACCCGTTTGACTATTTGGATCCTCACTGGTGGCAAGTTCCCCCGGGAACTAGGTTCACATAGGGGCCGCCGCCCATGACGCCTGCGCTACCGTAAAACCCTAACTGGATCTGATTTCGGTTGAACGCAGCGAATCCGCCGAATCCCTCGCCAAGGAACACGAGATAACTCGAATCTATTTTACCTGTGGTCAGGTTGACCTCCTTTTCATATCCGCCAGAGAGCGGTCCAACTCCTGCTTCACCCAGAACTCCCACCCATGTGCCGGACCGGCTGTCCCGAGTGAAGGTTGTGTAAAGACCACCTTTCGCAGGTCCGTAGGCATATTCTGTTGCGCGGAATCCAAATACCCCACCGCCGCAGGGTTCAGGATCGAGTTCGTAGCGCGGACCGCCGCCTTTGGTCGCGGTAGGGATGCCGGTTGCCCGGCACCCCCCGCACAGATCCGTACGTGAGGAACTACCTCATACGGCTCTTATCTCGGATACGGGCGGCGAAGCGATATTCCGCTCACCGCACACCCATCAACCCCGGGGACACGCGTGCCCCGC
>JBKQVI010000196.1:0-10072 GCA_052139985.1 Terriglobia bacterium
AAGTCAAGGACAAATATCACTCATATTCGTCACTATTTTGCCCTTGTGAGGACCGATTGCTCAAAACAAAGACCTTGCATCCCGAAACCGCCGAAAACCCGCCGGAGAACGTGGAAGTTAGGCTAAGGGTTGATCCCTGGCGGGGGCGCGGGCACAGAATCTGCAATGCTGCTAGAATATGTGCAGCTCAACACCACTGAGGAGGCTCGCATGAAAGCGGCCGCGGTCCAAATGGACGTCAAGATTCTCGCCCCGGAGCACAATCTCGATCGAATACTCGACCGTCTGGAGAAGGCTGCCAGCGCAGGCGCCAAGCTGGCCGTTTTTCCGGAATGCGCGCTGACCGGCTACTGCTTTGTGAGCCGCGAGGAAGCTGCGCCTGTGGCGGAAGAAGTTCCGGGCCCCTCCACGGAGAGAATTCTGGAGGCCGCGCGGGCGCTCGATTGCACGGTTGTGGTGGGATTGCTGGAACGGGCCGGCGACCAGATTTTCAACGCTGCCGCGGTAGTCACGCCGCAAGGCATTCTGGGAACGTATCGCAAACTGCATCTTCCCTGCCTCGGCATTGACTGGCACGCGGCACTGGGTGACAAGCCTTTCCCCGTCTTCGCCACACCGCACGCCAGGATCGGCATTAACATCTGCTACGATTGCAGCTTCCCTGAAAGCGGACGCGTGCTGAAGTTGAAGGGCGCGCAGATTCTTGCCATCCCCACCAACTGGCCGCTCGGTTCCGACTCCTGGCAGCACACCCCTCCGGTGCGGGCTACGGAGAATCACATGTACGTCATTGCTTGCGATCGCGTGGGTGAGGAGCGCGGGTTCCGCTTTGCGGGCCATTCGCAGATTGTCGATTGTAATGGTACCAAATTGGCCGAGGCAGGCGAAACGGAGGAAACAGTTCTTTACGGCGAAATCGACCCTGCCCTAGCCGATTGTAACCGCGTCATCCGGCAACCGGGTAAGTGGGAATTCGACCGCATCGCCAGCCGCCGGCCGGAGATGTACGCTCCACTTACGGATCCGACAGGCGATCCCACTAGCTCATAACTTCTTGTCTTTTCGTCGGAAGTTTTTAAATTCAAGGCCTCTTAAGATTGCTTATAGCCGCTGGATTGGCATCTGTGACTCGACCGCACCGTACTGCCCTCAGTCCAGCGCGCCCCCTCCAGGAACGGCGGGCGGCACTTCCAGCGAAGGTTCCAAAAGCCTGGATTTGCGCCTTGCCAACCGAGCCTGCAAACCTCGTTCTTGGGCGGTTTGCAGAGAGACCCTATTCATGCGCCGATGCAGCGCCATAACGTAGGCTATAATTGGAGCGCTAAGGAGCCATGCGGCGGAATAATAAGCAAAGGTCGATTCCGTGACAGAGGAAATGGTCGTGAAGAGAAGAATCGCGGGTATTTCGGCAGGGATCAATGACTTGTCGGCGGGCTGGTGCAGAAAAAAGTAGTAAATTGTGTGGTACCACACGATTCCCACAGCAATGATAATCGCCCCCCCTCCCAGCAAACCGGACTGAACCGCAGCGTGCAAGAAGGCATTGTGCATGTGCAATCCGCCCAGATAGAACCGGTCGGCCTGGAAGCCGGAACCCACCCAAGGTGATTTCCAAAGGAGAGTCCATCCCTGCTCCCAAATCTCGGTGCGTCCTGTCATGGTGATATCAACATGGCCTGTTCGGGTGAAATAAAGAAAGAACTGGGAGTAGAACCCCCTTAAACCCAATAAAATAGCGACACCGACTGCCACCAGGAAATAAACAAAACGCTTGGCTTTTTGTGCCGCCAGGATGATTGCCAGGCTAACGATAAACGCCGCGGTTTCGGTACGGCCGTTGGCAAGTACCAATGCGTAGAGCGAAGCGATGAGCAATAACCCCCATATGATCCGAACCGCCTTGTTACCCTTCCTCATGACCCCCGGAAGTGCCGCCAGTGCGGAGATGGCCGCATAGCGGGCAAATCCGGTGTTTCTAGTCGAAGCCATCCCCATGACCGTGCCGAGCCCACCGTACGCGCGCATGTGAAGCGGGTTACCTTCAGATGGAATTATCACCTGCGAACCCAGGATGGGGATGGCTCCGAGCAGGCTGAGGGTAAGAACTGTACCTACATTCCAGGTGAACCTTAGCACTTTGAGCAAGTCTGGGAGGGGATCCGCGACCAGCATGATCGCCAGCAAGACCAAAACGATTGACAGATAATTGGCACCATAATACAACGCTACAACCGGGTTGACTGAGAGGGTCGCGGACGAAATCAGTCCCGTAACGGCATAGATCAGTATCAACCCCAACGGGCCCATGATCCAATAAAACAGGCGGCGGGTCTGGGAGAAGATTAACAAGCAGGAAAACCAGCCTGCCAGCATCGGGAAAAAGGCCCTGACACCATGGATCAAATCCAAGGTATTGGTGGGGAAATTCGGGTTCAAGAAGCGCACGATGTCGGTGTTATAACCTGACCAGAGAAGAAACCAAAGTCCCATGCCGATCAGGGCATTCTTACTAACCCTCGATTTAGGCTTCGCCGCTTCACCTAGCGGAACTGGTCTGCCGGCGCCGCGTTTTAGCCTTAGAGGTTTTGCCACCTCAACGCCCATCTAAGCCCCTTGGGAGGTTTCTCCCAACACATCCTCGTAAATTCTTCTGAGCTGGTCACCCAGGTGGTCCCAGCTATAAACTTCCTCCGCGCGCGCCCTTCCTGCCTGGCCCATTTTCGCGCAGAGCTCACGATCCTGGTACAACCGTTCCACAGCCTGGGACATGAGTTCGATGGATTCATGGGGAGAATGCGCCGGAATCTTTATGCCGCATTCCTCCGTGACGTGCAGACCGGGGCCAGCGAGATCCATGCAAATCACCGCTTTGCCGGCGGCCATCGCCTCCACCACCACGGCGCCTCCGCCGTCGCGGAGACTGGCGAATAAGAACGCCTCGCACTGGCGCATTAGGCCCAGCAATTCCTGGCGGGGCATCCATTTCTCCAGATGGACTTGTCGCTCAACGCCCAGATGGCGGATCAAACCCTCAAGGCTAGCGCGCTCGGGACCGTCACCCACGATGGTGAATTTAACGTCCTTATGAAGCTTGGCGAACAATGCAAATCCTTGGATGGCTAGTGCATGCCCCTTAAGACGGAGCAACTTCCCGGCGGAAAGCACGCGGAAAGTCGCATCGGACAATCCCTCCCGTCCTTGACGGGGAACTGTGGATGAGGTCCCGATCCCATTCACCCCACTGACAATCTGCAAATCCTCCGCCGAGATCCCATTGACCGGAAACAACTGCACCTTACTTTTGAGGCTTGGTGGAACTGCGTCCGCCGCTTCGCGGTTGCAGAGCAGGATAACCCGCGCCAGGCGCTGGCCGCGCAAATAGACGGGGTCATGCCGTAGCACCCACTGTCCGAAGCTGCGGAATCGCTCCCAAAGACGCGCCAGGAACGGGTACTCTGGCAAAAAGGACTTCGGAATGCGGTGCGCCCCGCCACCCGGCCCGCGCAGGTAGGGAACCGGCAGGAGCGCTCCAATGTAGCTCGCCATCCAATCATTGGCGTAAGTGATGTGATGGAAGACATCAAATTTCGTTTGCGCATGGAGCGCGCGGGCGGCGAAATACGCCCGGACTTGCCAGAGATAGGAATAGAATTGGACGCCGCCCCTGTGCGCAAGGAAGGGGCGGAGCCAGCCCGGCAGCTCGACATAAACAAAGGTCAGGTTCGCTTCCGGCTGGCGTTGCAGTTCCCTCTCGATTCCGGCGCGATTGGAGGAAGCCGTCAATACCCACACATCATGAAATCGCGCGAGTTGCCGGACAATGTTCCACCCCAAAACGGCCTCACCGCCAGCCACGGGCGCGCCGTCCTCCTGCACGCACGCGTAGGCACATGCCAGTACCCTCAATCGCCGGCGTTCTCGGGTTTTGCTTTTTGGACTCATAACTCCACGCGAGTTTCTTCCTCTCCCGGGGGAGAGGCATAAGCGCTAAGATAATACTTGACCTTCCCGGAAGATATCACACTAAGTCCTTTTGAATGAGAACCCAAGTCGAATTTCACCAGAGAGCACACAAACGCCGCGGAGAGCCATCTGAGATGAAACCATAGGTCCCCGAACTGGGATCGGTAAGTCTGTTTGTGCAAGCAACAAGGTCTTCCTCTACGGTCTTTATGTACTCTGTGGTGAATTAGGGCACCTCTTAATCTTAGCGCTCATGAGGTTCCACCTACGGTAACCGAATTGTCCCACGAGTGCTGGTCAACCCCAACGGGGTTGAATGTTGTTTAGTCTGTAGCGCGCGCCTGCTTTTGAGGTCCGCGGCTTTTGACGTCCTGGCACTTTCCCCCGCAAGGAAGTGGACGCGGCGATCCGCAGGCAAGCCTGCACCGAGCATGTCCGCGCTGCTCCTCGATCCATCGGCCTCACCGTGCGTGCGAGGAACCACGTTTTCCGGTAAGGATGTGGAGAGCTCACGGTTTCGACCCCCTCACCCCCACGACAAGCAAGGCGCCGGGTGAGGGGGCGCCCGCCGTTGTCAAATCTAACGCGGGACAGGACGCTAGCTCGCGTCGAGGAGGTGTGGAGCAACTTGCTGCGCCGTGCTCTCCCAGGTGAAAGTTCGGGCGCGATCCAGGCCCTGCTTGGCCATTTCCCTTCGAGTTGGTCCGTCATTCACTTTCCCAAGAGCTTCAGTGAGCGAGGCTGGCTGCTCAGGATCGACCATTAGAGCGGCGTCGCCCACTACTTCCGGCAGGGACGTACGGTTCGAGCAGACGACGGGGGTGCCACACGCCATAGCCTCCACCGGTGGCAAGCCAAAACCTTCGTACCGCGAGGGATAGAGAAGGGCTTGAGCCGCCGCGTAAATCAGGGGCAGGTCTTCTTCTCGAACGTAACCGGTGAATTGGAACACGCCCGATAGCCCGGCTTGCTCGATGTGCGCCAGAGTATCTTCAAACAGGGCACTTCTTCGCAGGTTGCATGTGACCACCACCGGCAAGCGAAACTCAGCCCGCAGGCTCCCCGAGGCATAGCTTTCGACGACCAGACGGAGATTCTTTTGTTTCGTGGGCTGGCCCACAAACAGGTAAAAAGCGGGAGGGAGGTGGTAGCGGCGCCGCACCTCTTCCAATCGCAAATTGTCGCCGGGGGGATGAAAGCGATCGTGGTCGATGCCGCAAGGGATAGCGGCGATTCGGTCGCGCCTGACCCCCGCGAAACTCATCAGTTCGTCTGCCGTGAACTGCGCATCCGTTATGATGGTATCCGCGGTTCTCAAGGCCTTACTCATCCCCAAAGAAAAGTACTTCAGGGTCGCCCACGGCGCATCGATCGGATATTGGGCGGGAGCAGCAAGATGCCGCAGGATTTGGATGTCATGCACAACCACGAGCTTCTTTCTTGACCCAAGCGGGCATAGCGGGAACCGCGAGTCCATCGAGAAAAAGACGTCTGTTCGCCAAGTGACGAAAGCGGGCCACAACTCCTCCAACAAGACCCTGGATATTGTTCTGTTGCCGGCCTGAGGCGAACGCATGACTGTGGCGAGATTCGAGGGCAACTGAAGGTTCGCGTCCCGACGGAGCAACACGGTAACCTGACACCCAGCCGCCTGCAGAATCGGAAGCAGGTGGGGGAGTAGTTGCCGTGAGTATTGGCCTGCGCCACCGCTGGTCGGTCCGATGGCGGCGGCAAGGATGACGACTTTCACAACCTGACCCTTTCCAGATGGCCCAGGTGTTTTCCGGAACCCTCTTGCTGCTGGAACAAGTGTTCAAGCAGGGAGCGGTCCCGCGTCGCAAGCAGGTTGCACAATGTTCCCTCGTCGAGAAGCCGCTTGAGCACGGCAGATTTTGGACCAACAGCAAATTGACGCCGATCATCGTCGATGATTGCAACGTCAAGACCCCAGGCGGCGAGCTGGTCCAGAAAGTCTGTGGCCGCCTGGGCATTCAGGTAGAAGGGATTAAACTCCATAATAAGCACCAACGAGGGATTGCGTTCGATCAGGCACCGCATTCCGGCTAGCGCCAGAGGTTCAGATCCTTCGATGTCAATCTTGACCAGTCGCGGTTGAACGGGGTTGTGGGCAAAAAAGTCATCCAGCCTGACTGCGTTTACTGAGATGGCGAGGGGCGATGCGCCATCTGTCGCCCTCCATTCTTGGAGATGGTTATTTAGGCTGTGCCCCATGGAACTATGCGCTTCAAACATCTGAATGGATCCGGCGCAATCGGAGACTGCGCTCTGCACGGTCACCACATTCGACAGATGATTCGCCTGGATGTTTCTGATCAGCATCGCGAAGTTCTTGGGGTGGGGCTCGAAAGCATAAACTCTTCCCGTCTCGGTACACAGGGTAGCCGCAAGCAGGGTGAAATACCCCCAGTGGGCGCCCACGTCAATAGTGACATCGCCCGGCCTGATCAGTTGCTTGAAGACCTGGGTAGTCGTTTCCTCCCAAGCATCCCCCATCGCCATATCCCCCTCGGTGTCGCTGGGGTCCACATCCATCACAAAAGTCGGGAACGGTATCCTCACCAGACCATCTCTGGATGCCTCAGGAAACAAGAGAGGCTTAAGGACTCGCTTGTAAAGAGCCAACACTCCAGGAGCGCGCGCCAATCGATTACGGACTTTTGGGCTGGCCAGCCGATATCCCCATCTCACGCATTGGGACGAGAAGCGTCGTACAAGGCCTCGCGAAGGGGTTTCGTCAGCGTTCAAGATTCCCATGATTGGTCTCCAGAAAGGGCCCAAGAGAGGTCACAAAATGCGGAAGCGCCAGCCTGCTCGACGACTACTTTCCGCGTCCAACCACGTGCCCCGAGGGACCTCCGTGCGAGGGCTCGCGGTCGGTTTCTGTTATCTCCAAGCCTTCGTGCGGGGGGTCCATCCCGAACCCGATTTCTTCCGCTCGGGGGCTTGTCCTCCCGCCGCCAACGTAAATCGCCAATCACTGAAGCCTCGAAACCTAGCCTCCTTTTGATCGAAGGCTGTGCAGGGCGGCAAGCACCCCCTGCGTCGCCCGCTCGAAATTCCACTCGCGAATGATAGGAAGAGAAGCTCGACCCATCCCCCGGCGAAGTGCGGGGTTCTCTACGAGCCGACGCAGCAGCGAGGCCAGGGCAGCCGTGTCCCCAGCCTCGAAGCGAAATCCGTTCACCCCGTCCTCCACCAAATCGTCAGCCGCGCCTACTTGCCGGGAGGCAATCACCGGAAGGGCGAAGTTCATCGCCTCATTTACGACTGTCGCCCAGGCATCATTCCGCGACGGCAACACCAATACGTCCGCCAGGGCGTAACACGCCGGCAGCTCCTCATATCTTTTCGACCCCACGAAATGAACGTGCTCGAGGTGATTTGCCGCAACCCATCCCTTGAGCCGCTCGCCCTCCGGGCCATCGCCGACCAACACGAGGTGCGCGCCACTTGTCGCCACCTCCTTAAATGCCGCCAGCAAGTCCGGAATACCTTTTTCGGGGGAGAACCGTCCGACGTAAAGGAGCGCACACGCCTGTTGGGCAATACCCAGTTGCCGTCGCAACGCGGACCTTTCCGGCGCGAGTCGTGCGGCTTCCCGCGCATAAAAGTCGTTATCTACGGCTAGCGGCGAGAGGAACATCTTCGAATCGGGTACACCCGACTGCCGGTAAAAATCCGCATTGCGCTTCCCGATCACGAGGAAAGCCGAAGCGTGGCGGAAGAGCCAACGCAGTACGGCCGCGCGGAAACGCGAGGCCTGCGGCAGTATCGCGTTGCGGTCGGAGTGCACCAGCACCGGCAATCCGCGGACGAAAGCTGTAAGGTACGCAAGCAAGTTGCTGGCGCCCCACCAACCATGCAGGATGATGGCATCATAGTCTCGGAATAGCTCGCGAACCACTCCGAGATGAAACCACGCAAAAAAGGGACCCACCCCAGGCCAGGGAGAGTAATTCCTCAGGAAGCGAGCGCGATAGCCAGTCAGCAATGTCGACGCGGCGTACAACGGACGCCCGAAGTGTGGGTCGGGAGTAGAACCCATACCTAAACGAGTATAAAAGTACACCGTCAAGTCGATCTCCGGGTGCGCGGCAACATTCTGCATGAATTGGCAAAAGTAGATGTGCGGCCGCTGGAAGATCGCCGCCAGCCGGTACCGCCCAGGCGTCGACAAGGTCGATGCTAGCGAGGCGCCGCTCGTTGGCGCTGGCTCGTTCTGGATGAGATCACAATTCATGGCGTTTTGCCGTAAAACCTCAAAGGGGCTAAAATCGACTGGCCGTCGGCAAGCCAACGTTTTTTTGCGCCCGCCGCCCACGGATCGCGCCGCAAACAATCTTACCGAGTTTGGAGGGGGCGAGTCGTTCGGCCCTGCAAGGGCAGAATCGGTTTATTTGTACACCGTTACCGTAGGTTTCATCCCGATGCTCGGGACCGAAAGAGGCCTACGCCTGCAGGCGGGGTTCCTCTGACGGAAAACCGGGGGACCGTCAAACCTCTTGGAGTCCCGCGTGGCGAACCCGCGACGTACCTTGGTGATGGTGATTCTCCCCGGGCAATGGCCAGATCGGACTTCAGAATCATCCTTACGAGCTGCCGGAAATCCACGGCGGGCGGCCAGCCCAGCTCGACGAGGGCCCGGCGCGCGTGTCATTGTCCAGAGTTATCGCATAGTCGCTTCCCAGTTTCAGAGCGTGCTCGATGCCTTGATTGCGGGCCTTCGGGAGGCCGGAGTTTGAAGGCTGACGGAGCAATTCTACCTGTGGATACTCTTGTGCAATTCGCTCGGGAGAACCATCCATCGAACCGTTGTCGACCACGATGATTTGAAAGTTCGAGTAGTTCGACCTCAAAAGACTTTCGATGCAGGGAATGGTGAATTCCGCGCCGTTCCAGTTCACGAGAACCACACCAACTTTGGGAGATTGCGAGTCCTCTGCCCCGGACGTTCGCTGCCTGCTCTCGCTATATTCTGGAACCGACTCCATGGAAGTTCCCCTCTTATAATAGCCGCGCATAGGCCATGGAACAAGTGCCAGCAGCTTCGGATTCTGTGCATAAGGAATCTATGAGTTGGGGCTGGGGGCGCCTTCGCGAGCGGATCGCTGGGGAAGCGTCTGTCGGGGTCTATTCCCCAAGCTCATTTTTTCGCTATTAGGGCACACCTCCACGAGAAGTTGGGGCAGCAGGGGAAGAGGTGAAAAGCGGAACACCTAACCACGGCAGGAGGGGAGTTCTCAACCGGAGTCTAGGGCGGTGTTCGCGGGCCGGCCGAGGCTGAGTTGCAACTGCAGGAGGAAATCGAGGGCGGCGCGCTCGGGGTGGGTGCCGCGATGAAGGTAACGGACGCGGTAAAGCCGTTCGATGGTCAGGGCCAGGCAGGTCAGCAGCCAGACCGCCAGCAGGCACGGCAACTTCCAAGATGGCGACTTGAACGAGTCAAACGTCGCGCTTCGACGTTAGGGCGTTTTACGACCAAGTGACGTCTAGGTGACGGGAAGGCGACTTTCAGGCAGGATCGCTCACAGTCTTTCATCTATCGGGGCGGCCGCGACCTGCAGTGGGACATGCGAATGAATTCCTTTCCGGGCGACCGGGGGGTTGTGTCGAGCAGGTTGAAAAGTTCGCGGTCTTCGCTGAACCCTACGGCGATTTTCGGGTTCCGCCGGCATTAGAGCGCACCTAATTGCTGCACGCCTGCCCCACTCGCTGGAACGGTTGATCGGGTGCCATACCTTTGATACCCTTGATAACTGGCGCCATAGATTTTCCCAGGGCCGGATGTCATGAATAGCCTGGTGGCCTGGGTTCGCTGTCCCGTCGATGAGCTTTGAGGCACCAGCAGCACTTCCGCTGCACATTCTTGGGAGTTACTTGTGACGACCGCGGAAGCACTCGAACGGATGGGTAACGCGGGTGAATTTGAAATCCTAGCGCTTCGAGCGTTGAGGGTTCTCCATGAGGACTGCAGGGCGATCATACATCTTGGCGTGAACTCACAAGGCAAAACTATACCCAATCCGCTGGACGGCTTCTGCTTAGTGCCGGGGACCGATCCCCCCAAGTATGTCATGACAGCATTCAC
>JBKQVI010000197.1:0-2832 GCA_052139985.1 Terriglobia bacterium
GCAGTGGCGGTTACGATTTTGAACACCGAACCCGGCGCCAGTTGCGCTTGGATGGCTTTGTTCATCATGGGTTTCATGGGATCGTCGGTGAGTTTTTCCCATTCCCCTCGGTCGATGCGCTTGGCGAAATCGTTGGGGTCAAACGAGGGGTGGCTGACCATGGCCAGCACCTCGCCGGTCCGGGGGTCAAGAGCCACGACGGCGCCGGGCTGGTCGCCCAAGGATGCTTCTGCCGCCATCTGTAGGTCCAGGTCAATCGTCAGCCGCAGATCGTTTCCCGGCAGGGCGTTGATAGCGGTGAGTGAACCCACTTCCTCACCACGGCTATTCACAATCACCCGCCTCATCCCGTCACGTCCGGACAGGATATGGTCGTATTGACGCTCGATTCCGAACTTGCCCACCACGTCACCGGGCCGATAAGGTGAGCCGGGCTTGGCGATCATATCCTCTGACACCTCACCCACGTAACCCAGTGCTGCTGCGCCTACCTCGTGCTTGGGGTAGAGGCGCTGTTGAACTTGGATGAGGTCCAATTCGGGAAACTCAAACCGGTGAGATTCTACGAAGGCGATATCATCGAGAGTGGCTGACTGCTTCAGAAGGATGGGTTGAAACCGGGGCAGCCGGGCCGTATGCTCCATCAGGCGCTGCACCTCGACCGGGTCAATACTCAATCCTCGCGCTACTGCTCCCACGCGCTCAGGCGACAGGATGGAGGCGTTTTCGCGCAGCAGCAGCACACTGAATGCCGGGAAATTGTCCGCCAGCACGCGCCCTTCGCGGTCCAGAATCCTCCCGCGTGGAGCAATGACCGGCAGGTTTCGAACCCGGTTGCGTTCAGCTTGTTCGAGGTAAAAACGATGCTGGCCGATTTGTATGCGCCAGTATCCCACCATCAGCCCGAGGAAGGTCAGAGCGATGGCGTATTGGAAGAAAGCGATCTTCCAGCCAGGAAGGCGCTCTTGCTCCGGAAATCGAACTTCCATTTACGTCAAACCACCAAGCCGGGTGCACCGCACAATGCCACCCCTTCCCCGTCGACCTATCTCTCTATCAAATCAGCAAGGTAGCACATGCAGTGCTGCAACTCAAGGCAATTACTTGTCCAAGTGCTCAGCTTTCCACCGCATGGCAGCGTAGATGCGTGTCCGTCCGCCCGGGTGGTCGTAGAAGAGGAACTCCTCGATAGGGCCGGGATCGAGCTTGCGGTAATCAGCGAGCTTCAGATCGACCTCGGCTTCGGCATCCGGCTGGCGAGCGGCGTTCAGCCCAAAGATGTCCGCTTCGTATTCCTGGACTCGAGACTGAGTGTTGAGGATTGGGGTAAGCACAAAAAAGTAAAGAGAAATGAGGAGGGCGAAAAGCGGCAGTGCAGTCAAGTCTCCGGCCGCGTGGGCTCTCCACTTGCTCCCCCAACGCCCCAAGGCCCACTCGGAGCCTTTGCGCAGGAAGGCAAAACCCAAAACGATGATGATGCCGTAGAACATCAAGCCCTTGTAAACGTGGTGCATGACGTAGTGACCCATTTCGTGGCCCATCACCGCTTCGATTTCGGCGATGGAGCAACGCTTGAGCAGGTTATCGTTCAAGACAATACGCTCCGTGCCCAGGAACCCCGTCACGAACGCGCTGACGCGCGTGGATTGCCGCGAAGCGTCCTGCACAAAAACACCCTTGGCGGAAATGCCATTGGCCCGCGCCATGCTGAGAATAGGGTCGCGGATGGCCGGATCATCGAGCCTCGTGTACTTGTTGAACAGCGGGGCGATGAATACGGGTCCGATCAAGGAAATAAAAGCCAAGAAGGCGAGGCTGGTAATCGCCCCCCAGATCCACCACGTGCGTGGCAGGCGCCGCACGATGCCGTAAAGCGCCACCATCAGCAGCCCGCCAAGAACCACACCTAGTCCTAAATCCTTCAATTGATCGCCCATCCAAGGGCCGAAGGTTTGTGTTGCCAGCCCGTACTTATGCTCGCGGATGAATCCCTCGTAAACCGTGAGTGGAAAGGTAACCAACGACGTGAGCGCCAGGAACTCAGCCCAGTAAAGGAAAGTGTGAATCGGCTTAAATCGTGTGATGCTTTCTGCCAGGTCGCGCATACGCGCCGACAAGCCTGTCACCAGCAAGAGGAAGAAGACAACCAAGGAAGTCAGGAAATCCCATAGGATGAGCCAGTATCCGCCCTCGAAGTAGGCATCCGACTTGGCCTTCTTGTCCGACGGCACTTTCGCCAGATAAGCATTGGTGGCGGCTACAGCATCAAAGTGCTCGCCGGTTGACGTCGCTGCAATCGCACCCGTTTGGGTCTGCGGCGCAGCCGTTGCAGCAGTTTGTCCTCGGCCAAAACTCGTTGACATCAACATCGCAAGCACCGCCACGAAAACCGCTATCAACACGATTCTCCGCCGCATCAGTTCCTCCCAATCAAATAGGGTTGTGGCACACGCGAAGCCGGACGTCGCACGACTCGCCCGAATCATAGCATTGCCGTTTTGCAGGTGGCAATGCTCACCGCAGCTCGCATAGTGGTGTCATTTGGACCGAGTCATTCCCGCGAAAGCGGGAATCCACGCGGCGACGATGGCGCTACGGCTTCCGGGTAACGCAGCACGCACAGCAGGAGATGGTTGAAGAAGACATCACCCTGGATGAAGTCGTGCAGGCGATCCGGCATGGAGAAATTGCCGAAGTAGCGCAGGGCCCGCTTTCCGGCCCTGCGGCTTTTCCAGCGGTGTGGGTTCTTGCCGTGTCGCTGTAGCGCTGACCTTTAGGTCAGCACCGGACGAGATCTCACAAGTGCCGACCCCGCAGGGCGGGGTCGGCGCT
>JBKQVI010000198.1:0-3063 GCA_052139985.1 Terriglobia bacterium
CGAGCAAGTCAGTGATTTCGCGGTTAATGTGCCTCCGAGAGAACTGGCGGCAGCCGCGAGCCTTTGTGGGACGGTCTCCGGCAGACAGCACGACAAGTTTCAAGAAGCGCAATTGACCCCGATTCCAAGCCGTGAGATACGATCACCCATTATCAAGGAGTGTGTCGTTCACTACGAGTGCCGGACGCTGCATCGTAATGATCTGGCGCCCGAGGCGCTGGTGCAGGCGGTGCGCGAGCAGTTCTATCCCGGCGGAGATTTTCACCGCGTCTACTTCGGGGAGATCGTGGCTGCCTATGCCGATGAAGATGCCGGCACCCGCTTAACCTAAACTCGGATTAATCAACTCGGGCTACGGTCATTGTTTGCGCGGGCCGATTTGTTCCATGGGGATCGGCTTGAACCCTAACTTGTAGACGGGTGAATCGTCGCGAAGCTGGAAGTTATCGTGCGCGGCGTCCACAAAGCCGGGGTCGCCATTGATCAAGTTATCCTGAATGTGGACGATTTTATCTGTCATCCCGTCCAAGAAGTCTATCCACCTCCCACCGTAAGAGACGTTCCGCACGATGGAATTGCCCTTGGGCACCGCCGTGTCCGGATCCTCGTACAGCGAGACGAGTTGCGGATATCGCACGCTGTAAGGAGGCTCGCGGTAGTGCATCGCCTTGAGACGGTCGATCAGCGTGTTGTCCTTGCCGTTGAACCAGAACTTGGCCCAGCCCAGGCCACGCGCGTCCACATGGATGGAGGGTGTGCACTCGACGAAAATATTGTTCTCGATGGTGTTATCCCGCCCGCCGCCGATCATTGCCCCCCGGCCCGCGCGGTAAAACACGTTGCCGTAAACCAGCGTGCCGCTGGCGCAGTCATCGAGGTAAACGGCCTGCACAAGGTCTTCCGGCTTTACCCCGCCTCTCCCCAAGTGATGAAAGTAGTTATAGCGAACCACGTTGCCGCGCTCAGTGTAATCGCGGCCCAGATAAAACGCGCCGACGTCGTGCGTCTCCAGTGCCACATGGTGGATCTCGTTAAACTCGATATGATGCTCGTTGCCATTAAGCAGAATGGCGCAGTGCGGCGAATCATGGATTCTGCTATGTTCGACGCGGTTACCCACCCCACTGAGATAGACGCCCGGCGTGTAAGTCCTCACCCAGCGCCCGAATTCGTGGATGTCGCAGTCCGCGACGGAATTGCCCGCGGGAGTCAGGGTCGACCGGTCACCGCCCGAAAGGATCACGGCGCCGTCGCCGGTCTGGGAAATGTCGCAACCGGAGATGCTGTGGCGCTCGCCGCTTTCGACCTTCACGCCCACATTGCCGACATTGCGAATAGTACAGCCCACCACCTGGTTGCCGGCGCCGCCGCGGATATCCACGGCATCGCCGCGCGTGTACTCGAGCGTAAGACCACGCAGGGTTACATTTGAAGCCCCGTCGAGAGTGATGAGCGGTTCTTCCAGCAGCGAAACGGCGGCTTCTCCCCGCCCCAACGGCGCGGGTGGCCAGAAATAGATGACACCGCTCTTGCGGTCCAGGTACCACTCGCCCGGTTCATCGAGCTCCTCGAGAATGTTCAAAGCGTAATAGCGCTTCCCTTTCGAGTAGCCGTAAACGCCGTGCGGGGGATAAGTGATTATTTCGCGCCTGGCAGTGTCGATCGACTTCACCCTCGCGTAAGAATCAGCCCAGTCCCAAGTCCAGTAGCCATGCACCCAGACGTCGTCCAAGGCAGCCCAGCGTGCGGGCCGGTCACCTTCGTATTGGAAGCGATCCTCCTTGCCTTCGATGACCCCGGCGGTTTTGGCCCAGTCGCCGTTGGGCCAGCGCGCCAGTTGCATGGGCTTGCCCTGAAAGAACAATTCCAGTGCGGCCGGGCGCACGTCCCGCCCAAAACCGCGCGCTGTCAGGTCACCGAAATTGGTGATGCCTTGCGACCTCAGATCGAGAGCCACGACCTTACGGCGCGCCGCGGGATCGAGCCGTCGCAACACGGCGGGATCGGTGACACGCCGGAAACCGCGAATCGGTCTGCCACCGATCAGCCGCACAGTCTCATTGCGATACGCCTGGTAAGCGGTGCCGGAATCCTCCGCCGTCAGGCCAAAGGTGCGAGGCACGAGGTAGGTGCCACCGCGGATCCACACCGTGACCGGACCTCTGGCTTTGCTTGCGCGCGCCGACTCACGGGCGTGCTCCAAAGTCGCAAATGGCTTGCCTAAGGTTCCAGGATTTCGATCGTTGCCTCTTGCGGAAACATAGAAGTCGGCGCCATAAGCTGGCGCCCAGGAAAGCATTAGGAAAATCAACACAAAGCGCATCAGATCCCCCTTCGCACCTGTCGGCGCGGCACATGCAGGCCAACATAAAATAGCAACACAAAATAGCATATTGAGCAGATCAATGGCGTGCTGTATTATGACACGCGCTTTGAAATCTCGATTTTGCGCGGCCCTCGCGAGGGTGCTCGCGGAGCCCGCGACTTCGCCGGATTCGGGAGGTGGGAACGTGTCGAAAAGCATCCGTATCATTCTATTCGCGGGACTCTGTGCGGGTTTTCTCACCCTGCCCCGCAACGTGGATAGCCAAGCCTCCAGCCCCAGTCCCAACTGGCACGAGAGTGTGTTTTTCGGAATTCACTACGATCTCCACGCCAACGCCCAAGACACCGAGTTAGGCCGGGAGCTGACCCCGGAGCACTTGCGCGAGCGGTTCTTGAGAACCCGGCCCGACTGGGTGCAGACTGACTGCAAGGGCCATCCCGGTTACACGAGTTGGCCGACTAGCGTCGGTTCCACATCGCCCGGGGTGGTGAAAGACTCACTGCGAATCTACCGCGATGTCACCAAAGAACTCGGGATTAAATTGGGGGTTCACTACTCGGGGGTTTGGGACATGCGAGCCATCGAACTCCACCCCGAATGGGCGACCGTCGATGCCAAGGGGCAGCGCGACACCAGGGCTACCTGCCGTTTGCACGCATACGACGAGCAACTGATGATTCCCCAGATGATGGAGATCATCGACAAGTACGACGTGGATGGTTTCTGGGTCGATGGCG
>JBKQVI010000199.1:0-31650 GCA_052139985.1 Terriglobia bacterium
GTTTTGTAGGTCCGCGGCCTTTCCTGCTCTTCCCCGAGGCGGGAAGAACCGCGGACCTACAAAACAGGTCCGCGCTACACGTGCTCGCCCGCTTCAGTGTAAGATGATTCACGATCATGCGTAGGCAGGCGAACGATAGCTTGTGGTTTCGAGTTCACGCAAGAACCCGGGCGATTGCGGTGGCAACAGCGGTTCTGCTATTGCTCAGCGGTTGCCGCCACCGCGAGCCGGAGCAGGAAACCTCCGCGCCGCGCGACGCGAACGTCTTGCTCATTACCATTGATACTACGCGGGCCGACCACCTGAGCTGCTACGCACCGGGTCATGCAAGAACGCCGCACCTGGATGCGCTGGCCTCGCGCGGCGTTCTATTTATGCACGCCACGGCACAAGTGCCTCTCACCCTTCCTTCCCATGCATGCATCATGACGGGGGCATATCCCACCGTTCACGGCTTGCGCGACATGGGTGGCTTCGTTCTCGACAAGTCCCACCCTACTACTGCTTCGCTCACGCAGGCGGCGGGTTTCCAAACGGGTGCCGTGGTGGGATCGCGCGCGGTGGCCCGGCATTTCGGTCTTGCCCACGGCTTTGATTCTTACGATGACGACATGGGATCTCAAACCGAGGAGGGCAGGCTTCCCGGAATTTTCCTCGAGCGCCGCGCCGGCGTCGTCACCGACCATGCGCTTGACTGGCTGAAGCAAAACGCCCAAAGGAAGTTTTTCCTCTGGGCACATTACTACGATCCCCACGCGCCTTATGATCCCCCCGAACCCTACAGGCGCCAGTACGCGAAGAGTCTTTACGACGGCGAAATTGCCTACATGGACGAGCAGGTGGGGCGGCTGCTGGACGGCCTCGATCAACTGGCGCTTACGTCACGCACTCTGGTCATCGTGGTGGGAGATCATGGCGAGAGCCTGGGCGAGCACGGCGAAGCGACTCACGGCATCTTCCTCTATGACGCAACCCTGCACGTCCCTCTGATCGTGGCCGGCCCGGACGTGCCCCGCGGCAGAGTGATTGATGACCAGGTGCGGTCTATCGACCTTCACCCCACGATTATGGCATTCCTGCACCTGGCTGCGTCGCCCGAAGCGCAAGGTGTCAGCCTGTGGCCCCTCATCGAGCAGGGAACCCGTGTGCGGTCGAATTATTCTTATGGGGAGACGCTTTACCCGCGCACTTACCTGGGATGGTCGGAGCTGCGCGCGATGCGCACGGACACCTGGAAGTTCATCCTGGCGCCGCACCCCGAGCTTTATGATTTGCAGCGCGACCCTGGCGAACTCCAAAACCTGGTCGCCCAGCATCCGGCCGAAGCCGACCAGCTCCAGAAGCAGATCTGGACGGTTGCCGGGACGCACGCCAAGACGGAGACGGTCAAGGCGGTACCCGTGGACGAGCAGACACGTCAAGAACTCGACTCCTTGGGGTACGTCAGCGCGGGATCGTCGCGCGAAATCCAGCTCGGCACGGATGCCCCGGACCCCAAGGACCGCAGCGCGGTGCTCAAGGACATCGAGCAGGCGGAAGTGCTCCTGAATGCGAACGACGACACACAGGCCGCAAAGCTCATGACGGAGGCACTCCGCCAGGACCCCGCCAATCCCCTCGCCCACGTCTACCTGGCGATGGCGCTGGAACGCACCGGGCAGGCGGAGCGCGCGGTGACGGTTTATCAGGACGCGATCGCCCGCCACGCTTTTACCGATATCATCTATGCACGGCTGGGTAAGCTCTACCTGCGTCTTCACCAACTGGATAAGGCCGTGGATGCTATGACGCACTCCCAGCAAATCAATCCCACCGACCTCGACAACTTGAGAAATCTCGGCACCGCCCAGTTGCAATTGGGGCGCATCGATGAGGCGGAAAAGGCATTCAAGGCCGTCACTCTCCAGAACGACCACTACAGCGCCGGATACAACGGACTGGGCTTGGTGGCCATTCAGCGCGGCGATAGCGATGGGGCACGGCGCAATTTCGAAAAAGCCGCGGAACTCAATCCCGCCGAGGTCGAGCCCCTCTTGAACCTCGGCGTGCTCTATGACAAAGCGGGGAACAAGCCCCTCGCACTTCGCTATTACCAGCAGTTCCTCGAAAAGGCTTCCCCCAAGGATTATGGCGCACTGATTCCTAAAGTGCGGGCCGCCGTCCAGGATCTAAAGAGCGGAGCATGACCCATATAATGTTCCATCGCGGCCCGCAAAGTCTGGTGTCTATAATTCGGCAATGTGTTTGCATTGCGACAGCGGCGATCCTGAGCACGATTCTGGCGCTGGCGGGGGGCGTCTCATCTTCGGAGAACGGAAGATCGCCATCTATCATCTTGATTTCCATCGATACCTTGCGCGCCGACCGCCTGGGTTGCTACGGTTACCGCCGCACCCCGACGCCGCACGTTGACGCGATAACCCAAGGCGGCACGCTATTCTCCGCAGTGAGTTCGCAGGTCCCGCTGACCTTTCCGTCGCACGTCTCGCTCTTTACGTCGACCTACCCGTTCTTCAATGGAATTGAAGATAACGGTGAAGCCCTTCGGCCCAACGCCGTCACGCTGGCCACCGTCCTGAAATCGCGCGGCTACCAGACCGGCGCATTTGTGGGTGGCTTCGCGCTCGACCGCCGGTTCGGATTGAACCAAGGGTTCGACGAGTACAACAGCACTTTCGACCTCCATCGCGAAGGGGAATCGGACTCCGGTGACGTCAAGCGCCTGGGAGCGGAGGTGGTCGCCGACTCTCTGCACTGGCTGGATGCAAATTCCAGCCGTCCTTTCTTCCTCTTCCTCCATCTTTACGACCTTCACACGCCTTACAACCTTCCCGCGAGTTTCCGCGCAAGCTACGGCAGCGGGTACGATGAGGAACTGCGTTACGTGGACGAGCAGGTGGGAGTCTTCTGGGATGCCTTGCGCCAGCGGCACCTCCTTGATAGGACCCTCATCGTTTTCGTCTCCGACCACGGGGAAAGTCTGGGAGAGCACGGGGAGAAGACGCATGGCTACTTCATCTATCAGAGTACGGTCTGGGTCCCGATGATCATTCACTGGCCGGCGGCCAGCGCGACCTTCGCGGTGCGAGTCGATCAACCTGCCAGCTTGATGGACGTGGCGCCGACCATTCTCCAGTTTGCCGGCATTCCCCTCCCACGGGAGTTCCAGGGCCGCAGCCTGCTGGAGACGCTGCATCCAGGGCCATCCGTAACCGCGCGCGATGTCTATGGCGAAAGCCTCTACGCGCACAATCATTTCGGATGCGCCTCACTTCGGAGTTTACGCACCGGCCGCTACACGTATATTCAGGCGCCCAAGCCCGAACTCTACGACGTGGCGGCTGACCCCGGCGAGACCCACAACCTCTATGAACAGAAACGGTCGTTAGCATTGGCCTCTCAGGAAAAACTGGACTCTCTTCGCGCCCGCTTTCGAAGCGACCATCCCCTCGGCGGAAAAGCGCTCGACCCGGAAGCCGTTGCCCGGCTCAGTTCGCTCGGATATGTTGCCGTCAGCTCGCAGCATTCCGAAGCCCCGGACACGGGCGCCGATCCCAAAGACCGCATTGCCGAGTATGAAGATTATGGACGGGCGATAATCCTCGCCTCCACGGGCCATGTGGACGAATCGAACGCTGCCCTTGAGCGGCTGCTGGCTCAGCATCCCGAGCTTTTGGATCTACGCATGAGCTTGGGGCTGAACGATCAGCGGCTGCACCGCCATGATGACGCGGCCCGCGAGTTTCGCCAAATCCTCAAGGCCGACCCACTCAATGTTCAGGCCCATTTCGACTTGGGTCTAAGCCTCTACGAACTCCACCAAACGGACGACGCCGCGAAAGAACTTCAGGCGGCGCTTGCCATCGCGCCCTATTACACGCGCGCGGAGGGGTTGCTAGGTTCCATCTCCCTCCAAAAGGGCGATTACGGCCGCGCGCAAGAGCAGTTTCGCCACATCCTCACCATCGACCCGAACGACTTTGGCGCGCACTATAATCTGGGCGCGCTGGCCACGCTGCAAGGACAATGGGAGGAAGGCGAACGCCAATTGCAGGCGGCGCTCAAAGCGGACCCTCGTGATCCTGACGCCCACAATGTGCTGGGAAGCCTTTACCTCAGAAAAGGCGACTTGGACCAAGCGGCTACCGAGTTCCAGGAAGCGATTCGCCTGCGGCCAAAGTTCGCCTCGGCCCACTACAATCTAGGACTCGCCCTCCGCAAGCAGAACCGGGAAAGCGACGCCGTCGGCGAGTTCCGCCGGGCTCTGGCGATTGACCCACAGTTTCGTCCCGCACGCGAGGCGCTGAGGTCTTTGGCGGGTCCAACGAACTAACACTCCATCATGGTTCTGAGTTCTTGGTTCGGGCAACGACAAGGCGGTGGGTGAGGGGGGCTGACGAGACGATCGACAAGTGGTGACCCCAATACCGCTTGTGCGAACATTATCGTTACTGAGGGATCGGAAGTTTGATGACGCTTTGCAAACGGGCAGTCTTGCGTTGCAGCCTCTGCAAGCGATACGTGAAGCGTTCGGTGTGGGGAGCCGCTGAAGGCTGCTTGCGAAGGCGTTCGAGGGCGCTCAGCGTGAATTCCATCGCGCTCCGGGGATCGCGTTGGTGGTGCTCGTAGTGAATCGCCAACTCCTCGAAGGCTTCCAAAGCTAGCGGTGAAGCCCGCCGCGTGAGTTCCAGCCAGGTTTCCACGGCTAATTCGTGTTGCCGCTGCCGCTTATACTGCAAGGCCAACTGGTGTAAGGCCCGGGCCTCAATCCGTTCCGGCAATCCCCCGGAAAGTGCTCGCTGGCACGTTTCCACGGACTTCTCTCTTGAACCCGCGAATTCAAACATCCGGCTGAGGCTGAAAAGGTCCACAGCGGAATTGAGCGTGTCGGCATCGCCCATCGCCCGCGCCAGTTCCACGGTGACGGCGGCGAGCGTCATAATATCGAGCGCGTTGTGGTAGAACACCGGTTGCAGGCCGCGCGCGTCACCGGTGCGCAGGTAGTCAAAGTAAATCCCTGGAATCTCTGAGCCGGGAACGTCTCCTTCGCGTTCGATTCCCAGCACCGCGCTCTCAAGATCGGTGAGCTTGCAGCTTTCCAGGCGGAGCTTCCACAGCCTCCGCGCCGGGTGCAGCGCATCGAGGTGCATCAATCGTCCAAAGGGTGACTTCAATCGGGCTAGCGCGTAGCGCGTTTCGAGCAGAGGAACGTCGAAGGTCTTGCCGTTGTAGGTCACCAGCCCGTCGAAGGAGTTCAGAATTTCGGTAAGCGCGTGCAGAATGGCTTTCTCTTCCGGATAATCTCTGAGAAAGAATTGCCTGACGACAAATTGTGTTCCTTCCAATGTGCCGATGCCGATTAGGAACGCGCAGGTCCCAGTTCCGCCCGCCAGACCTGTGGTTTCAGTGTCGAGGTAAACGAGCCGTTCCGGCGAGGGTAGGGCGGTTTGGGGGAAGAGCAGATTCAGCGGAGTCAGATCGGCGACGGAGATATCCCCGATGCGCAGCTTGCCGTAGGGTCTTCCAAACGGAAAAGCCTGTCGGGCGATGAAATATTCGCCTAAATCGCTCTTCTCGATGACGCCCTCCACGTATTCCTCAATGCCTTTCGTGGCCCGTTGAGCGGGAAGCTGACGCGGTTCGGGAGGCTTCTCCATGCGGCGCAGAAACGCGAGTGTCTTCTCGAGTTCGCGATTGGGGTCGCGAGGCGCCGAGGCCTTCTTGAGCTGGCGAAGTTTTTGGTCGAGGTTCACCGGTTCATCTATCAAACGAAAAGAATTTCACACAGAGGGCACAGAGAAGGAATTCAGCACGGAGGCCACAGAAGGGTTTTGCTGTCTCCGCGATCTCTGTGTTTGCCCTCTGTGATCTCCGTGTTAACCCGATCTTTTCCGTTCATGTCCCACAATGTTCCCTGTCTGGTGGTGACTTAGCGAACGGTTTTTGCCGGTATCTCAGTTTGCTGCAAGCATCTGCCGCAATATTTCCAAAGCAACCTCTTTCCCCATTTCCCCGATTTCTCCCGCGGGGCCAACGCACGAGGGGCAACCCGTGGGGCACGGACACTCTGAAATCAACTTGTGAGTTTTCTCCAGCAGTGAATTGCTCATGCGAAAGAGCGGTTCGCTTAACCCCACTCCTCCGGGATAAGAATCGTAGAGATAGATGTTGGGCTCGAAAATCTTTCGTACCACAGTGCGCTTGCCCGGCTGCGCATTCAGCGGTTCGGCTGATTCGGATGTAGCACCGTCCTTTAGGGCGGCGCCTTCTGGGCTAAAGCCGGGCGCTACCTCCAGCTCGGCATTCTCGCCCACGGAAGTCCCCAGATCACGAGCGTCGCACATGACGAGCAGCGTGGCAATAGCCCCGAGGGCGTTCGCCAGGCCGTTGACGCCGTCGAGTCGGTCGGTCGAGCTGTAAGGCAATGCCTCCATCATGGCGCGAGGCAATGTCAACCAGAACGCCGTGGTGTGCATTTCCTGTTCGGGTAGGGTGAGCTCTCCTGACCCGATATTCTCCATGGTGTAGAACTTGATCTTCTTGAATCCCACCACCTGCGTATTGACCTGGACTTCGCCGTGGTTCTTGCGCGCCGCCCCCGCCGAGGCAGAGTCAAACGTCTCAAGGATTTTGATCTTCGTGTAAGAAATCGCGTCAGTAAAATATTCGGAATCAACTTGATGTACGTAGGCCTTGCGGTCGTCGTAGTCGAGGCGCTCGACGTGGTATTGCACGCCGTCCTGAATGTAAATGGCCTTCTCGTGCAGTGTTGTCAGCGCGCTGGAGAAGTCGGTCTCGCCGATTACGCGCGGCTCATGCGTATTGTCAACGATTACGAAGTTGTCCGAGGAGATGGAGCGCAGACTGAGAGCGTCGGCGGGGTAGCTCTCCGAGACCCAATGCCAACCGTCTTGAGTATGATGCAGAAAGTCGGTCTCTTCGAGGTGCTGGCAAAGCCGGCGGAGGTTGAGTGCGCCAAACTTTTCGTCCTCGCGCAAGGGCAGCTCAAAGGCCGCGCACTTCAGGTGATTAAGCAGTATGAATAGATTGTCAGGATTCACATAGCCGTGCTCGGGCGAGCGGCCGAAGAAATACTCCGGGTTCTGCACCATGAACTGATCGAGCGGCGCGCTTGAGGCGACGAGCACGGCCGCCGATGTTCCCTGGCGTCGACCGGCACGCCCCGCCCGCTGCCACGTTGACGCGATGGTGCCGGGGTAGGCGGCGAGCAGCGCCACATCCAGGCTGCCCACATCAATTCCGAGTTCGAGGGCGTTGGTTGAAACCACTCCACGCAAACGGCCGCTGCGCAAGTCGCGCTCGATTTCACGACGCTCGAGCGGGAGGTAACCGCCGCGGTAACCGCGCACCACCTGTGGCATGGCGGGGCCTTGGGAAAAATCCTCCTGAAGATAGGTCACCAGAATTTCCGTGGCCAGGCGGCTATTGGCGAAGATGATGGTCTGAAGCCCGCGCGAGAGGAACGTCTTGGCAAGGCGGCGAGTCTCATTCAAGTACGACCGGCGAATTCCGAGTTGCGGGTTGACCACCGGGGGGTTGTAGCAGACGAAGTACTTTTCTGCCGCGGGCGCACCATTGTCATCGATGAGCGTTACATCTTCGTCCAGAATGCGCGCGGCAAGCTCCTGCGGATTCGCAATTGTCGCCGAGGTGCAGATAAACTGCGGGCTGCTCCCGTAAAAGCGTGCGACACGTTTGAGGCGGCGTAAGACATTGGCCAGGTGGCTGCCCAGAACGCCGCGGTAGTAGTGCAGCTCATCGATCACGACGTAGCGGAGGTTTTCAAAGAGCCGCTGCCACTTGGTGTGCTGCGGCAGTATGCCCGCGTGCAGCATATCGGGATTGGTAATCACCAGATTGCCGCGAGAGCGAATGGCCTTGCGTGCGTCCTGCGGCGTGTCGCCGTCGTATGTGAAAGTACGCACCTCGTCGCCAAGTTGTTCGGCCCAGCGATTGAGTTCCACAAGCTGGTCTTGCGAAAGGGCCTTGGTGGGGAAAAGATAAAGGGCGCGCGCCTCGGGATTCTCGGTCAGTTCGCTCAGGATTGGGAGGTTGTAGCACAGCGTTTTGCCCGACGCCGTAGGCGTGACCACCACCAGATTCTTGCCTTCGCGCGCCAAGGTAAAGGAAAGTGCCTGGTGCGTGTAGAGCGAGGCAAAGCCGCGAGCCTTCAGAACCTCCGCGAGGCGAGCCGACAGAGAGGCAGGGAATGGTGCCACACGCGGTTCGCGAGCGGGAAAGTGGCGGATGGCCGTTACACCGCCCTGAGCGCGGGACGCCCGGAATTTCTCCTCGATTTCCTTGAGCGCGCTTTCCACCGGGGCAAGATCGTGTGCCCGGAAACTTGCCAAGGCGTCGGGTTTCGATTCCATCCTGGGTTCCTTTTATCGGGCGATCGGGTGAACAAAGAACCAATCAGGCCCAATGGGTTTCAGTTCACCCGATCCACGGATCACCTGATCACCCGATTTGGCTTCGCTTTTTATTCGCTAACTTTAGCACACTCGGGCGCAGCCTCCAAACTATGATCGCGTGCAACGGGATTCTGTTGCCAAAAACTGCAGTAGCCGGGCACAGGCCCAATTGACTTTTGCCTTTTCATAACATGATAATTCTTCTTGAGCGGGCAAGAGTCTACTTGGCGAGTGGGAGTTTTTGGCATCATATAGTCTTCTGCGAGGTTCTATGGCCACGACGATAAATCACATCCAGAAAGCCACGGCGCTTTCGAAGGAGTTACTTCTGGGTGCCTACCGGACCATGTACACCTCTCGACGCGTGGATGACAAAGAGATCCAACTTAAGCGCCAAAATCGGGCTTTTTTTCAGATCAACGGGGTTGGGCACGAATGCATCGGCGTGGCGGTGGCACTCCACCTCAAGCCGGGCTATGACTGGTTTTATCCGTACTACCGCGACCGGGCATTTTGTCTTCAAATCGGCACAACGCCTCACGAAATGCTGCTCGCTTCTGTCGGTGCTAAGGACGACCCTGCCTGCGGCGGTCGGCAGATGCCCTCGCACTGGGGTTCGAAGAAACTGCACATTATCACCGGCTCGAGCCCTACTGGGACGCGCATTCTGCATGCAGTTGGCGCCGCAGAAGCAAGTTGGTATTTCTCGCATATTCATGAAGCGGCGGAACTTGCCTCCAGCTTTTACGACGACGAAATTGCTTACGTCTCCCTGGGCGACGGTGCCTCGAGCGAAGGTGAATTCTGGGAGTCGCTGAATTACGCTTGCAGCCGGAAGCTTCCTGTCCTTTACGTGGTGCAAGACAACGGCTTCGCTATCTCCGTGACGGTCGATACACAAACCGCGGGCGGCAAAATCTCCGGCCTAGTCCGGAGTTTTCCCTGCCTGCTGACACTCGAGTGCGACGGCACGGATTTCCCTGAGAGTTACGAGGCGGCCGCCAAGGCGGTGGAATACGTCCGACAGCGCCAAGGACCGGCGCTCATTCACGCCCACGTGGTGCGGCCGTATTCTCACTCTCTGTCCGATGATGATCGTCTTTACAAGCCAGAGGAAGTGCGTCAGCAGGAGGCGAAGCGCGACCCGTTGATGCTTCTCGCACGCCTTCTGGCGGAGGAAAAGGGGACTACCGAGAAGGAATTGAAAGAGATTGAGACGACCGTTGAGCATGAAGTACGCGAAGCGGCTGACTTGGCGCTGGCGGCTGAGGCGGTCTCGCCGGAAGGCGTTCTTCAGTACGTTTACTCCCCTGCGGCGGACCCCACTTCTGAACACTTTGATCAGCCGCCCAAGTTTCACGGTGAGCCCAGGACGATGGTGGACCTCATCAACGTCTGTTTGAAGGATGAGATGGCTCGCGATCCCCGCATCGTAGTTTTCGGCGAAGACGTTGCCGACTGTAGCCATGAGAGCGATTTAACCAAAGTTAAAGGCAAGGGCGGCGTGTTCAAAGTCACCCACGACTTGCAACGGCACTTTGGCAGCACTCGCTGCTACAACTCCACGTTGGCGGAGGCGTGCATCGTGGGCCGCGCTATCGGTATGGCGACGCGAGGGCTGAAGCCGGTGGTGGAGATTCAGTTTTTCGACTACATCTGGCCGGCGATGATGCAAATTCGGGACGAACTTACCATGCTGCGCTGGCGGTCGAATAACGCCTTCGCCTGTCCCATCGTCATGCGAGTACCGATTGGCGGCTACTTGGCGGGGGGCGCCATTTACCACAGCCAGTCCGGCGAATCGATTTTCACCCACCTGCCGGGGTTGCGCGTGGTGATGCCGTCCACGGCTCTCGACGCCAACGGCTTGCTGCGCACAGCCATCCGCTGCGACGACCCTGTGCTGTTTCTCGAGCCTAAGCACTTGTATCGCCAGACGCACAATCGCGCGCCTTACCCAGGGCGGGATTACATGATTCCCTTTGGGAAAGCCAAGCTGGTGCGCGAGGGGACGTCGTTGACGATTGTGACTTACGGTTCGCTGGTCGTTCGCGCCGTGCAGGCAGCCAAGACTCTGGAAAAGGAAGGAATTCGGCCGGAGATCCTGGACCTGCGCTCGCTGAATCCCTACGACTGGGAACTGATCGCGGCTTCGGTGAAAAAGACCAATCGGGTGCTGGTTCTTCACGAAGACACTATTTCGTGGGGATACGGCGCGGAAATTGCGGCCCGTATTGCCGACGAACTCTTTAGCTTTCTCGATGCACCCGTGCGCAGGCTGGCCAGCAAGGACGTTTTCGTTCCTTACCATCCTGTCCAGGAATCCGCCGTACTTCCTCAACCCGCTGACATTGTGGCAGCGGCGAGAGCGCTGGCAGCTTATTGAGCAGGGATTCGGGATTAGGAGTTTATGCTCAGGGATTGAGGTCCGCCACTAACCCCGAATCCCTGATCACTAGCCCCGAGTCTCATCCGATTCCGAGTTCATCAATTTTTTCGAGCGGCGTTCCACAGCGGCGACAGATCACTGCGCCGCAGTCTCCACATACCAGAGGGTTTGGCGCTTCCGCGTTGCAAGTAGGGCAGTAGAGCGATTCGCGCTCGCCATCTTCCAATTTGGCCATTCGTTTCCTCGGAAATATTCCCCTGAGCCCTCCGGTCAGACGCCGATGATTGGTGTGAGGAATCTCTGCAACACCGCCTGAACCTCGTCGAGTTTTCCGGCAAAGAAATGGTCCGCGCCTTGGACCCAATGAATTTGCTTCGGCTCAGCTAGCGAGTCATAAAGTTTGGAGACCTGGGAGACGGCACCGTATTCATCGCGCGTACCCTGGATAATCAGTTTGGGTTTGTGCACATCACGGAGGAAATCGAAGTCGGATATGTTGACGGGAACTCCCAGCCCTACCAGCGTGGAGACGCGAGAGTCTGTTGCTCCCACTGCTAGGCCGACCCAAGACCCAAAAGAGAATCCCATGAGACAAACCGGCGTTGCCGGGAAACGCCCCGCTAGGTAGTCGAGCGCCGCGCGAACATCTTCCCGCTCGCCATCGCCCCCGGTGAAAGTCCCCACGCTATTTCCCGCGCCACGGAAATTGAACCGCACGGTGGGGAGACCCGAGAGAAGTGCGGCCTTGGCAGCACGAAACACTACCTTATTGTGCATGGTGCCGCCGTACAGAGGGTGCGGATGGCAAACCAGCGCCAGATATCGGGGGGTGACCTGCGGGTCCCACTCCATCACTGCTTCCAGCGGCCCGTCGGGTCCCGAAATGAAAGTGCGATCGATTTTCGTAACTCACCTCAAGAGAATTAAGCTCTCAGCATTCAGTTTTCAGCCCTCAGCTCAAGCCCTGGCTGAAAGCTCAGGCCCGATTGCCGACAGCTACACATAGTGTAGAATGAAGGCAGGGTCGGCGTCATCATTGAGGTGCGCCCATTTTTGGATTCTAGATTTTTGATTGAACGTGTAGCGCCATCGATTCTTGGGTTCCGAAGTATTTCATTGTCGAGGGCGCGCAGACCGCTCCGACGAGTAGGGGCGCTAGTCCTTCAATTCAAAGTTGCGAACCTAGAATCCATAACTCAGTTGAGGTACTGCCATTAAGATTACATTGTTTCTGTTATTGGTGTTGGCGGCGATAGGTTCAGCCTATTACCACTTTGTGTACAAGCCGCGCCACACCGTTTCCTTCGAATCCGGCTATGTGCTGCCACCCAGCGTCCAGGTGGTTGACACGCCCGCCGAGGTCCGAATTGTTGTTGGCTCCCTAAAAAGTGGCGAACGCGTTGACATCATCAAGAGGACTCGCAATTGGGCGCAGATTCAGACTTCTGACAACGTAGCGGGTTGGATACTAAACAGTGACCTGCTCGATTCCCAAACTTACGCCAGCGGCCAAAAACTGCTCCACGATCTGGCCGGCACCCCCGCGCAGGCAGACGGCCACACAAGCGGCATCGTCAACCTACACCTTGAACCCTCGCGGGACGCCGCCCAACTGGCGCAGTTAACGGAGAACTTGAAGGTGCAGGTTTTTGGCCGGCGTTGGGTAGACCGTCCCGCACCCGACGGCCAGCCTGCCGCGCCCAAGGTTCGTGATGTATGGTACTTGATCCGCGCCGACTCTCGCGCCGGTTGGGTGATGGGAAGGTTTGTAGCCCTGGACCCTCCGGAGAAGCTTGCACCATATGCCCAGGGCTCAAACCTGGTTGCTTGGGTCGTCCTCAAGAGCGTCGATGCTGAAGGCCAGCAGGTGCCCGAGTATCTCACGGCAGAACGGAAGGGAACCCAGGAGGCGGACTTTTCTCATATCCGTGTTTTTACGTGGTGGATCAAGAACCACGAATATGTGACCGCCTACGTGGAAGGCGGCTTAAACGGCTATTTTCCGATTCGCGTGGCTGAGGTCAAAGGTACTCCCTACTTCCGTCTTCGATTGATTGACGAGCAAGGCCTGAAATACCAGAAGGTGTACGGACTCTTTGATACCATTACCCGCTGCGTCGGAACAGTACCCGGTTGGGAGAGCGATGCGATGCCGGTAGCGCCAGAGTCCCATCACCACCGGGGTTCAGGTCGCCGAAAAGGTTGAGCTTAGTCATGGAGAATATTCCAGGAATTTCGCAAAGCCGAGGGTTTTGGCATTGGCTGATCCGCCGTTGGCTTGCCATGACCGGGCGAAAGGTTCGAATGCTGCAAGCTGCGGATGTCGCTTCGGAGGGCCCGGCACTATTCGCCGTGAGTCACCCGGCGGGCTTCTTGCAGGCGCTTATCTTGACGACGGCCATCGAGCGCCCGGTGCATTGTCTGCTTCCGAGCACGCTCGCCCGTGGCTTGCTCGCCCGATTCTTGGCTCGCCACCTCGACATCATCCTTTATGAAGGTGAAAGTCCGGATTCAGAAGCAACGCGCTTGGAAGTCATCGACATCTTGACGAGTGGCGGAGCGCTGCTGGTGTTCGCGGATCAAAGCGCGGTGGGGTTGGCCGCGCCGGGCGAGTTGGCCTCCACTGCCGCAAGAGTGGTTTCGCTGGCAAGAGCTCAGCATTTGCGGCGCCGGTTCTCGGTGCATCCCGTCCACCTTTTTCTTCCGGAGCCGGCGGCGCGATCATGCGAGATTCTTATCTATGTGGATTCGGTAGTGTCTCGTCCAGAGGGCCAGGCCGCGGCGTCGTCTCGGGATGCCGAAACGCGAGCCTTTGTCGCGGAGCTCGAATCGCGGTTTCGAGAAAATGCTTTTCAGCTTCGGCCTGCGGACCTGGAATATTTCTTCGCAGATCTCGAGGAGGTCTTGCAGACCGGTTTGCAGGAGGATTGGGCGTCGCACTCGGACTGGAAGCAGGACACTGAAGGTTTTGTGTTGAGCCGTTTGGTTACCGAGTGGGTGAAGCAAACGAATTACTTGCGCCCTGGACGTTTGGTGACCTTACGAACGTCATTGGAGGAGTACCGAAGACTCCAGCGGCAATGCGCACTTCGGGAACTGGAAGTCGATCACGCTGGTTCGCCGCTTCACTCGGGATGGCGGCGCAGCATCGTCTGGATCGAGACGCTGTTGGGTTTGCCAGTTGCCCTTTATGGATTGCTGAACCATTTGGCGATCGGGTTGGTGCTCTTCCTGGCAGGATCGTTCAAGAAGGAGAATGATCGGGCCCGGAGAACGGAGTGGACCATTCGAATTGCCGTGACGCTGGGCCTTTATGCCGCCCAGATTTTCCTGGTGGCACATCGGCTGGGTAGAGCTGCGGCAGGGTACTATGCGCCGAGTTTGCCCGTGTCAGGCGCCTATCTTCTTTGGAGATATGTGGCGATGGTCCGGCCCCAGGCGCGTTTGCTGTTTATTGCTCTTACCATTCCAGCGTTGAAGAGAAAGATCAGGCGCTTGCAGCATGCCCTACTCGAAGAACTTGATCAGCTACTGACGTCATACGAAGAGAGAACGGCTGTGGCGCGCTGAGACCGGCTGGTGAGGCGTTGACTTGAATTCACAACCCTTGCCCCCGTTCGACGGAGAAGCTGTGCGAAAAAGCGCCGATTGAAAAGGTCGCTGCGCTAGGATCTGAAGCGCAAATTCTGAAAACCACTGCGGTGTGGGATTTCAAGAGACGTGTGATCTGCCGCGCGAGGCTAACTTGACTCTTTTTCTTACTGAATCCGACGTTCGTGAACTCCTGCCAATGGAGCGCGCGCTGGATTGCGTCGAAGCGAGTTTCCTGGCACAGGGCCGGGATCGCGCTGAGAACCGTTCGCGCGAGCGCATTCTGTTGCCGCACGTATCCTTGCACTACATGGCAGGTGCGCTCCCGGAATCGCGGCTTCTGGGGCTCAAGATCTACACTGCCACGCCGGAGGCCGTTCGATTTCTTGTTCTGCTTTTCGACACCGTGAGCGGCCGGCTGCTCTCGTTGATGCAAGCTGACCAATTGGGGCGCATTCGTACCGGGGCTGCGAGCGGAATTGCCACCAAGTACTTGGCGCGTCCTGATGCCTGTCGCGTGGGCATGATTGGCACGGGCCGGCAGGCGCGCACGCAACTTCAGGCCATCGCCCGCGTCAGAAAGCTCATCGGGGTGAAGGCCTTCGGCCGCGACATCAATCGCTTGCAAGGCTTCTGCCGTGAAATGTCGGAAGACCTTGGCGTGCCTGTGGAACCAGCCTCCAGCGCTGACGAAGCAACCCGGTTCGGGGAGATCGTCTCCACGGCGACGACCGCCCAACACCCGGTCGTGCGGGGCGAATGCTTGCAGCCGGGAACACACGTTAATGCCATCGGCGCCAACATGGCCAATCGCCGTGAACTAGATGACGAAGCCCTTCGGTGTGCCACGCTCATTGCCGTGGATTCTTTGGAACAGAGCCGTAAGGAATCGGGAGATCTCATTCAGGGGCTGGCGAATTTGGGGCGAGGATGGGAGAGTGTTATTGAACTACACTCCGTTGTTGCCGGGCAGCACCGCGGACGATCGTCGGAGGATCAAATTACGCTCTTCAAATCACACGGAATTGCCCTGTGGGACGTGGCCGTTGCCGGCTATGTCTATCGGCAGGCAGTGCAAAAGGGAAAAGGGAAGGAGTTGGAAATTGATTAGCGCGGGATCTGTTATAACCCTACCGAGATTCCACTAATGGCCCCCCCCACTGACTGTCGCGCCAGTCACTCGTCGCTTTTCACTTCTTTTCCGAACCTTCCCCTTCGATAGCGATTTTCTTGGCTGTGATTTCCCCGCTTTCAGCCAAGTCGCCCGCCACCGATATCGTCAGTCCCGTTCGCAGATCTTGCCCGGTGCCGGGGCTGCCGTCCTTTCTTTTGATTTCCGTTTTATCGTTGTAGAGGACGTGGAAGATCATGTTTTCACCGCTGCTTACCGTTAGTTTGCCGGCAGACTTCTCGGTAATTTTACCTTCCAACGTAAAATTCATATCGTCTTGCGCTGAACGCTTGGGCATCGCGTTGAGGGGAGACGATAAGACAATTCTAGGGAATTGTAGAGTCAAGAAAAGCAAACCAGCAAGAACGACGACGCGGCGTGTAGTCATGGGCGGATTCCTCCCCAGATGGATGCACGTATTCTACCGCTATTGGCAATGTAAATTGTAATTTTGGAAGTGAAGTTTCTCTCGCTGGAAAACGCCGACCGGCACGGCCCTGCACGTCTTATCGCATGAGCGTGTTTCCGTCGGGAAACGTAATCCCCAGAATGTCGGAAGTTTCTTTCGCGTACTCGACTCCTGCTTCGCCGGCGCGGGGCGAGCCTTCCCGGCCAACCCAGACGACCTTGAAGAGCCCGGAGTTTTCTCCCTTTAGCGGCTGTACCTTTACCTGCATTCCCACTCTGAGCGGAACGCGGGTTTTCAATTTCGCGCCGAACTTGCTGAGCGTAACAATCCGGGCGTTCTCCGCAAATGGCGCGTGGTCAGGCAGCGTGCCCGATATCCATACTGGACACCCAATATTCACGCGCGCGCTACGCCGTAACGGAAGGGAACTGGTCGTCTTGCCCATAGTAAACCTCTTGTGCCACTTTTGCCGGGTGGGCATCGGGAATCCGCAACTGCGCCCGGCTGGAATGCGTAGCACGCCACCTTCGAAGCAGCTCACAGTTTAGCATGGCAGGCTTGCTGCGAGTAGCTACGGCGCTAGTACCGAGGGGCTAGTACTTTAGTTTAGATGGTTGCGGAGAGAAATCCGCCAACTTGTTCATGGCGGATTCGGTATAGACTTAGCGAATCAAGGATACCTTCAGTGCTCAAATCGCACAAGGAGGCTCTATTCGGAGATGCGAGCAGTACTGCAACGAGTCAAGAGGGCGGAAGTCCGAGTCGGCCAAGAGGTCGTGGGCCGGATTGGCTTTGGCTTGGTCGTACTGTTAGGGGTAGGCAAGAACGACACCGAGGGAACGGGCGAAGCCCTGGCGGAGAAGATTGCCGGTTTGCGGGTCTTTGATGACGATAAGGGAAGGATGAATCGATCGCTCATGGAAACTGGGGGCCAAGCGCTCTGCGTATCGCAGTTCACCCTCTATGGCGATTGCCGAAAGGGCCGCCGTCCGAGCTATGACCAAGCCGCAGCACCCGAACGAGCATTGGTCTTGTACGAAAGCTTTGTGGACTGCCTACGCCGGCGGGGGATCCCCACGGAAACGGGTCGATTCCGCGCCATGATGGAAGTGGAACTGGTCAATGATGGACCCGTGACCCTACTCCTCGATTCGGATCGGTTGTTTTGAGTAGAACTCAGCGGCGGGCGCTAAAGAGGATGGCGTGGCAGGATTCTACAGTGTAAGGTCCATGCCTTCGAACGCCGCGCGAGTGGCGGGAAATCGGGCCTGAGCGCGTTTCAGAATCTCATCGATGGAGCGATCGTCACTGTCGGGGTCGTGATGAAAGAGGATTAGCTGTTCGACTCCGCTTTCCAGGCAGATATTCACCCCGTCTTCCCAGCTACTGTGACCCCAGCCTCTCTTCTCATGATCGAGTTGGGGACGCTCGTATTGTGAATCGTAGACCAGGATGTTGGCTCCCCGGCAGATCTCGCGCAGCGAACGATCGAATCCCGCACCGTCCGGCTCGGTATCGGTGGCGAAGACGACCGATTTTCCGTTATTCTCGATCCGAAAACACAAGCACCCCTGCGGATGATTCACGCGGGCGGGCTGGATGCGAAAATCGTCCAACTGGAAAGCTTCCGTGGCGATTTCCGTGTAGCACCGCTTCGCGCGCATGGCGGTCATATCCACGGGGAAGTAGGGTTGGGTCATCTGCCCGCCCAAGGTGTCTTCCAGCGGGGCCTCATGCGGGCGAGACGCGTAAACGTGGAAGTGATTGGCCTCATTATATAGTGGAACGAAAAAGGGCAAACCCTGGATGTGATCCCAGTGAAAATGGGTGATCAGGATATTGGCGCGGATGGGGCGCCCGCCATACTCCTTCATCAATGCTTTCCCTAGCATTCTCAGACCACTACCGCAGTCGACGATCAGCAGCGAGCCTGCATCCGAGCGAAATTCCAGGCAGGGTGTGTTCCCTCCATACCTTAAATTCTCAGGTTGCGGAGTGGGAGTCGATCCCCGTACTCCCCAAAACCTCAGCCACATAGAGAGTCCTTTAGAAAGCAACAAAGGCAAGAGCCTTCAAATGCTATACCAGATTCTAGACCTTACGCCAAGAAGAAACTTCTTCGAAGGAAACTCGGTCAAAATTGAAGGAATATGGGTACACGGAGTCTGAAATCTAGCCTCGAAAAACCCACGCCGACCTTGGGTGGGCTCAATACCATGGTGAGGCATTAGACGGAAACGCTCCCCGGCATTTCGTGGCGAAAGAGGACTTTGATCTCCTTGCGCCAGGTATCATTTATACCGATGAGTATAACTGGGATCTTACGATCGAAGTAGCGCAGCAGCTTCTCGTTGGTGGAATGGAAGCGGAAGGCAGGCGAAACAAGATACAGCAGAGGCGCCGCGTCCGAAAGTTCGAAGTCCTGGAAGTATCCGAATTCTTGAAACTGCTTGCGCTGCTGAAGCCAATTTACGCGCAGCCAGTAGTCCAGCCCTTGGAGGGGGAGGTTGATTTCCTCATGGACCTTGAGTTCCACCACAGCCAGCCTTCCTCGGCGCGTCGTGGTTAAAAGGTCAATGACTCCTCGATCGGCGCCCGAAAACGCGGGAACCTGCGGATAGACGTGCGCGGGCGATAGGGCTGGATCAAGTCGAGTGATGTCCTGGAAGAGCAGGCTTTCAAGCCAGCGCTCGGACTGAAGCCGGTAAAACTCGTGCTGAGGGTCGGGGCTGCCCGCGCATCGGATCCTGCGAACTGCGAGAAGAAAGCTCCTGAACTCATCGCGGCACGATTCGTCCAGTGTACGGACGCTTTCCTCAAGGCCGAAATAGAGGTGCGGGGCCAATTGGCCCTCGATGCGAGCCACCTCCAGCCCTGCGATGCGGAGTGAGGAAAAGGTCCCGGCCGGGTCAGGAACGACATCCACACCCCGGCTTAGATCACCCAATATATCTTCAATCAGGCGCGCGTGGTTCTCTTTCAGCAATTCTGCCTGGCGTCGCGCTGCAAGGCGAGTCGCAACATTGCCGTAATCCTTCACCTCTATCCGCGTGGCAGAGGGCTGACCGGCGCGCCATTCGTAAATCTCAACATTCAATGCACGGGGATTGAGATACGCAGCGCGATGGGCAATCACTTCGATGGCGGCGGGAGGCAAAAACAGCTTTAAATGTGTAATCGCCACGCGGTGTGCTTGGCTCCGCAGCCAATCCAGCCAGATGAGGCCGAACGCCAGCACGCTGTCGGCGGCGGCAGCCCCCTCCTCTTCATTCAATCCTAGGAACGCCCAGGCGGAGCGTCCTTGGCTCGCCATTCCGCGAGTGTACCAGGCGGAAAACGAGTGCTCGCGGTCGGAACGGTTGCCGACACGCTCGAACTTCCACCCGCGATATTGGCGCTCCAACAGGGCGGTGAGCTGTTGGCGAAAACCAGTGCGACCGGCCGTGCGGACCACGCCCACCGAGGCGCACAACTCGCGAAACTCCAGTGTGACGGTTTCGCGCCCCCCAGGCTTGCGCACGAAAATCCCAAAGCACTCATGGTCGCGGTATGCCAAACCCTCGACGCGCCGTGTGAAAGATCTGACCGAATTCCAGGCATTGAAAATCAGCTTGCCGAATTCAACGGTCAGCCGCCACTGGGCGGCGGAGAGATCTATCGACTCGACCTCGTTTTCCACCAGGACGGGATGGCGAAGTCGTCCGAGAAGGCCTTCGATTTCGCATTGCAGTTCGCGGAGAGAGTCGACTGGCATCGTCCGCAGGTTACGCAGATTTCTTGGATTAGGCAAGCGGAGAAGCCGCACTGCGCCGAGCGCCGTGAGGATTTTTCCTTACCAGCTATTGGCTTTGCGGTGGGACGACAGTAACATAGGCGAGGATTCAAGGCGATGGTCAGGCCGGCGTGAAGAGATGCATGGGACCGATGTGAATAAGAAAACAGTTCCGCCGGTCGAGGAGGACACTTCAAATGCGTTACCGGGAACTGGGCCGTACTGGGTGGAAGGTCTCGGAGATAAGCTTTGGTGCTTGGGCTATCGGATCGGCGTGGGGAAAGGTCGATGACGCTGAATCTATGGCGGCGCTGCATCGTGCCATCGACCTCGGCGTGAACTTCATCGACACCGCCGACGTTTATGGCGCCGGTCACAGCGAGCGGCTGGTGGCGCGGCTCAAGAAGGAGCGCCGCGAAACTATACATGTTGCCACCAAGGCGGGTCGGAGGCTCTCTCCGCACACCGCGGACGGCTATAACCGGCAGAACCTGACGCAATTCGTCGAGGACAGCCTGCGGAATCTGGAAACCGACTGCCTTGACCTGGTGCAACTCCACTGCCCGCCGATAGAGGTTTATTATCGCCCGGAAGTCTTCGGCGTGCTTGACGACCTCACGAAGGAAGGCAAAATCCGCTACTACGGCGTAAGCGTGGAAAAGGTTGAGGAAGCTCTGAAGGCCATTGAGTTTCCCGGTGTTCAAACCATTCAGATTATTTTCAACATGTTTCGGACCCGCCCGGCGGAATTGTTCTTTCCGGAAGCTCAGCGGCGGCGAGTGGGGATTCTGGCGCGCGTACCGCTGGCGAGCGGAATGCTGGCGGGCAAAATGAGCGCGCACTCGGCTTTTGAGGCCGACGACCACCGCAATTTCAACCGTCACGGTGAGAGCTTTGATGTGGGCGAAACCTTTTCCGGCGTGGATTTCGAAACGGGATTGGCTGCCGTGGAAGAGTTGCGTGCACTCGTTCCTCCCGGCGCTACGCCGGCACAACTCGCCTTGCGATGGATCCTGATGTTTCCAGCCGTGACTTGTGCGATCCCGGGAGCCAAGCGGCCCTCGCAGGCGGAGGACAATGCCCGCGCGGCCGATCTGCCGCCGCTGACCGACGTTCAGATGCGCGAGGCGCGCAGGATTTACGATTCTTACATTCGTAAGCTCGTGCATCGGCGCTGGTGAGCTTGAAGACGGAGCGCACAGGAATTTTGCCCGTGAGTATCCGCGGGAAGCCGTCGCACTCGGACGGCAGCGGCCGTAAGCCTGGACCGCTTTGATGTGTGGCGCTCTCTTACGCTTGTAGACGGGAGGAATGCTCCAATGGAAATTCGCGAGCAAGCGGAGAAGGCGGAGCGGTTCCGCCAGCTTCATCACGGGCCGCAAATTCTGGTGCTGGTCAACGTCTGGGACGTGGCCTCGGCGCGCTTGGTGGAAGACGGCGGATTTTCTGCCCTCGCCACATCCAGCGCGGCGGTGGCAAACTCCTGGGGATATCCCGATGGCCAGCGCATCAGCCGGCGGGAAATGCTGACAGTTGTGGAACGCATCGCGCGACATGCCGAACTCCCGGTGAGCGCCGACCTCGAAGGCGGTTACGGCGAGACGGACGAGGCCGTTACGGAATTGGCTGTCGCCACGATCTCCGCGGGAGCGGTGGGCTTGAACTTCGAAGACGGCACTGGCGACCTGCGCAATCCACTTCTCCCGGTGGAGAAGCACGTAGAAAGAATCGGGCGTCTTCGCGAAGTCGCAACCGTCCTCCGCGTGCCGGTGGTGATCAATGCGCGCACCGATGTGTTTCTGGCGCAGGTGGGTGAGCCCGCGGGGCGATTCGAGCACGCCGTGAGCCGCGTCAATGCCTATCGCCGGGCGGGTGCGGATTCGCTGTTTGTTCCCGGTGTGGCCGACGGCGAATTGATCGGGCGTTTGGTGAAAGCCGTCGACGGCCCGCTCAATATCCTGGCTGCGCCTGGTGGCCCTTCCGTGACGGAGTTGGAGCGCCTGGGCGTAGCGCGGGTCAGCTTCGGGTCGTGGCCCTTCCGAGCCGTGATGGGACGGTTTCGCAAGTTCCTGCACCAAGTGCGTGAACCTGCGGCATTGGACGCGCTCGCCGCCGACGCCATTCCTTACAGTGAATTGAACAAGCTCGTGGAAGACTGAGCCGGCCGCGCCGGATGAAACCTCGAGGTGACTTGTTGCTGGCGGCGGAGGCGGCGCTTTCTCGAGTTATCCTTCCTCCGTGGGGTAGCCCGCTTCGGTCCAGCCGCGCCAGCCGCCGTCCATGGAGATGACATCGGTGTAGCCCATCTTTTGCAGATTGTCCGCCGCCAGCGCGGAGCGGAATCCGCCCCCGCAATAGAGCACGATCGGGGTTGCCTTGGCCGGCACCGCATTCTCAATGTCGCGCTCGATGATTCCCTTGCACAGATGCACGGCACCGGGTAGATGGCCTTTGGACCACTCGCTCTCCTCTCGCACATCAATGAGCGTAAAGGTTTCCTGGGCGTCGAGCCGTTGCTTGACTTCCTGGGCGTTCGTCTCGCGAATACGCGATTTCGCGTCGTCAACCAGTTTCAGGAATGCCGGGGCGTGCTTCATCATCAACCTCCGTCCAAAGCAAAGTTCGGTGCTATAGGCAAAATATTATGGCGCAGGCGAGTGGAGAGGGGAAGAGGAGTCTTGGGTATAGGAAGAATCGAGTTATGTGACCGAGGTTCTCTGTCGGCAAGCGGCCCCCTTTCTTTCACAGCGACTTTGGGGCCGCATCCCCAGAGCGGTGGCGCCATGGGAGCGGCCCTTGCCAGCTTTGAGACATCTCTCGATCTGTGCCCTCTCTCGCCTTGAAGTCGCGCAGCTAGTACTTTGGTGCTCTTGAACCCTTGAGAAATCCGCCCAAACTACCAGTGTGAGGAGTCCCCACCGAAGGATGGAGGACTGGACACCGGAGTTTCCGCGGAACAGTTAGGCCGAAATCCTGCCGACCGTTGCCACTCCCGATAAAACTACGCCGTCAAAAGTCGCGTCGGGTGAAGAACGCGGGTGACGCGAATGAGTTACATCCGAAAGCACGTATTCAGGCTGGCTCACTGTGGACGCCGGGTAGCCCTTCAGCGAACCGCGCCAACATCGGTTGATTCAATCTGGACATTGACATCTCTGTTCACATCTTAATCGCGATGGAATTATGTCCCGCAAACACTCTTATCTCGTCTTGACCTCTCTCCTAGTTACTGGCCTGGCCCTTGGATTCCTCCTGCCACGAGTTCAGGCCACTTGGGTGGTAGGAAGATCTCAAATCCCTGCGGCCGCGAGCCCGAACCGTGTGACTTCCATGGCCATGGCGGAAGCGGTTTCGCCAGCCTCCACGCCGGCGCTTGCAGGCCGCCTGGCTACCGGTCAGCCCTCGGCCAAAGCGGCCGACCCGCTTCTTCCTCCGTCGCTCCCGGTGTGCTCGATCGTTCCCGAGGGGACGCAGTGCATTCCCCACGTTGTGAAGCGCAATGAGAGCGTGGGTGGGCTTGTCTCGCACTACCTTCCCGACACAGTGTATATGCGGCGAGCCGAGTTGGAAGCGGCTGTGCGCCAAGTGAACGGCTTGGGCGGCAACACGCTCAAGCCCGGCGCCCAGATTCTGATTCCCGGCATTCCCCTTCAGCCAATCCATGATAGGCCCACCCAAACATCTAAGGATTTTGTGGCGCGTGGCATCTACCTGACCGCTTACACCGCGGGCGGCACTTACGGGCTTGACCTGATCCGGCGCTGGAACGACGCAGGGGGGAACACGGTGGTCTTTGACGTAAAGGACTTTGACGGCGAACTGCACGTTCCTTTCAAGCATGCGTATGCGCCGGCCGAGAATATCACCATTCGCAATCTGCCAAAGTTTATCCACTACGTGCACTCGTTCCACATGCACGCCATTGCTCGCATCGCCCTGTTTCGCGACGCGCACCTGGCCCAGACCTACCCGGACCTCGCTGTTCACTCCCGTGCGTCCGGCAAGCCTTGGCTGGAGAACGGCAAACTCGTCTGGGCGGATCCTTCCAATCCTGCGGTGCAGGACTATGATTTGGATTTGGCCCGCTTCGCGGCTGGCGCGGGGGCGGACGAAATCCAGTTTGACTATGTGCGCTTTCCAGCCGAGGGCGTCCAGGCGGACGCGCAGTTCGCTTTTCAAAAGGAGCACCCGGACTGGCCCCGCTCGAAGATTATCACTGACTTTGTCGCCCGCGCTACGGACACCCTGCATCCGCTGGGCGTGCTGGTCTCGATCGATGTGTTCGGCGTCATGGCCTGGGCGAGGCCGATTGACCTGGCCCACACCGGCCAGAACATCCACGACCTCTCACGCCACTGCGACATTCTCTCTCCCATGATCTACCCATCGCACTTCTTTGGATTTGACGGCTACCGTGATCCCGGCGACGCTCCTGAGCATTTCATTTCGGAGTCCATGCAGCGCTTCCAGCAGGCGACCGAGGGCAGCGGCGTGGTGCTGCGTCCGTGGCTTCAGGCCTTCGGCTGGCGAACCAAAACCTACTCTTCGGATTACATCGTCACTCAGGTCCGCGTGGCCCACCAGCAAGGCAGCATCGGGTTTCTTTTCTGGAATGCGCGGAACGACTACTCGAAGCCGTTCGAAGCGATGCCGGAAGTGCGTCTTGCCGCTGCCCATGAGCTTGCACCTGAGCCCGCTTCTCCTCGCCCTGCCTCTCCAAGCACTCGAGACTTGCCATGACCACGTGCTCCAGCCTACACATGGCGGGTAGCCACGGTCAGCGCATTTCCGATCATGGGTACTTCTACGCCGTCCGTAAACTCAGAGGGGTCTCTCGATACACCCTAATCATCTTGCTCTTGACCGGCACCATCGGAAGCGTGGTGGCTCAAACCTCCCCGAGTGCGGCACGGCAAATTGACCGCGCCTCTTCCCGGAAGCTTATCGCCCTCACTTTCGACGACGGTCCGCGACCGTGGGTACTGAAAGGGAATTCCGAGGCGGGACATGCCTCGGCCAGCCTGCTGGATTTGCTCGACCGGGAGGGCGCGAAGGCCACGTTCTTCGTAATGGCCTGGCGGCTGGCGCCCGCCGCCGACCAGGACTGCCGGAAGATCGATACCGGCATCACTTGCCGCCAAGCCGCCGAGGAGGAGCATCGCCGCGGTCACGAAATCGAAAATCACACCTACGGTCACGGCAACTTTCGCCTGATGGAGAAACGCTTCGGGGAGGATTGGATCTTGAACGACATTGACCGCGCCTCCCGCACCATCGAGCCCATTACTGGAAGGAAGCCGAAATACCTGCGTCCGCCGGATTGGGAAATCTGGCCAGAACTGGCACAGCGAATCGAAGCCCGCGGCTACCACATTATGAGCAAGTCCACGGCGCTGCCTTCCTTCCTGCGGGACGTTGATTCGGAGGACTATTTTTGCGCAGGCAAGGATTTATCCAAGTGCCCCACGCCCTCCCTTCATGATTACGTCCTGCGAACCATCGAGCAACGCGAGCGCAAAGGCGTCTTCGACCATGTCCTTGTGTTCCACGAATTACCCAATTCCGTCGAAGTACTCACACGCCTGATTCCGGAGCTGAAGAAGCGGGGCTATACGTTCGTAACGCTCGCCGAGTACATGACCGCCGAAAAAGCTGGCTGACCTCCGGCGGCCCTTCACGATACACAAGTGCGCTCGCAGTGCTAAGTTCCTTTCCTTTCATGCACATCGTGGGATTGCCGAAATAAGCCATTTATTTTCATACATATCGTGGGATCACCGGTGTTTTTCGGGGGTGGAGCCGCCCATCCGTGCGCGCCAAACAACGGCTCTCCTCGTGATTCTGGAGGGGCGGCGCCTTAGCCCCGGGGTTGTTACGAGCCGTCGGGTTGAATGCGGTTTGACAGATCCGGATCTCCGCTGGCCACCAGGACGATGTCGCAATCGATGACGCCGTGGGACTTTAGCTTGCCCGTCCAGTAGACGCGAGTGTGAAAACGGAAGTCCTGCCCCAGCAGCGCGAGGGCGGTGCCCTCAGTGAGCAGCTTCGTGGTGGATCCGGGAACAAAGAAGCGGTTCTCATTCAGGCCGAAAACGCGTTTGCCCGTATCCAGCGAACGAATCTCGACGCCAAAATGCGCGTGGGCAAACTCCGGCTGGTTCATGACCGCCTGAATGCGCTCGGCGAGATTACCCTGTGAAAACAGCGCGGAAGGCGATACAAACATGGAGGCGAGACACCCCACCCAAGCCAGCAGACGTCGTTTGCTCATGTTGATGAACCTGAGAATTTCACTTTGATTTGCCGCAGAGAAGTAACATACGCGAGAGATGGCAGGGTAAGCAAGCAAGGTTGATGCCCCCGAGACGGGTGGCTGCCCCTGCCTTAATCGAATCAGAAACCGCCACCGACGGTGAAGCTGAAAATCTTGTTTACGGAATGTACGGAACCACAAACGGGGAGCGTGCGCCGTGCGGGAGAGGTTGCGCTGGCCACACAACGTGCGGCCAGCGCCTGGGGTGAGAAAGGACGGCACCATGCGTATGTAGCTGCGATTCGGACAGCAAGGGCGCTTGCTCCCGCAAGCGCCCTTCTTGCCCTTCAGGCTCACGTCGGCGTCAGAAATAGAACTTCCCCGCCAACTGGATCAGGCGCGGGTCGCGAGCCGCCAAGTCAGTCAAAAAGGTGGAACCCGCATTGATGTCCGAAGTGATTCCCGCAGGGTCGAACTGCGTGTGGTTGAAGATATTAAAGAACTCAAAACGCAATTCGATCCTAGTGCTCTCGGTGAGCTTGACGTCCTTCATCAGGGCAAAATCGAAGTTGTTGATGCCCGGCCCCCGCAGGAGGTTCCGACCGGCATTACCCTGAGTGCCGAGCGCGGGCGCACCGAAGGCGGTGGGGTCGGCGAAATAGTTGGACGGATTGTTGCGGGGGTTCATGTAGTGGATCGGCCCCACCACGTTCGGAACATCCCAGCAGACGTAGAAGTCGGGGTAAGGGCACGTCAATGATGGGAATGCGCTGTCGATGACGTCCACGGGAAATCCACTCTGGAACGTGGTGATCCCGCTCATCTGCCAACCATCCGTCAGGCGGCTCGGTAGCCAGTGAAGAGAGTCGAATTTGCGAACGCTGGGGAAGGCATAAACGTAATTGATCACCAATCGTTGCGTTGCATCGAATGTGGAGGGCCCGTAGTTGAGGTCCTGATCGAAGGGATTGATCCCGCGGGTTTGTCCGAAACCTCCGAATCCACCTCCACCAAAGCCTGAGTTTTCAAAACCCGAGCCGTTATCCAGCGAGTGCGCCCAGGTGTAGGCAGCGAGAAACTGCAGGCCGTGCGAGAAATGCCGCTCCAGGCTCGCTTGGAAGGCGCTGTAGTTGGAGTTTCCGACCGTAGCCACGTCTCCTATGGAACTGATGATATTGCCGGGGTAGCGGAAGTTACCCGGGTAATTCGTGCTCTGGCCAAAGGGGTTCGAGCCGCAGGCGGGGTTGGCGGCGCACGCCGCGGGCTGGAGCCCCGGGTTCTCCTCGATGGTCAGCATTTCGCGGTGTCCCAACGCCCCGACGTAGGCCAGCGAGAGAATGGTGTCAGCCCCCAACTGGCGCTCGATCGTGAAGTTGAAGTTCTCGGAGTAAGGAACGCTGATGTGGCCGTCGTAGACGCTGATGGTAAAGGGCTCAAGCAGGGAGAAATTCGGACTGGCCGAAGGCGTATAGGGGAATTTATTGGCCTCGGAACCGTTGCCGGCAATGTCCGCAAAAGGATTGGCAAAACCGGGGCTCAGGGGTTGCGCCGCCGTGCTAATGTCAGCAACTCCTACGGAACTGGCCGCAAACGGCGGTGAACCCTGTGTCTGCGTGGTGGTCTCACCGTTAAAGCGGTTGAAGTAAATTCCAAATCCCGCCCGAATGCTGGTAGTCCCGTGAGCGCCAGTCAGCCAGCCCCAGCTTGGGCTATACGCAAAGCCGAAGCGCGGGCCGAAATCCCTAAAATGCGTTGTCCCGAAGGCATTGACGCCGGGATCGCCCTGGAACACGTAGCCCGTCGGTGCGGTGGGAAAAACCGTGGACTGCATTCCGGGAATGTAGTCGATTCCCGCATGGTTGTCGTGATAGTTGTCGACGGTGGGAGTGTCGATGGACCATCCTACACCGTAGGTCAGCGTGAGGTTTTTTCGAACCTTCCACTGGTCTTGGAAATAGGAGTAGTACTCTTGGGTGCGGGTGTTGGCGATATCACCACTCGCCTGTGAGTAGGTGTCCGGAATGCCAAGAAGGAAATCCGCTCCGGGATCGCCGGTTGAGTAAAGGCCTGTGCCGGCGAAATTGAAGAAGCCATCGTTCTGGTGCGAGAAGGGGTTGTAGATTTCGAACCGGCGCATTTCAAATCCCATCTTGAACGTGTGGCCGCCGACGATCTTGGTCAGGTTGTCCGTGAACTGATAAGTCTGGTCGATGCGCGGCTGCGGCCCGTCTTCCGAGAAGCCGAGATCGAAGAACCCGAGGACGTCGACCACGGGAAGTCCCTCGCCTGCGGTGAGTTGCGGCGTAATGCCGGTGAACCCTGCCGAGGCGGGGGAGGTGGGTGTCTCGGGTTCGATAGCGACAAAATTCAAGCGGGTATAACCCACACGCGCCTCATTGAGCATCGAGCCGCTGAAGGTGTGATTCCAAGCACCTGTGTACTGTTGAAAGTGTTCGCCGTCAGTCTGGCCAAAGCCCGGCACGGTCGCTCCCACAAACGGTAGCACCTGATTATCGGATTCGCGTTCCCAGAGCCAATAACCCCAGATGGCATCCTTGGAATTGAACGTGTGGTCGATTCGGCCCAGGTATTGATCGTCCAACTCGCCGAACACCGGATTGAATTCATAATTCGACCCCACCGTCGGGGATGGAACGTACTTTAGCAATCTGGACGAGACCGAATTGAAGTCGCTCGTCGGAATATGCCCGGTTGGAAAGATCGTCGAGTAGGGTGTTCCGGCGGGGTAGGTGGCACCGCTCTCACCCACCAGGGGGAACGGTGAAGGCGTGGAGGAAGAGGCCACATCTGGGAAGATTCCATTGCGCTGATCGCTGGAATACACCGGCACCGTACCGGGCGACGCGCAACCGCAGTCGCCTGATGTTTCCGGCCGGCGTTCGCGCGTTCCCTGGTAGGAGAAGAAGAAGAAAGTGTGGTTCTTCCAGATTGGACCGCCTACCGTGCCTCCAAACTGGTTGCGGTGGAAGACGTCTGGCGACGGCTCGAAGAAGTTTCGGGCGTTAAGGCTGGTGTCGCGGTAGAAGTTGAAGCCGTCACCATGAAACTGGTTGCTTCCCGATTTGATCACGGCGTTCAGAATGGCGCCGGAATTCCGGCCGTACTCGGGATTGATGGTGCTCGTTACCATCTTGAATTCGGCGATGGCGTCCGGACTTGGTGTGACCTGCACCGTGTTCAAGATAAAGTCATTGTCGTCGGTCCCGTTGATCAAATAGCTGTTCTGGTCGGCCTGACTGCCATTGGTGGCATAGTTGCCGCGACCATCCGATGCCGCCACTACTCCGGCTTGAAGTTGTTGCAATTGCACCCAGTTGCGGCCGTTCAACGGTAAGTCCACAATCGAGCGGCTGTTGATGGTCGTGCCCAACTCAATGCTGGTACTTTCCACCTGGGCGGAAGTGGCCTCCACGGTAACTTGCTGGTTCGTTTGCCCCAATTCCAGTGGGATGTCAAGGACGTAGATTTGATTGAGGGCCAGAGAGATTGCTCGCACGTCGAATCCTTTGAAGCCCGAGGCCTCAGCGGTGACGCTGTAGGTTGCCGGAGCCTGTAAATCCAGTACCTCATAAGTTCCCGACTCCGAAGTCTTTACAACTCGCTTTACGCCGGTTTCGACGTTGGTGACCGTTACCATTACCCCAGGTACAACCGCCCCGGTGGGATCCGTGGCCGTCCCGCGAATTCTCCCGTACACGTCGGCTCTGCCTTGGCTGGCCGTGAGGAATCCCCCTAAGATGCTCAAAACCAATGTCTTAAGAATTTGGGAGCGCATACACCCTCCTGCAATCAGTATTGTGTTGTGAGGTTAGACCCTGAACGAGGCAAAACGCGAAGAAATCAAACTACCGGCATTGCTGCAAACGGCAGGAAGCTAGCGCTTCGGCCACAACCGCTCGACTCGACGCAAGACGGGACAATAGTATGACAAAACGTCCTTAACGTCCATATGATGATCTCAACTAGTCCTCGGTTGCAAGCCATGGAACGCTGTCGGTGCGTCTGGATTTCGACGCACTTACAGGATTATTCGGATTGTAAGGCGCCTAACCCGATCCAAGTCTCGCGCATTCACGCGGCTTCGGCATACGCGCTGGCATTATTCAGTTTCTCGATCGCAGCGCGGTCCAGTTTGATCTGGGTGGCGCCGATCAGATCATCGAGCTGTTCCAGGCTCGTCGCGCTGGCGATGGGGGCGGTGATCCCGGGCCTTGCCATCAGCCACGCCAGGGAGATCTTGGCGGGCGTTGCATGGAACTCCTGCGCGACTTCATCGAGTGCGCGGAGAATGCGAAACCCCCGGCCGTTGAGATATTTCTTGACCATCGGGCCCCGCTTGCTCGCGGCCAAATCGGTTTCCGACCGGTACTTGCCTGTCAGGAATCCGCTCGCCAGTGAGAAGTAGGGAATCACGCCCAATCCGTTCTCCAGGCACACAGCTTCCAGCTTGGCTTCGTAGTCCGCGCGATCATAGAAATTGTAATTGGGCTGAAGGCTTTGGTAGCCAGGCAATCCGTGTTGTTTGCTCGCCTGCAAAGCCTCACGCAGCCGCTCGGCCGAATAGTTGGACGCGCCGATGACGCGCACTTTCCCTTGCTTTATCAACTGAGCGTAGGCTTCCAGGGTTTCCGTAAAGGGAGTGGCCGCGTCATCCGTGTGCGATTGGTAGAGATCGATGTAGTCGGTCTGAAGGCGTTTGAGGGAATCCTCCACGGCGCGCAGGATGTAGGCTTTGGAAAGCCCCTTCTGATCCGGACCCATTTCCATTCCTACCTTGGTGGCGAGGACCACTTGGCGCCGCTTACCGCTCCGTTTGAACCAACTACCCAAAATGCTTTCGGACTCGCCGCCCTTATTGCCCGGAACCCACTTGGAATATACGTCGGCCGTGTCAACGAAATTGAGCCCTGCCGCCACAAGAGCGTCGAGTAACCTGAACGAGGTGGGCTCATCCACCGTCCATCCAAAAACATTTCCTCCGAGAACAAGTGGAGAAACCTCCAAGCTCGAATTCCCTAATTTGCGCATCTTCATTGTTTCCTCCTCACACGATTTGATGACTTCTAAACAGAAAGGGGTCCGGCGCAAGAGACAAAATGGGTATGCGCGACCCGCTGGCGAGCGGGTTGCCGTCCTAATTTCGGATGGAACGCCGGCTTCCAGCCGGCATTGAGCCGCCAAGATGTCGCTGCCACGTTCAAATTGCGACAGCACCCCGAGCCAGGGTCACGTCAAAGTCCCACAACCGTAAGATAACGGGATCATGGCGATCGGGGCGAATTTGGAGTGCGGCAGCTTGCTGCCGCTTTCGGCGCGCCTGCTCGCTGGCGCGCTCTGGGCGGGCACCAAGCTGCCGGCCCAGAAAGCGGGAGCAAGCTCCCGCACTCCATATTGACACGACTTTGACGGAACCCTGGCCGCGCGGGGGGGTGCGCGACATAAAAGTTAAAGCCGAGATCCCCAAGAGGTGGCATGGGCCTCTGAAGCTGTGAAAAAATCGATCAAAGAACAAAACAACTCACGCAAAGACGCCAAGACGGAAAGGGCCGCCAAGCAAACAAAGGAGTTCTTCTTTGCGCTTCTCTGCGCCTTGGCGTCTTTGCGTGAGA
>JBKQVI010000200.1:0-27833 GCA_052139985.1 Terriglobia bacterium
GAATGCCCAGGGAGCGAAAAACCCGGGAGGTGGCCAGCAGTCCGGCGTGCGGGCTGGACATCTCGTGTAAGGGCCGAGGGTCGATTTCAAAGGGCGACTTCTGCTGCGTGGGAATGCGTGCAGGCATGGAGATATTATTTATATAATATCTATAACATGTCAAGAAAAAAATGCGCCCCCAGAGAGATTTCTTTCGCCCTTTCTCAAAATTACGTGAGGATCAGGGCCAGTGAAGAGGTCTCGCAGCAGGAGTACGACCAGGTGGAAGCCGTGGCGAAGGGGCGGGCGGCTACGGTGGTAGCCAGTCGCGCCAACGCCGACTCTGCCGGGCGCGTGGTGGAGCAACGGCGCGCCCAGGTGCAGGAGTCCACGAGCCGGCTCTTCCAGTACCGCACCACCGCCACACACCTGGTCGCCATTCGGGAAGCAGCGCTCCGCTCTCAGGAAGCCAACTCGCAAGGTGCCGAGGCGCAGGTAGAGCAGGCAAAGCTGAAGGTGGCCTATACGAAAATCGTGGCTCCGGCTGACGGAATTGTGATGAAACGCTCGGCAGAGGTGGGAGCCCACGTCTCGTCCGGACAGCAGTTGCTCACCATCGCCGCGACCGGCGACATTTGGGTGACGGCTAATTTCAAGGAAACCCAACTCGCGGGACTACGCCCAGGAGAATCGGCCCGCATCCATATTGATGCCCTTAGCCGCGACTTCGACGGCTATGTCGAAACGATCGGCGGCGGAACCGGAGCCATCTCGAGTGTACTACCGCCGGAAAACGCCACCGGAAACTATGTGAAGGTCGTCCAGCGCATTCCCGTCCGGCTCCGCTTTAAGCCCAACCAACCCGGCCTCGAACTCCTGCGCGCGGGGATGTCCGTCGAGCCCGAAGTGCGAATCCAAAGGTAGCTTATGGCGGATAACCCGGCTCGACACGACGACTGGCGTCCGGCACACAATCCATATGTGATTGCCCTCACCGTCACGCTGGCGACTTTCATGGAGGTGCTCGACTCCTCCATCGCCAACGTGGCGTTGCCGCACATCGCCGGATCGGTGGGCGCCACCTACGAAGAGGCCACTTGGGTTCTCACCAGCTACCTGGTTTCCGCCGCCATCGTGCTGCCAGTGTCGGGATGGCTGTCGACGGTTTTCGGCCGCAAGCGCTTCTATATGGGCTGCGTTACCCTGTTCACGGTCTGCTCGTTTTTATGCGGTATCGCTCCGAATCTGCCGTTTCTGATCGTTGCCCGCATTTTGCAGGGAGCCGGAGGCGGCGGACTGCAACCTTCGGAGCAAGCCATCCTGGCGGATACTTTTACCCCGGAGAAGCGGGGCATGGCGTTTGCGCTGTACGGCATGGCGGTGGTGGTAGCGCCGGCGATCGGACCCACGCTGGGCGGATTTATTACCGATAATTTTAGCTGGCACTGGATCTTTTTCATCAATCTTCCCATCGGGGCGCTCTCGCTGTTCCTGACGTCTCGCCTGGTTGAAGACCCTCCCTGGCTCAAGCAGGAAGCGCGCGCGGGGATCAAGAACGATTATATCGGCCTGGGCCTCATTGTGACGGGAGTCGCTTGCCTGCAATTTGTCCTGGATAAAGGCCAGGAGGAAAACTGGTTCGCCTCACCTCTGATCATTACGATGTTCAGCATCGCAGTGCCTGCGCTGCTCGCGTTTTTCCTTTGGGAATGGTACGAAAAAGATCCCATCGTTGATGTGCCCCTGCTTCGCAACAGGAATTTTGGCACCGCCGTTTTCTTCTCCTTCGTCCTGGGCATGGTCCTGTTTGGTTCTACCGTCCTTATCCCGGAATTCCTGCAAAGCAGCCTGGGATATACGGCGCAGCAGGCCGGCATGGCTTTGTCTCTGGGGGGCGTTGCACTCATGCTTATGATGCCCGTGGGAGGTTGGCTCACCTCTACCAAGATCGACCCGCGACTTCTTATCTCGATCGGATTTCTGGGAACCGCCTACACGCTTTACAGGCTTACGATCATTAACCTGCAAATTGACTTTCACACCATCGCTGTGCTGCGGGTTGAGCAAGTGTTGTGCATGCCGCTCATTTTCATTCCCATCAGTACGCTGAACTATGTTGGCGTGCCACGAGAGAAAAACAACCAGGTTTCCGGGCTCTCCAATTTTGCCCGCAACCTCGGCGGCAGCATTGGAACTTCGCTGCTTACAGTGTTCCTGGCGCGGCAGAATCAGGTTCACCAGGTGAACCTGGTGGCTCACACCAGCCATGGCGATCTGAATTTTGAGCAGTGGGTGAACGGATTGAAAGGGGTTTTCCAGTCGCAAGGATTTGATGCTGCGACCGCGGCCCAAAAGGCGCTGGCCCTTGCCTATCAAACCGTGCAGGCCCAAGCGAACACGCTCAGCTTTGTAAGCAGCTTTTGGATTATGGCCATCATCATCGCGTGCCTTGCCCCCTTGCCCTTCATCATGCGCCGCCCAAGACCCGGCGAACGTCAACCTTCTCTGCACTAAGCGACTTAGCGCAGACGTGCTTTCTAGGTCTGCGGCTCGTCTCCCAATAAGAGCAAAGTGCCGCGGACCTGGAGGACAGGTCCGCGCTGCCAGCTTTACACTGCTGAAAGAGGATACGTGGCCGTGAGCCTCCGGTTCACCCAACACCATTCGGATGGAACGGCCCATGTCCGAGCTACCCTACTCAATCCGCAGTGCGTCTATGGGCGAGATCGATGCGGCGCGGCGGGCTGGAATTATGGCGGCAAAGAAGGCGCAGATGGCGAGTGATCCGGCCGCCAGGGTCAGCGCGAAGGGATCCCAACTGGAAACGCCATAGAGCTCGGCGGAGAGCAGGCGCCCGGCGCCGATCGCCAGCGGTACGCCAAGGAGCAGCCCAATGACCACACGCTGAAAGGCGCCGCGGAGCACCATTTGGACTACATTCGCGCGGTCAGCTCCCAGCGCCATCCGAATGCCGATTTCGTTAGTTCGCTGCGCTACCGTGTAGGCTGTGACGCCGTACAGTCCCACGGCGGCCAGCAGGAGAGCGACCATTCCGAACAGCCCGGCGAGACTGGCCACGGCGCGCTCCTGATCGAAGGAGAGATCGATTTGCTGCTGCATCGTCCGGACGCTGGTCATCGTCAGGTTGGGATCCACCTCCGCCAAGGTCCTTGTGAGCAGCGGCTCAAGCGTGCCGAGCGGGTCGCGGGTCAACAGCATGATGCCGCCGATAAAATGCGAGCGGAGCTCGACGGTCTTCATCAAGTCCTGCTTATAGTCGACGCTTTGAGCGAGCGGCACATAGAACATGGGCCGCGCCGGTTTATCCAAAGCGAAGCCCGCGAATTTTGCGTCCCGAACCACGCCCACGATGCGGAAGTTGCCGGCATTCTCAGGGAAGTCCAGTCCAAAGTGCTGGTCCACCGGGTCCTCGTTGCTTTTGAAAAAGCGCTTCACGAAAGCCTGGTTCACCACCGCCACCGGCGCCGTGGTTTCGTTGTCGGCGCTGGCAAAAGCCCGCCCGCGCACAACCGCGACGTCGAAATTCTGAAGATAGCTGGAGCTTACGCGGTCCCACGACGCGCCGGCTTCCTCGCTTATTTTGGAAGCGGGATGGCCGGCCACGTAAATGAGTTCGCCCCAATTGTCGGTGAGCGGGTTGTACAGCGCCAGTCCGCTTCCTTGCACCCCAGGCAGGCGATTGAGACGGTCTTCCAGGTTGCGGTAGATCGCGGCCAACTTGGCCTCCGTGTAGGTGGCGGGTGGATTGTGCAGGTCCACTACCACTCGCCCTTCAACCTGGTATCCAAAATCCTGATGCTCGAGTTTGTTCAGGCTCCGCGCCAGCATCGTCGCCCCGGCCACCAAGACCACTGACACCGCTGCCTGCACAATCAGCAGCCCTTTGCGGGTGAAAGAGGAATGATCACGCGTGCTGCGACCCGAACCGCGCAACGCCTCAGCGGGATGGGTGCGGGTGGCAAACCACGCGGGCGCCGCGCCGAAGATAACTCCCGACACCAGGGCCAAGGCGCAGGCGAACGCCAGAACCATCAACGAAGGCATGGGGCTAATAGGGAGAAAGCGGGCGCTATGGAACGCCAACGTCAGCAGCAGGCGCGCCGCTGCCACCGCCACCAGAAGTCCGGCAATGCCGCCGCCGACCGCCAGCAGGACGCTTTCCGTGAGAGCCTGCGCAATGATCTGCCGCCGCGTGGCGCCCAGGGCCAGGCGTATAGCGGTTTGACCTCGACGTGACACGGCGCGAGCCAGTAGCAGGTTCGCGACATTGGCGCAGGCAATCAGCAGCACCAAGGCGCAAACGGAAAGCAGGATTTGCAGGCTGCGTCCGTACTCTTCCTTCATCTCGGCGACGCCGGCGCCCGCGGGAATGACATTGATGACCTGCTTGGGAAGCATCCGGATGACTTCCGGCATCCAGTTGGCGGGATACCCGGAATCATACTGAATCCACTGCCGCAGCACTCCCGTGAGGCGAGGCGCCATTCCCGCAATCGACGCTCCCGGCCGCAGACGGCCCATCATGCGCAGCCAGGCCGCGACGGATTGGTGCATCAACGCGCCTTGGCCGTCTATCAAGGGTTCCTGGTGCACGGGAATCCAAATATCGGGCGGGTCACTGCGCAGGGTTTCCCCGAAAAATCCGGGCGGCGCCACGCCAATCACCATAAACGGATGGCCTTCCACGATGAAGGTTGAACCCACCGCCGAAGGATCGCTGCCATAACGCGTCTGCCAGGTGCGATGGCTGAGCACGAGAGCCGGCGCTGCGGATGGCGTGTCGTCATCCGGGGTAAATACCCGCCCACCAAAGGCACGCACTCCCAGCACGGAGAAATAATTCCCGGTGACGTATTCCGAGCGCAGGGGACTGGCCACGGATTCACTTTGACGCCGCACGCTCTGCTGCCCACTGCCGGCCTGGAAAGCCGCCACCTCGTCAAATTCCGGCGCTTCCGCCTTCAACCTTTCATATAGCGGAAAGGAGTAGAATCCCCAGCGGTCCTGCGGCCCTCCTTCCACGCAGCAATCGTCGCCCTCGCCCACACGGTAGAGCCGTCCGGGATCGGTCACCGGCAGGGAACGCATCATTACGGCATGAATCAATGTGAAGATGGCCGTAGTGCCGCCGATTCCCAAGGCCATCGTAAGTACGGCCGCAACGGTGAATACCGGCGACTTCCGAAACTGTCGCACCGCGTAACGAAGATTGCTGAGCAATTCTGACATTCAATACCTCCTAATTCCCATACGAGTGCGAATTGTCGCGGGTTCCGACGAAATCGGCACGTCCTGGCCACCGAATGGCAGACGCGCGCGGTTGCTCTTGATCCTAGGTGTCCTAATTCAAATGTGGCGCCGCCATCTTGGCGGCTCGATGCCGGCTGGAAACCGGCGCCACATCTGAAATTGAGACAGCACCTAATCCTGTTTCTATAGACGCCGTGGGAAGCAGTTTGTAAGCAGAGCAGCCCGGCTCAGGCCAAAACTGCTCGCTGCCGCGTCGCTTGGCGGTGCAGGGGGCTGCACAGGTGTGATTTCTCGTTCCTTGCGGATGCTCTTCGGCCTATTGATCGTTAGATGGAATCGTCCGGTTTCGGCCTGCGGGCACGCTATTTCGTTTGCCGTCGATCATGGGTTCGTGCGAACCGACTCGGACTGGCGAAGATGCCAGCCCGAGTTGATCGTAGCGACCAATAGGGATTGGTTTTTTGGCCGTGGGTTGAAGTCGCCGCGAATGCGGACTGGCTGCCCTTTAAAAACGAGATCCTCCGCGGATCGGGAGCGCGTACATCAGCCCGCCGTGCGTCCAGAGGTTGTTTGGGCCGCGTGGCAGCTTCCTCATCGACCCTGACCCGAGGTCGCGTTCATACATCTCGCCATAGTCGCCCACGGTTTCGATAACGCGTGCGGCCCAAGCGTCGTCGAGCCCGATAAATTGACCGTAGCCGCGCTGGACGCCAAGCAAGCGCCGGATCACCAGATCGTCGCTCTTCTTCATTTCGGCAACATTCGCCTGGGTTACCCCGCTCTCTTCCGCTTGGATCAAAGCTTCGACCGTCCAGTTGACGATGGCGGCCCATTGCGGGTCGCCGAGGCGGTAAGTGGGCGCCAAGGGGTCTTTGGCGATGACATCCGGCAGGATGTCAAAATCCTTCGCGCGGTTCTTAAAGGAGAGCCGCTCGTATGAAAGTTGCGAGACGTCGGCGGTGCTGGCGGCGCAATTGCCGGTGACGAATGCCGCCTCCATCTCTCCCTCTTCCGAAAAGGCGAAGGGCAGCCACTGGATCTTCTCGCGCAGCATGTAACCTTGCAACTGGCGCTCGATCTCGGTACCGCCGAGGAAACAGACTTTCTTGCCCTCCAAGTCTCGGGGAGAAGCGATTCCCATCGTCTTATTTACCAGAAAGCCCTGGTAATCATAGAAGATGGGCGGCGCAAAGCCGAAGCCCCGGTTGGTGGTATTGCTGAAGTTCGGAGTTCCTGTGGCGAGTACCGCGATTTTGCCGGATTGCAGGGCTGTCAGTGCGTCCTCCTCATCCTGGAATGGCACAACAGTCAATTTGGCGTTGGCCCCGAGCACTGCCACCGCCAAGGCCTTGCAGATGTCCGTGTCAAGATCGGCGTGACTCCCATGGGCGTCTTGAAGGGTATATTCGGGTTCTTCGGTGTTGGTTCCGCAGGCGAGTGAACCGGCAGCTTTGATATTCTTCAGAGTGGAGCCCGTCTGGGCCAGCGCTAGGGCTCCGATCATCAATTCGGCAAACAAAAACAGCGCTAAGGAAACTTTAGTCATGCGTATCCTGTTCCTTGCACGTACCCCTTGCGGGGGATGCAAATAGATGTGCGGCGACCGGAGAGAAAATCCGGTCGCCGCAGAAAAGTGGTTCAGAGAAGCTCTAGTTCGTAGGCCAGCCACCCAAATAAGGTGTACCGGGGTTGGTGCTGGGACGAGGATTGAAGTCCTGGGGAGCCGGATCGATCACCTTGCCGCCCACGATATCGGTTGGAGTGATGTGCAGGACGCTGCAACCTTGTGCGCCAAAGTGCGGGAGACTCGTTACCTGGTCTCTCGAAATCTTGGCGTACGAGGCCGGGATCGGCGGCGCGATGCCCAGCAAGCGGGCATTGTCAAATGCGGAGAAGAGGTCGCCGACGCCCGGAGTCTTGTCATCGGAGGGCCCCATGTAGTCCTGGTTGTAAGTCACCGCGCCCTGAGCGCGTGCCAAAGCTTCGTCCGGAAGGTCGGCAAGCGGAGTCAGGTTGAAGATCTCGTCGATGAATTTGATGATCGAGCCATGCTCGGTGGCTTCGTGGGAGATGGCGTGAACCATGCTGTAAGGCGAGATCACGATCGCAGGAATGCGGGGACCTTGATCGAGGGCGTCTCCCACGGGATCCCATGACCGGATCTTCGGCTGGGTGTGGTCGTAAAGGCCATCGGTTTCATCGTAGGTGATAATGATGGCGCTCTCCGGCCAGTACTTGCTGCTGGCAATCGCGTTGATCGAATCCGCCAACATGGCTTCACTGATCTGTGCGTCGGAGTAGCCGGGATGGTCGTCATTGCCGGGGAAAGCGCCCTTAACCGCCGCGCTCGGTGAGCGAGGAGTGAGTCCATCGAGGTTGTCATACCCGCCGCGGACATAGAAGACTCCACCTTCTGCGGGAAGTGCGTTGGCGTTGATCGCCGCATAGAAATCGCCGAGGCCCTTCAGGTGCGTCTTGGTTTCGTACGGGTTGTTGGCCTCATAGCCGAAGTACTGTGGGCCGTTGTGATGGGCGATATAGCTCAAATGCGTCGCGGTGCCGGTGGGATCGGTCGACTCGTGATCGTAGCCTTCCTGGAACCAGCCCCAATTGACCGGCAGGTTATGGTCACCGGCGATCTTCTTGATGTCCTGTTGAACATCGGTAAGGTCGAGGGCGGGGTTCAAATCCTGGGCCGTGATCGCTGGAATCTGGGCTCCCATGAAGGAGAGCGGGAGAGTGGCGAAGGTCAGGTTGGAGGCCGGGGTTTTGGTCGGGGTTTCATTCTCCTCAGTGGGCTGCGGCTCCGAGCCAGCAGGGGCCAGAGCAGAACCCCAATAGGGTTGTGAATCGCCTGTAACGGGCAGTTGCGCGGCTGCGTATGTACCCGTGCCCCCCAAGGCCAGATTGGGATGCTTGACCCACTGCGTCAATCCCGACTGGCCGGCGATCATGGCGATGGCGTTGGGCGTCGAGGGCCCGATGACGGTGTCAAAGAAGTTATCGAAGAGCGTGAAGCGATCGGCATAGCTCCACAGGAATGGAACCGTGTCGCAGTCCACATGGCTGACCACGAGCTCGCCGATTTGCACTTGCGCCTCGGTCGGGGCCACTCCGGTATAGGTTGATCCATCAGCGCTGAGCGTCCCTGACAGACCTTCCTCCGTAACGGCGTAGCGGTCATTCTGGGCCACGTTGCTCGAATTCAAGTCCAGCTTGGCGTCGATGGCAGTGTGGCCGTGGTTCACCGATTGCGTGTCCTCGGGATAGAGTAGTACCGAGTTCCCGTCTTTGTCGGTGATCGACTGGGGAATCAGGAAGGGGGAAATGGAGCCAACTAAGCCGCTCGTCAGAACGATTGGCTGGACAAAGCCCGGGGTTTTCTCTTTAGGCTGAGAGAACAGGCCGCGGGCACCGGGGTAGGTGCCGAAGTAGAAGTCAAAAGATCGGTTCTCCTGGAAGAGAACGAAAACGTACTTGATATGTCTGCGGAGCAGATCGAGTTTCTGAGCGTGACTGAGATAGGGCGAGTCTTCCACGCGGCGTGTGTAGCCGGCGACTTCATCGCTCGATCGCGGCGCGATTCGGACAATGTGCCTTTGGTCGGCATCCTCGTCATGGTTGGCCTCTTGGGCCAGCACCACAAACGGCTGGAGGGCGAACGCAGCCGCCATCAGCAAGGTGCAACTGGCCTTCACCCATTCTTTTCGATGCATATTTGCTCCTCCTCGTGAATCGTTGGTTTTAGACTGATGTAATTCTCGCCGGTGTCCTCTGTCGTCGCCACAGCGGGTGACGACGCGGCGCAAAATTACTTTGCGCTTCAAGAAATAACAGACGCATATGAATCGAAGTTTAAGGAGGCGTGAAGTATTACTACAGGAATGATAGACACAATGTCCATATTTCTTTTGAGCCACTTACAATGCGTGAAGTTTGGGGTAGTGAAGCCGTCGCGGCGAGTTCACCTCGCCAAATGGCGGCGTACAGCCGACGCTACGTCAAACTGTACCTCTACCGGTTTGGGCGAACGTCCGGTTGAATTACGGAGTTCGCACGGCTGAGTTCATGGAGAGTCCGTCAGCGCCGGCGAAATACGAATCGAAAGCCCAGTTTTCCTGATAGAGGACAAAAACGTACTTTACCTTCCTCCGCGCTTTGGCGCTAAGCGAATGCTAGGCTCCAGTGCTTGTTTTTATACTTGACACTAGTGTTATTATGGTATATAGTCGAATGCGGTACGAACCCAGGTGGGTCATGTCCCTCGGTAAGTCTTCCGCACTGATTCCTGTTTACGTCCCCCCGAATGCTGCGATGCCTCGAAATTTGCCGGCCTCTGGACCGCCCAGCCTGGAAGACGTGGTCTGCGCCGCTCATCCATCCGACACCCGGAACGATGTGCACCGGGGGGCAGTGAAGCTGGGAATATTTGCCGCTCTCCATTATGTGTATGATAATAAAGGTAGTTAGCGGAAATGGCCACGGTCCGTATAAAAATACAAGTTGTTGAAACTAAAACATTTAATTGCTTCGTCGCGCGGACGGGCGAAAAAATGCGGGGGGGGAAATGAAGGTAACCTCCATTATGTTATTGAAAACACATGGAGAAAAATTGTCCGTTTATCGCCTCTCCATTATGTTATTGAAAATAAATAAGTTAGATGGTGCTCTCCATTATGTTAATGAAAATAAAAGGAGTTAGAGACGGAGGTTCCAGGCGTCAGGTGCCAGGGGTTTAGCGGCTCGGTCTGAGGAGAATGGGGTGATTGGCACCGCTTGCTGGTTACTCGTCACTTGGCACTCGTCACTTGTTTCCCCTCGCTCGTCACTGCCGTGTGGCGCGGTTCCAGTTCTTTCTGCAACCGCGCTATGGCTCGCTGAGCGTCCTTGGCATCGGCAGCGACTTTGGCCGAAGGAAGTTCGTCGAGATATTGCTTGTACGCGTCGAGCGCTTTCTGCTTCTGGTTCATGCGCTCATACACCTTGCCCAATCCCAGGTACGCCGGCGCGTAGTGAGGGTTGTCTTGCACCGCTTCCTGATATCGGCTCAGTGCTGCCTTCAGGTTGCCCTTATGCAGATAAACATTCCCGATTTCGACGCACTTTGCCGGTCCAGGGCTGACGTAGGTCCAGTCATCGGGAATTGGGTAGGACGGTGGTTTCTCGGGACCCTGCGCGCGGACTTTACCGATTAGCAAGAAGATCCCGAGCGCGACGATCAGCCATGTTTTTAGTAAGTGCTGCATCGTTCCAATTTTCCGCGAGGTCGATGTGGCTGTCAACACCAGCCTTGCCTTGGTTTTAGATGCCCGGTGATAAACGATGGTTGAAAATGACGTGAGGCTGGAGCGGACAACCGTGCAGGACGATGCGCCGTTTGATGTTGTAGCGGCGAGTTCACCTCGCCAGATGCCGCCCTGGAGCCGCCAGCACATCAAACAGCACCTGTTGAGTCCCGCCTCCCCTTTAAGAATATTAAAGCCTCAGGGATAATAGAAGATGAGGAATCGGTGAATTCCACCCTTCGTGAGAAGTCGGAAGCGCTGCCCGCGCAGCCGGGTGTTTACCTGTTCAAAGACGAGCGGGGACAGCCCATCTACGTGGGAAAGGCCAAGTCGCTGCGGTCGCGCGTGCGCTCGTATTTTCTTGAGTCGCGCTCGGCGGATGACAAACGCGACCTGATGCTGGACGCCGCGCACGACCTTGAGACCATCCTTGTGGACAACGAGCACGAAGCGATGGCTCTTGAGAACAACCTGATCAAGCAGTACAAGCCTCGTTACAACATTCTGCTGCGCGATGACAAATCGTACCCCTACATCAAGTTCACCGCCCACGAACGCTTTCCGCGAGTTTATGTGACGCGCCGCGTGAAGAAAGACGGGTCCATTTATTTCGGTCCGTACTTTCCCGCCAACCTCGCTTATCGAATTGTGGATTTCGTTCATCGGCGCTTCCTGGTGCCGTCGTGCTACGTGGACTTGTCGCGTTATCATCCGCGGCCATGCTTGCAGTTTTACATCAAGCGCTGCCTGGGACCGTGCGTTGAGAATTTGACTACGCCGGAACGCTTCGCCGAGGCCGCTCGCGACACACGACTGCTGCTGGAAGGCCGCGAGAGCGATCTGGTGCGCAGCCTGCACAGCCGCATGGCGAACGCTTCCAACGCGTTGGAGTTCGAAGATGCGGCCCGCTATCGCGACCAGATTCAGACGATCGAAGAACTTCGCGAGCGGCAAAAAATGGCGGCGAACTCCGGCGAGGAAGCTGACATCCTGGGTTTCCACCAGGAAGGTCCACTGGTGGCGGTAAACCTTTTTCACTTGCGCGGCGGGCGCGTGCTCGATCGGCGCGAATTCTTCTGGGAGGATTTGGAAGAATTCAACCCACCGGAATTCTTCTCTTCGCTGCTCAAACAGGTCTATCTGGACCAGCAGTATTTGCCGGGTGAGATTCACACGCCCTCGGATTTCGACGACCGGGAACCCCTGGAGGAATTGCTGTCCGAGCGGCGCGGAAGACCTGTGCACATCCTTACTCCTCAGGCCGGGCCAAAGCGCGCACTTGCGGAATTGGTGGCGAGGAACGCACGCCACTCATTTGAGCGGCGCTTCCGCATCCTGAAGCCTCACGCGCGGGAAGTGCTGGATAGTGTGAGCGAAGCCTTGGACCTGGCCAAGCCGCCCAACCGCATCGAGGCCTTTGACGTTTCCCACATTCAGGGAACCGACATCGTCGCGTCCATGGTCGTCTGGGAAGCGGGGCGGATGAACAAGTCCGACTACCGGAAGTTCATCATCAAGAGTGTTCCTCAGAACGACGATTTCGCCAGCATGAAGGAAGTGGTGGGGCGCCGCTACCGGCGGTTGCAGGAAGAGAAGAAGCGCTTTCCTGATTTGGTGCTGATCGACGGCGGCTTGGGCCAGCTTCATGCGGCAGCGGCGGCCCTGGAAGAGTTGGGAATTATCAATCAAGCGCTCGCTAGCATCGCCAAACGGGAGGAGGTCCTTTACGTACAAGGGCGCGAGAGTGAACCGGTGGTGCTCGATCACCACTCCCCAGCGTTACACTTGATTCAGCAAATTCGGGATGAGGCCCACCGCTTTGCCGTCACTTTTCACCGCGCGCGGCGCACAAAACGTGAAATTACGACCGAGCTGCTGCAAATCCCCGGTGTGGGGGAGAGGACCGCCAACAAGCTCCTGAGTCAGTTTGGCAGTCTAGGGAGGTTGCGGGAGGTCTCAATGGAGGAGATGGCTCAGGTTGTAAAGAAATCTCAGGCCAAGAAGGTGTACGATTACTTGTCCGTCAGCAACAGCGATAATAAATAATCCGTCTAGACGGTCTAATATATAATCGCCAGAAATATATAAATATTGTCTTGTTTTAGGCTTTTCATGATGCTAGATTGGAAACTTCGATAAGGAGGTTCATCATGGCAAATTGCGATGTGGCAACCAAGGTCAGTTACTTTGTGGCCGGGCTCGGAATCGGAGCGGCAGTTGCATTGCTGTTCGCACCGCAATCCGGAGAAGAGACTAGAAAACAGATTGCCGACAAGGCGCAAGAAGGCAAGGATTTTGTGGCCTCCAAAGGCCGTGAGCTTCGCAAACAAGCCGAAGATCTGGTCGATCAGGGCAAGGATCTCGTTAACAAGCAAAAAGCGCGATTGGCTGATGTCGTGGAATCAGGTAAGCAAGCGGCACGCGAAACCTTTTCGCGATAGTTTAGTACACTGACGAGTGTCAAGCGCTCGGAAAGCGAAGTACGTGACTCGACTGTCGAATCTTGACGCAAGTTTCTAATTTCGAGTTTCCAGTTTCGTCTCTAGCGCATCACTTGTCACTTTTAGAGGAGGATGGCCATGAGTGAAGAAAACAGTGGAGCGAGCGTCGGATTCTTTCTGGCCGGTTTGGGAATCGGTGCGGTGATCGCCCTGCTTCTTGCCCCGCGTTCTGGAAAAGAAACCCGAGACCTGATCGCTCAGAAGGCGGAAGAGGGTCGAGACTACGTGAAGACGAAGAGCGACGAAATCCGCAAGCAGGCGGAAGATGCGGTGGAGAAAGGGAAGGACCTGGTGAACAAACAGAAAGACCTACTTTCGGCCGCGCTCGAAGCCGGCAAACAAGCGTACCAGGAAGAAAAGTCCAAAGCGAAGCAAGGCGCCTGAGGCGGCTGAGCCTCGTGTGAGCAAACCATGGAGCAAAATACCGGGCTGACCGTGGCATTGATTCTGGTCGCGATCGCCGTACTGATGCAGGCGGGGGCCATGCTGGGAATTTGGCTGGCCGTCCGCAAACTCCCCGGGCAGGTTGAAAGCGTACGGTCGGACATTAAGCAACGGCTCGACCCGCTGGCGCAATCGGCCCTGGAGATTGTCAACAATTCGCGCGAACCCTTGCGGACCATCACCGCGAACTTGGCGGAGATCAGCCAAACGCTTCGCGACCGAACGTCCAGTGCCGACGAGGTGGCCGCCGAGCTGCTCGAAAAGAGCCGGTCACAGATCGTCCGCGTGGACAGGATGGTTACCGACTTGGTGGAAAAAGTTGAGACTACCGCGGACTCGGTCCAAAAGGGTGTGCTCGCCCCCATCCAGGAAGTCTCCGCGGTGGTCAAGGGTGTGCGCTCCGGTCTGGAGTTTCTGTTTAAGCGCCGCCGTGTGACCAATGTGAGCGAGGCGACCCAGGACGAGCAACTTTTCATCTAGCGGTCTCGCTGGCGGCAGGCGGTGCAGCGAACTCCCCTAGGGGTGTCGTATACCTTGCCTTTCATGTATGTGCGCTGGTCTTTCGTGCGATCATCCTAAACCAATGTATATCAAAACTAGAAACATCTCACTTGTGAGTGCCGTAGCTCTGCTGGCCTTGGCCGCGAATTTTATAGCTTGCAAGCAAGGGGCGAACACGTCTGTTGCCGAAAAGCCTGGCGCCCAGCAGCCGCCGGTATTGCCCTCCGCACCCGGCGCCCCGGCGGAGATGGGCAGCTCACCCAGCCAGGCCGCGGGCATTGCCTGGACCGTTCCGGCAGGGTGGGAAGCCGGTCCCGCGCACCAGATGCGCATCGCTACCTACCGCATCCGCGCTATTGCCGGCGATCCCGAAGATGCAGAATGCGCGGTCTATTTCTTTGGTACTGGGCAAGGCGGCACCGTGGAGGCAAACCTCGAGCGTTGGGCGCATCAATTTACCTCGCCCGATGGCCAATCCCCGGTTCCGCCCGCTAAGATGGAAACGCGGGTTGTCGCGGGGCTGAAGGTCTCAACCCTCGCGGTGTCGGGGACTTATCTCGGGGCAGGGGGAATGTCGGGGCAACAGGAAGTGAAGAAGCCCAATTTCCGCATGAGGGCCGCGATTATCGAGGCCCCGGAGGGTTTGGTGTTCTTTAAGCTCACCGGTCCGCTCAACACCGTGGCCGCCGCCGAGGCTGATTTCAATTCCCTGCTCGGAAGCGTACATCGACAGTAGGACCCTCTGGCTGTCCAACTTGCCCTAAACGGGTAAGCGCTTCAGGGTGGCCGTAAACCATAGTCTGCGGCCATGCGGATTGGACAACCTGAAAACGTCTGAAAAACAGGCCTACCGCAGCCGAAATCGACGAGGGTTTTTGGCCACCCTTCGAAACCGCCCCGAACGAAGCTTCGCGTGGGGCTCTAGGCCCGCGTTTCTACCCAGGATCAGCAGACCATCCCGTTGCAGATCCGTGCGATGCGGGAGGATTCGGCAAGACGAGGTTGGACGATCGCGTTGCAGGTCAGAGAAATCGGCTCGGGCGCTTCGCAGCGGGAGAGGCGGGAGCAACTGCTGGAGGCGGCGCGCCGCCGCGAGATCGACGTGGTGTAAGTATGGCGACTAGATCGCTGGGGCCGGTCACGGACCTGCTGGCGAGCCTGGAGGAACTGGAGCATCTCGGGGTCGGCTTTGTGTCGCTAACGGAAGCGCTGGACCTGACGACCCCGGCCGGTCGCGCCATGGCTGGTCTTTTAGCCGTGTTCGCGGAGTTCGAACGGGAGATTCTGCGGGAACGAGTCCGCGCCGGCCTGGCCCACGCCCGCCAGAACGGCCAACGCCTGGGTCGGTCGCTCACGGCGGCCCTCCACGCCGACCAGGTACGAAAGCTCCAGCGTGCGGGCATCAGCAAATCCGAAATCGCTCGCCGACTGCAAATCGGCCGGACCTCGGTGCGGCGCATTCTACGAGCAACAAAAGCGCCAAGAAAGGTCAGCTATGCTTGAGCGAGTGCTTTCCTTTATCCGGAACTTTCGGAGCAGATCAGTGCGATCGACTCGTTTGAGTATTTCTCTCCAGGAAACCGGGTTCCAACTGCAGTCGATGGATCAAGCAGCTTAGGCTGGCCGATTCTTCAGATGGCAGGAGATCACCACGATAACTGCCTATAAACGAGATTGTTTCGCTTATGACCTGATCTGCTTAGCGACCGGCGACGCTTCTTCCGCTGCTGTCGAAATCAACGAGCAAGACATTGGATGGGATACTTTCATCCGAGCCGTGTGCCAAAAGCTTCCGGGCTCGGTTCCACTCGACACTTGGTGGCCGGCAGTCGCTCAACCACCGTTCGCGACAAACCAGACCACCGTATATCGGAAAGATCCGCCATCAAGTTAGCCAGACGCCATCTTGGAGTCGGGATGCCCACGCTTGCCGAAAGCTCACGGCGCATCGTGCAGCAGGTCAAGGAGGCGACGGGCTTTCCGGAGGATCCGGAAGCCTTCACGGGAGAGCATTCGGTGGGAGTGCTCATTCCGTTCGTGAAGTACTATTTTCCCCACACTCGTGTTGTGCCCATACTTGTTGACGTGAACGCGCAGGAGAATCGTCTGAAGGAATTGCGGCGCGTGCTTTCCGTGTTTCTGCAAGATCCGCACGTGCTGAGGGTGGCCCGTAACCGACGCTTTCGCCAGCCGGGGCGGGACGGGTGAGGGGGGCAAAAACTCTGGCGGGTACTGAAACATTGTCAAGGCGTGGGGTTTTTGCTCTTGCCTTGCTTTTACGGCTCAGGCGCACTATTCCCCTCTTGCTACGAACCCCCTCACCCCCCGCCCTGCGGTCCCCCCCTTTCCCCCAAGAGGGCTAGGGGAAATGTTTCCTTAAGTTTGATGTCGAATTCGTGATGGTAGAACGCGGAGCCGAATGGACCACTGCGAGCGGTTGCTAATTTCGACAGCCTTGGTTCGCGAACCGCCCCTACCGATCATGCTCCAGCAGCCGCTTCAGCGCGTCTACGGCGAACACTGCCGCATGACGCGAGGCGGGCGGCAATCCGCCCAGCCCGGAGATAACGTCGTCGGGAGTGAGGGCGCGAAGGTCCGCGATCGGCTTGTTCAGGATGGCTTCCGTCAGCCACGAGCCGCAGGCAACCGAAGGCACGCAGCCCGCGGCTTTGAACTTCACCGCCTGAATTTTGCCGTTGCGAACAACGGCCCACAGCTTCATCAAATCGCCACAGACAGGATTTGAGGCTTCCACCACCACCGATGCTTCGGCGATTTCGCCGACGTTGCGGGGATGGTGAAAGTGATCGAGTAGGGTTGCGGAATACATAGAAGCTGTCAGTTGTCCGTGTTGCCTCGTCCAGGTGACGCCGGATGCTACTTCCTCTCCCACGTCGACCTCTCCAGGACGAAAAAGATCCGATCAAGAATCTCGAAAGGATTATGCATCGAAAACGGTATGCGTACGTCTTTGATTCCCGGATGCAGGTGGCAACGCGGTTCGGCGAGCGGGTCGGGGTGTGTGGCTTTGTTCAAATCAAATCGCGCATATTGGAGTGATTGCCCGCCGGGGAACACAAATTGATATCGGTATGCCACGACCTTTGATCCCTGTTCAACTTCCCGTAAGGTAAGCCCAAAGCAGAGGCGGGCGCCCGAATCAAAGCGAAAGTGCTGTGGAGTAAGACCTTTATCAATGTTCGGACCGAGTTCAATGTCCACAAGGTCTTGTGACGGGTGGTAACTCAAGAGTTTGTAGGCATTATTCTCTGTTTTCATCTCTCGGGAGCGCCGAAAAAGATAACCCCTGATCTGCATGAAGACTTCACGGGGCGGTTCGAGCCGTAACGCCGTAAGCGCAACGTAAGTATTGGAGTCCAGCGCTACGGCCCGCTGGCGGGCGCGTTCCAGCGTCACACTAAATCTCCCCGGTCAAGGAGAACGAGCCATTCCACAAATTCCGGTTCGTTGGATAATTCTCTGGCTTCAGCTTTCCGCACCACTTCCTCGCCCGTCAACCCAAAATGTTCGCTGAGTTCCTTCAGGCGTTGTTGGCGTTCCGCTTCCGTCATGATGCCGCCGTCCGGGCCGGCGGCGAAGATGCTTCCACCAATCAAGCTGCGGATATTGGGCGCGAAGTTCGCCAGGCTGGCAATGTCCTCGGAGGCGAGCCATAGGATCACCGGCCCTTTGCGCTCCAAAGCGCTTCGCATGATGTCAAGCGAGCGCCATTTGTCCGGCGTCAAGCCCGTTCCGCCCGACAGGATGACCGCGTCATCGTTTGGCTGATGAAGGGCCTCGCGCAGTTCCTCAAACGTAGAAGGTTCGAGCGGGATCACGCGGGCGGGCTTTTGCAAAACCGACTCCAGCTCAGTCCGTAATTCTTCCAAAGGGGCGGTCGAGTCGGCAGCCGGACTCAACACCACGAGCCACCCGGTATCTCCACGCATTTCCAATCGGTCGGCGATTTCGAAAAATGGCTGGCTTGAGAACTCAGGCACGCTTCGGCTCCGGCCGCGGGATGACGGATTGCAGAGCAGGATGCACGCGAAAGTCGGTAGATGAGTACTCTAGAACCCGGCGTGTTACGAGGAGTTCCACGTTGGATGGCTGGCTGAGATCGAAGGATTTGGAGCTTTCCAACTGAAGCAACGCATTTATCGCCTCCGGGCCTAAGCCGCGGAGGTAACCGGTGCCGAGTTGGTGCCCCACCTTCTCGATGTCTGGGACAGTAATAAAATCCCGGTCCGAAACATACGCTTCCTCGGCAGCATCCCGGGCGAGAGAAATCAAGTCGCGAAGGACTCCCCCCGAATAATTGCAGATGAGGTGGGCTAACCCCGGGTTCAGCAGTTTATTGACACCTCGTTTTTCCAGCACTGACCAGAGAGATGCGCTCGCCGAGTCGGAAGGAATCACTGTGAGGTGATGGACCTTATCGAAGTGATCGGAAATTGACTGTCCGATCCCCACTCCAAATAGTACCGCGAGGGGCGCGGTCGCTATAACGGACACATTGAGTTCACGGAGCAATCTGAGGTCCTGTTCAACAACCGACCAAAACCTCGTGGCATCCAGTAAACGGTCAAGGCCGTCAAAGATGACCGCCACATCCGTGTGGTCCTCTCTAGTGAGATTCAGAAACGTGTCGAGATAGAAACGAATCTCCTCCACGTCGCGGCTGAGTTGAGGAAAAGGGGGCTCCAGCTTGCCGGGAATGTTCACCATGCGTTGGGTGCCTAGTATCCCCCGTGCGAGTTCGTAATTAAAGGGACGGTTCTCGGGGGGGCGGATGCTTTGCATTTCCTGCTTTCCATACGCGAATGCAGTCACCTTGGCGTAAATCTCTTCCAGTTTTGCCGCCGTCCCGCTCGCCCGGGGGTGTGCCTCCGCATCCCTTCTTATCCAACCACCAAGGTATAGGCCAAAGCTGGCGAGCAACGCGCCAGCATTTAAGCTCGATAGGTCAGTTAGAGCCGAAACATCGATGTAAATAGGCAGCACATGGCCCTGACCTATGAGCCACCTTCTTGCAAGAAGCAGTTCCGTCGTCTTCCCGGATCCAACACCCCCGACTATTAGCTGCTGGCTCCCCGGCTCAAGGTCGGCTCGACCCGCTAAGTTCCGATACAGAGATTGGTGCAAGTCTTCAAGCACCATACCCGCCTGTATGACGTCAAATGCGGGCGCAGTGGGGTTGAACGCCTGCATGTAGGAGCGAAACTTGTCGCGCCTGCTAAGCTGGCCTTCCGGGGCTGTAACGGAACTTGGCATATGCGTAGTATAGGTTCACTTCTTGAAGCAAGCAAAACAATTGGGACTGTAGAGGGACCGACGCGCAGGGACCTCCGCTCTCTGTGCTCTGCACGGCACTGTGTGTTCACATCTCGCTGGAATTTAGATGTGCGTACGAGTGGCTCTGTACTTTGATGAGTCCTTACTTAGGTCGGCGCGGTACCTCTTCTTGGTTTGGACTTGAACATTGCTCTCACTAAAACTGTGTGGGAGTAAGAAAAGCCACGGTCGATGCGTTCGAGGTCGGTGGTGACTGAAGGCTGATGACGGACAACGGAGGACGGCACTAAAAATTCAAGAAAAGGTACCGCATCACCAGCACGAGCGCCACTCCCAGCGCCACAGTGAGGGCGTATTTCGGGCTTTTCACTTTATTGACCTCGGGGATCAAATCCGACGCCGCCACGTAGAGCGTGACGCCTGCCGAAAGCGCCAAACCGTAATTCACCCAGCGATGCGCGAGCGCCATCCCCAGCACTCCCAGAATGCGCGATGCTCCCAACACCGCCGCAGCCGCCATGCCCGCCTTGCTACCGCGCCGCGCTGCCACCATGATGGAGGCCACGGTAAAGCCCTCCGGGACATTATGCAGAATGGTTGCGCCGAAAATCACCGTGCCTAACCACGGTGAAATCAGGAAGCCTGAGGTAATTGAAACTCCATCGAAAAAGGTGTGGATCGTCAGGCCTGCCAGCGCGGTATACGCCACCCTGGGATTCACAAACTCCGCGGTGTGCGTCTCTTCACCAAAATGAAAATGTGCGGGCCACGCATGTTCAAAGTAGTGGACAATGAAGTATCCCAGTAAAATCAGCGCGGGGGCGGAAACGGGCGCCAGGCGGAGGCTTTCCGGCACCATCTCCGTAAGCGCCGTCGCCAGCATGAAACCCGCGCCCAGCGCAATGAAGAGCGCCAAAAAAGTGCGGCTCCAGGGACGCGCGGAGACAATGGCGGCGCCAAACAGATTGGCGAGTCCCGCCACGAAGCCCAGCGCCAGGCTGATCCAAAGATAGGACATGAGAAGCAGTTGTTGGTGGTCAGTAGTCAGTCGTCAGTTATCAGTCAGGGATCAGCGCTCGGTCCGGATTTCACTGACGACTGACAACCGATGACTGACAACTTCTTTTACCCCGCGTGCCGGAAGTGCACGATTTCTCCATCGTGCACGATGTACTCTTTCCCTTCCAGACGCAGTAGGGCCCGACTGCGGGCTTCGGCAAATCCTCCCGCCGCCATCAGGTCATCGTACTTTATGACTTCGGCGCGAATGAATCCGCGTTGGATGTCGGAGTGAATCTCGCCTGCGGCTTCCAACGCGGTCGAACCGGCACGGATGGTCCACGCGCGGCACTCGTCCTCTCCCACCGTAAAGAACGAGATCAAACCCAGCAGTTGGTAACTGGCGTTGATCAGGCGCGACGTGGCCGATTCCTTCAATCCGTAGCTGCCTAGGAATTCCGTGGCGTCAGCGTCGCTTAGTTGGGCAAGTTCTGCCTCCACCTTGCCACAAATCGCACTGACCGCCGTGCGCAGCCGTTGCTTTAAACCGGCCTCGGCAGCGAATTGATCGGCCAAATTAGCCTTCGCCGCGTCGCCCTCGCCCAAATTCAAAACGTAGAGCATTGGCTTGAGGGAAAGAAACGTGAAGCCGCGTATCACCTTGGATTCCTCGGCGCCCAGCTCCAGCTCGCGCAACGGGGTCTGCTTGTCCAATGCCACCTTGCACACCTTAAGCACCTGGAATTCCTTCTCCAACGCCGGATTCTTTTGCTTCTTGATGTCCTTCTCCAGACGCTCCAGACGTTTTTCCACTACGGCGAGGTCGGAGAGAATCAATTCGAGCTCCACATTTTCGATGTCGCGCTTGGGATCGACGGAACCCGCTTCCGTTGGAACTGCCTCGTCCTCAAACGCGCGCACGACGTGAACCAAGGCGTCGAGTTCGCGAAGGGCTTGCGATTGCAAGCCGGTGCGCGCCAGCTCAATCACGCTGCCCGGCATGTCCATGTACTCGATGGTGGCGTACACGTGCTTCTCAGGCTTGAACATTTCGATCAGGCGGTCCAAGCGAACGTCGGGAACCCTCACGACGCCCACGCGAGCTTCCTGCCTCCCCGATCCGATGCCCCCGCCATGCGCGTGAGTTAAAATCTGAAACAGTGTCGTCTTACCGGTCTGGGGTAAACCCACTATTCCGATGCGGAGCACACATACCTCTTTACAAAGTAAGATAAGCGAACAAAAGCAGAAAATGTGATAACGATCATACTAACATACCTGTCGGGGCGGCTGTGACCCGTGCCGCTCGCGGGCGCTGTCGTAAATTGATCGTAGCGACGCCATCTAGGCATCCCCAATGCCGGTTGGAAGCCGGCGCTCCATCGTAATTGAGGCAGCACCCGCGACACAGCACCCGCGAGGCGTCGCCCTTTAACGCCAAAATGTCTATCATGCGCGGCAAGCGGCGAGGCTGGCGCTATCACGCCGCTCCGCGGGTGATCTCCCCACCGGGTCGCAGCCGCCGGAACCGGCCCCTTGTCCCACCTCATTTGTCGTCCCGGGTCATTTCCGCCCCATTTCGAATTTCGATTCAAGATTGCCTGTGAGCTGCCGATTGAATGGGTAACCTCTGTGTCCGGAGGGTTGGGCTAATGCCGCAGTGGCAAGTTCAACGTCGAGAGCCACTACGGGCAGGAGAGAGTTTTGGACGCGCACAGGTTTATAACCCGGCTGCCTATCCTCGATCGCGACGAAAAAGTCTATGGCTACGAACTTCTCGCCCGCCCTGGGGAGGAAGAGTTTTGGCCATTGGCCAGCAACGGCGAAGCAGCGGAAGGCTCCGCCGCCACCACTCCGGCTATTGAGGGAATTGACGAACTCACCGACGGCACGCGCGCCTTCATCAAATGCACGCCGCACGCTTTGATCAGTGGCAAGGCTGCGGGATTGCCACGCGACCGCGTTGTGCTGGAGGTCCGCGCAATCAGGGAGCGCGACGAAGATGTATTGGTGGCCTGCCGAGGCTTAAAAGACGCCGGGTTCCTGATCGCTTTGGAGAATTTCCCGGGCACGTGGGAGGAGCCGTTGGCCGATCTCGCCGATATTATCAAGCTCGATGTAACTGCTTCTGCCGATCGAGCGCAATGGCTCTTTATCCGGAAGTATCGGCCCAGGGGAACGATCTTTGTGGCGGAAGGGGTGGAAAAGCGCGCCCAGTTTCAAGCCGCCGCGCAGCAGGGCTTTACCTATTTTCAGGGGCAGTTCTATTGCCGCCCGCAGCCCGACTCCACTTCCGACATTGCGCCCGCGAAGTTGGTTTATTTGCTCGTTTTGGCCGCCGTCACCCGGCCGGAATTCGATGTGCAGGAAGTGGCCAACACCATCAAGCATGATCTCGCCCTATCCTACAAACTTCTGCGGTTCTTGAATTCGGCACGATTCGCGTTTCACTCGCAGATCAAGTCCATTCGGCACGCCCTCCTGTTGCTGGGGCAGAATGAAATTCGCAAGTGGGTCGGGCTGATTTCCGTGGCCGCATTGGGCGAAGGCCGCCCTCCCATCCTGGTGAGCATGGCGCTGATTCGCGCGGCATTCTGCGAGTCTGTAGCGCCTTTGGTGGGAGCGCCGAAACGGCAAGCCGATTACTTCTTTTTGGGATTGCTTTCTTCGATCGACGTCCTGATGCGGCGCCCCATGCGCGTTTTGCTGGGTGAGATCCCCATCGCGGCGGACGTCGCGGCCGCGCTGATGCGCGAGCAGAATCCTCTTCATGACGTCCTTCGTACCGTTATTAGCTACGAAGAGGCCGATTGGGAAGAGTTCTCGCAAATGGCAAAAAAGCTGGCGCTAAAAGAGGAAATTTTCTGCAACCTATATATGCAAGCCATTCGGTGGAGCCGGGCGTTGACCGAGGAGCGAAGAGACAGCCCGGCCGAGGTCGCGTATCAATAGCCGGCTCCCATTCCAGGCAGTGCCGAGGCTTTTCAAGCCACGGACCCCAGTAAGAGCTTCCCCACAATGGTCCGAAAACTCCCCAAAAAGTGCTATGATCAGGCTCGGTTGTATGCGCTAGAAAAGGAACCCGATCTTATCGACGAGGATTACTCAAGGACCGATCGCGCATAGTTGAACGTGCCTGCACGCTTAGTTGTGGGATGGTTTCTTCGGGCCGACCACCCGTAAATCCTCAAGGACAGATGGTGGGCGATACAGGATTCGAACCTGTGACTTCTACCGTGTGAGGATAGCACTCTACCGCTGAGTTAATCGCCCGCGGCAACTGATGAACATAACAGATTTTTCGCCCCTGGTCTAGGATGCCAAGGGCCGACTCTCGAGAATCAACCGTATGGAAAAAGCTGCAGTAAATAATCACGTTGCCGTCGCACCGGACCTTCTGAAGCGGGTGCAGCAGTCCGTACAAAGCGTCATCCGGGGCAAAGATGAAGTTATCCAGCTTACGTTAGTGGGACTGTTCGCCCGAGGCCATTTGCTGATCGAAGACGTCCCGGGTGTGGGCAAGACGACGCTGGCCCACTCGCTGGCGCGCTCTTTCAATTGTACTTTCCAGCGCTTGCAGTTCACCTCTGACCTGCTGCCTTCCGACGTTGTCGGAATCAGCGTATTCAGTCAATCCTCCCAGCGATTCGAATTCCGCCCGGGGCCCATTTTCGCAAACATCGTCCTGGCCGATGAAATCAATCGCACCACGCCCAAGACCCAAAGCGCGCTGCTGGAAGCCATGAATGAAAACCAGGTGACTGTGGACAACCGTACTTACCCGCTGCCGAGGCCTTTCATGGTAGTAGCAACGCAGAACCCCATTGAGCATCACGGCACCTACCCGCTGCCGGAGTCGCAAATGGATCGTTTCCTGATGCGAATTCGCGTGGGCTACCCCACCCTAGAAAGTGAAAAGGAAATTTTGCGGAATTTTGCCGACTCCGAACCTTTGGCGAAGATCGAGCCCGTCATGAACGCCGAAGAAGTGCTGGAAGTTCAGCAGGCGGTCCGCCGCGTCGCCGTGGATGAAGAGCTGATGAATTACACTCTGGCGGTTGTGGAAAAGACTCGCCAGCACGAATACCTCAGCCTGGGCGTCAGCCCCCGAGGCTCGATGTCGCTCTACCGCGCCGCTCAAGCCATGGCCATTATGGAAGGCCGCACCTACTGCATCCCCGACGATTTCAAGCGATTGGTAATCCCCGTTTTCGCTCACCGTTGCGTCGTCAGCTCGCGCTACCTTTCCACCATGAAGAAATCGGACCAATCGGACTCCATTTTGCGCGAAATCGTGGAATCCACGCCCGTGCCGCTGTGAAGAACAGTAGGCAGTAAGCAGAAGGCTGTAGGCAGAAATAGACAAGCCGTCAGTTGATCGTGGAATTCCTTCCAAGCAGTTCCCCCCTGTTTCCTAAAGCGGTGGAGCAATGTCACCGCAGATTATTGACCTCCCAGAGTAACGGAAGGATATCGGCGGTTTGCGGCGCCTCAGGCTCTTTTGAGCGAGTCCTGATTATTCGGCATGCTCCGGTCGCCGTGCCACAACGACGAGGCACCAAGAGACTGTCGAGACAGTCAGCCGTTTGAATGGGTCGATTGCCGCCCTGTTGCTTCCCCACAGAGAATGTGAGATGCTACCGGTAGATATTCAAGAGGAGCTTCCCATGAAAGAACGAACCGACGTCCAACAGGGTACGTTGACACTTATGGTGCTTAAAACTTTGGATGTTTTGGGGCCCCAGCACGGCTACGGGATCGCCCGGCGGATCGAGCAAATCAGCGGTGATTTGCTCGCCGTCAACCAAGGCACGCTATATCCTGTACTGCTAAAACTGGAGCAGGAGGGCGCTATTGCCTCCGAGTGGGGCTCCTCGGACAATAACCGCAGGGCCCGCTTCTACCGGCTGACGCACGCCGGACGCAAGCAGCTCCAGGCTGAGGCGCGGGATTGGGAACAAACCACGGCCATCATCGCCCGATTCTTCGCGGCGAAAGCGGAGAGTCTGAGATGAAGGCTCTTAGGCGATTTCTCACGCGCCTGGCAACCTCGGCCCTTGGGGCAACGCGACGAGGAGCGGTTGAGGGAAGAGATCGAGGAGCATCTCGCCCTGATGCCCGCGGAGAAACTTCAGGCTGGATTCTCGGCGGTTGAGGCACGACGTCAGGCGCTGCTGAATTTTGGCGCGGTGGAGTCGGCCAAGGAAAACTGTCGGGATCTGCAAGGGCTTCCATTTCTCGAGAATCTATTGCAGGGCACGCGGTACGCGCTGCGGCGGCTACGCAGGGCGCCGCGGCACAAGCGTCGCGGGTAGAGTAGATCCTCGACTGCGATTAACCAGAAGCTATTCGTCACCGTTGAGATGGTCAGACGATTCCCTACGGTTGAAGACCGCCGCCGAACTGGCCGCCAATGTCCTTTGGGTGAGATGCCGAGTCCCCAATTCTTTCAACCATCTCAATCAGTTCATCCCGCTGGATGGGCTTGGAAATATATGCATCCATTCCCGCCGCCATACAGCGCTCGCGGTCTCCCTCCATGGCATGCGCGGTCATAGCGATTATCGGAAGATGGTTTCCCGAGGAAGTTTCTGCCTTGCGAATGGCAGCGGTGGCTTCGAAGCCGTCCATAACGGGCATTTGAACGTCCATTAAGGCAACATCAAACCTTGTGCGCGTCAACAATGCCAGCGCCTCGCTGCCGTTGGATGCGACCGTCACGATATGTCCACGCTTCTCCAGCAGGCGCACGGCGAGTTGCTGGTTGACGGCGTTGTCTTCAACCAGCAGTATCTGGACCTTCCGGCGATCCTCCCTGAGAGTGTGACGGGTAATGACCGCCGCGGGGATATCTGCAGTGGGAGATTTCCCCAGGGCCGCCAGGATGGCCTCCAGGAGTTCGGACTGCCGGATCGGTTTGATGAGGTAAACGGCAATCCCCAGTTGACGGCAACGAGCGACATCGCCGCGCTGTCCGGCCGAAGTAAGCATCATGATCGTCGCCCCAGCAAGTCTAGGGTTTTGCCTGATGATCTCTGCCAGTGAGAATCCGTCCATTTCCGGCATTTGTGCGTCGAGGAGAATCAGGGGGAAAGGGCTGTCGGCGGAAGCAGTTCGTTCGAGGGCCGAAAGCCCTTCCGACCCGCTCTTAGCTAGTTCCGGCGCCATAAACCAATGCTTCAGCATTGCCTGCAGGATTTTCAGGTTGGTGGAGTTATCGTCGACAACGAGAACGGGCAGACCGCGCAAACTGGCCACTTGGCGGTGGGGCGTCTCTAGCGTTTTGGCCTTCGGCAAACCAAATCGGGCGGTGAAGTGGAACGTGCTTCCCTCGCCCGGCACGCTTTCGAGCCAGATTCTTCCGTCCATCATTTGGACGAGCCGCGAGGAGATTGTCAGGCCGAGACCGGTCCCCCCGTATTTCCGCGTCATCGAGGTATCGACTTGCGAAAAGGCCTCGAAGATCATGTCCTGTTTCTCCGGAGCGATGCCGATGCCGGTGTCTCGAACCGTGAAATGCAGCAGAATGTCTGTATCGCGACGGGATTCGACGGTGACACCCACCACCACCTCGCCCTGCTCGGTGAATTTGATGGCGTTCCCAACCAGATTCACAATGATTTGTCGAACCCGTCCGGGATCGCCAAGGACCTGTTCTGGAACCGCCGCTTGCGCGCTCCAGGCAACTTCCAGTCCTTTCTGGCTAGCCCGAACAGAGAGTACCCTTAAATTGTTGGCGATGGCGTCGTAAAGATTGAATTCCGTGGTATCCAGGCTAAGCTTTCCGGATTCAATCTTGGAAAAATCGAGGACATCGTTAATCAGGGTTAGCAGAGAGTCGGCGGAGTCCTTGACCATCATCAAGTAGTCCCTCTGCTCTGAACTCAGAGGCGTGTCAAGCGCGAGTTCCGTCATGCCGATGATGCCATTCATGGGCGTCCGGATTTCATGACTCATGTTGGCGAGAAACTCGCTTTTGGCGCGGCTGGCCGATTCCGCAGCCTCCTTGGCAAACTGTAAATCTCTTTCCACCTGCTTGCGCGCCGTTAGATCAACGACCAAACCGATGGCGTGGTACCCGGCAGCATCCAGGGCTGCCAACCCGAGCAGCGCCGGCAGCCGGCTGCCGTCCTTGCGCACGTACTCAGTCTCTAGCTGAGCGCTGACACCGGAGGTCCTCAACTGCTCTCCAATCCGTTCATTCACATGGTGGTATTCCGCCGGCGTGATCCGGTCCCACCGAATCGATCCGTTGCGCAAGTCTTCTTCGGTATAGGCGATCATTTTCAGAAACGCTGCATTGGCGTCCAGGATACCTCCGGCGGAATCGCCCACGAATACGCCGATGATGTTCGACTCAATAAGCCGCCGGAAGCGAGCCTCACTCTCTCGTAATGCCTCCTCTGCCCGCTTGCGCTCGGTAATGTCCGAAAGCAGGCCGTCTGCATAGCGGACGCCGTTTCTTTCGTAGGTGGCAACAGCCCGGTCGTGCACCCAGATCCACTCCCCATTCTTACGCCGCACACGGCACTCCACGTCGAACGGCTTGCCGGTGGCA
>JBKQVI010000201.1:0-7478 GCA_052139985.1 Terriglobia bacterium
GACGCCCGTGAAGAGCCGCAGACCTTGGCAAGCAGGTCTGCGCTACACGCTTGTTTCCATTTTGGAGCACGTGTTGACGGTCGCCACTTCGATCCCAGGGACCCCTCATCCGCTTCGTACCTCAGCACCTTCTCCCCTGGAGAAGGTAGGCAATTCAACCGCCCTCTCGAGGGGGAGAGGGTGTCCGTCAGCGGACGGACGGGTGAGGAGTCACTTTGCCAGTCCCATCGGGTTGCGGCTCCGTCGCGCTACCTCGCTCGTGAAATTCATACTTACACCGTCGAACTTCGCTTTTCGTCCAATCGGCAATCGAAAATCGGCAATCATTCATTGCCCTTCCTCGGGCTCGGCGGGGCGCAGAACCCCGGTGATGGCCCGCACAAACCGCTCCCAACGCGAGGTTTCGGCCACCAATTGGCGCCGCCCCGCCGCGGTCAGGCGGTAGTACTTGGCCCGCTGATTGTTTTGGGAAACGCCCCATTCGGCCGAAATCCAACCTTCCTGTTGCAAACGCTGAAGTGCGGGGTAGAGCGATCCATGTTCCACCCTCAGCGTGTCTTCCGACTGGCGCTCGATGGACTTGGCAATGCCGTGTCCGTGCGTCGGTCCCCAGCGCAGAGTGCGCAAAATCAGCATGTCGAGCGAGCCATAAACAAGTTCGATGCGGTCTCCAGAGGATTGCTTGGTCATAGTGGAAGGGAATCTACTACATCAGGTGGTCGATTGTCTACTAAATAAAGCAAACGTAGCGCGGACCTGTTTTGTAGGTCCGCGGTCTTTTACGATCAAAGACGAACCGCGGACCTAGAAAGCAGGTCCGCGCTACACGCTTGATCGCACGGTGGCCGAACGGCTTGAAAAAGATCACCCATCGGAGTAAATCTGGAGACGGCGCTCGAATCCAGGATTCCACGGAGACCACCATGAGAAGTGCGTGGCATAACCTACGACATACCCTGCGTGTCCTGGGCAAGAATCCCGGATTCACGACTGTCGCGGTGCTCTCGCTCGCGCTGGGAATCGGCGCGAACACCGCCATCTTCTCCCTGCTCAATGCTCTACTCCTTCGCGACCTCCCCGTGTGGCAGCCGGAACGCCTGGTGGAGCTTTCGGTTGTCCGGCGGGGCAACAAAATCCCCTTCTCGTTTCCCATGTTCCGGGAGATCGAGCGCGGGCAGAGGGTTTTCTCCGGACTGATCGGCTGGAGCTTCGGCCAGATCAGCAACATGGAGCTCCGTGGCGTGCTGTCACAGGCCGAGGTGCGCTCGGTTACCGGCAATTACTACTCGGAGTTGGGGGCGACGCCTCTTCTGGGTAGATTGATCACGCCGGAAGATGTGAGACTGGGCACCAGCGGTGCGTCTCCAGTCGCCGTGCTGAGCTACGAGTTCTGGCAGGGTCACTTCGGCGGGGCCTTGGACGCTGTCGGCAAAGAGATCGCAATCGAGGGCCAGCCATACACCATTATCGGCGTCACTCGAAAGTGGTTCACGGGCATGGTGACGGGCGAATCGGCGGACGTGACGGTTCCCATGAAAGCTACCGATAGCCGCGCACTCCTATGGGTGTTCATCACCGGCCGCCTGAAAGATGGTGTCACCGTCGCGCAGGCGCGGGCGCAACTTCAATCGTTGTGGCCGTCAGTATTGCAGGCAACACCTTCCACCGATACTCCCGGATTGCGGCGCCAAGCGTTCTTCTCGATGGGCTTGGATGTGTCGCCCGCGGCAACGGGCGTTAACTCTGTACTGCGGTCCCGTTTTACACGACCGCTCTACGTGTTAATGGGCATTGTAGGATTGATCCTGCTGCTCGCCTGCGTGAATCTGGCAAACCTAATGCTGGCGCGCTCGGCCGCACACAGTCATGAAATGGGCGTGCGTGTGGCCTTGGGCGCAAGCCGCTGGGCCCTCGCCCGCCAGGTACTGAGCGAGAGTCTGACGCTTTCCGCACTCGGAGCGCTGCTGGGACTTGCCTTCGCCTACTGGGGAAGCCGCTTGCTCGTGAGCCTCCTGACGCAAGGATATCTCCGGCCGGTCATGTTCAACTTGAGCCCGGATTGGCGCGTGCTTGCTCTCACTGCCGGCGTGGCCACCTTGACCGGCATTCTCTTCGGCCTCGCCCCGGCTTGGCGCGCCTCGCGCGGCGACCCGGCCCTGGTGCTCCAGCAGAACGTGCACCGCGTGGCAGGCGCGACCGGAAAGTTGGGCAAGGCGCTGATCGTCACGCAAATTGCCCTTTCCCTTGTGTTGCTGGCAGGCGCCGGACTCTTGGCGCGAAGCTTCCAGAAATTGTGCTCCATTGATCCCAGCCTCAAGGAGAGCGTGCTAGAAGTAGGCGTTTATCCCCGGCCGGGCGGCTACCAGGACCTCAACATGAACGGCTACCGGCGGCAACTGATCGAGCGGATTTCCAGCCTGCCGGGTGTAGATTCGGTTGGCTTCTCCGACGTTTCCATCGGAGTCGCGCGAGGTGGACAAGACATCGTCTCCACGATGCCAGATGCCACAAGCCCAGGCGCAGGCATCGTGGCAAATTCGGCGGTGGTCTCACCGGGTCTATTGCGAACGCTCGGAATCAGCCTGATTCGTGGGCGAGATTTTGACTGGACCGACGACGAGCATCACCCGCGCGTCGCCATCGTCAGTAGAAGCCTTGCCGAGCGGCTTTTCCCGTCGGGCAACGCCATTGGCGAGCGGATTCGGTTTAGCTTCATGCCTGAACTACAGAATCTCGAAGTCGCGGGAGTCGCGGACGACACGCGGCTTTTCGATTTGCACAAAGCCGGCGCGCCGGTTATTTATCTTTCTTCTACACAGCACTCGACACAATTTGGAAGCCTGTTTGTCCGCACTCGGGAAGCGCCGGAAGCTGTCGCAAAAACCGTAGGGCGTGAGATTGTATCGCTCGGACACGAGTATCCTTTGGGCACGAAAACCATTGCGCAAGAGATCAGCCAAGCGCTTGTGGAAGACCATGTCATCGCCCTGCTCTCCAGTTTCTTCGCGGCTTTGGCGCTCTTGCTGGCTTCTGTCGGCTTGCACGGATTGATGTCCTACGCCGTTACCCAACGGACCAGAGAGATCGGCATTCGCGCCGCGCTCGGTGCGCAGCGGGCAACACTTCTTTGGCTCGTGCTGCGGGAAGCGCTCGCGCTGGGGATGTTCGGAATAGCCCTGGGCATTCCTTGCGCGCTGGCGTCGAGCCGCTTCATCGCCAACATGCTTTTCGGGATCTCACCGGGTGACTTGCCGACGATCGCCGCAGTTTCACTGTTGCTGCTTGCCGTAGCGGCATTTGCCGGTTACCTGCCGGCGCGGCGAGCGTCGCGCATCGACCCCATGGTTGCTTTGCGCACGGAGTGAGAAACACGCCACGTGCCAACCACGCTTACCGCAATGAGGACATGATTCCGGCTTGCGCTCTTAGTCCTGCGTCGCCAATTCCTCGCCGTCGCAAGGCTCAACGTGCCAGATCTCGGTGGCGTACTCCTTAATCGTTCGGTCGGAGGAGAACTTTCCCGCGCGGGCCACGTTGAGAATAGCCATCCGGTCCCAAACGTCGTGGTTCCGATAGGCAGCATCGACGCGTTCCTGCGTTTGGATGTAGTCGCGCATGTCCGCCAGGAGCATGTAATGATCGCCGCCCTGGAGCAGCGATTGGAGAAGCGGCTTGAAGATCCCCGGCTCTAAAAGGCTGAAGAAGTCCTGCTCAATTAGCATGAATGCGCGGCGAATCTCTTCGTCGTTGTTGTAGACATCCCAGGGATTGTAATAGGCGCGGCGTTGCTCAACTTCTTCGGCCTTCATGCCGAAGATAAAGATGTTCTCCTTCCCCACCTCCTCGAGAATTTCCACGTTGGCGCCATCAAGGGTTCCAATGGTAACCGCGCCATTGAGCTGCATCTTCATGTTGCCCGTCCCGGAAGCCTCCGTCCCGGCCAGCGAGATCTGTTCGCTCAAATCCGCGGCGGGGATAATTCTTTCCGCCAGTGACACCCGGTAATTCGGCAGGAACACCACCTTCATCTTGTCGTTAACTTGAGGATCCCCGTTAACGACTTCCGCCACCTGGTGGATCAGCTTGATGATCAGCTTGGCCATGAAGTAGCCAGGCGCCGCCTTAGCGCCAAAAATAAACGTGCGAGGAACAACATCCAGGGCCGGGTTTTTCTTGAGACGGTCATAGAGCACGATGATATAGAAAACCAGGAGTAGTTGGCGCTTGTACTCGTGCAGCCGCTTGACTTGGACGTCAAACATCGAGTCGGGCGAAACGCCGATCCCGGTTTCGCGCGCGATGAGTTGGGCCAAGAGTTCCTTGCTTTGCTTCTTGGCGGCGCGAAATCGTTGCCGGAACATGGGATCATCCGCCAACGGCTCCAACTTGCGCAACTGATCCAAATTGGTAATCCATTGGTCGCCGATGTGTTCGGTAATCAGATGGGCAAGAGGCCGATTCGAGCTGAGCAGCCAGCGCCGCGGGGTGATGCCGTTGGTCTTGTTGTTGAATTTCTCGGGCCACAGTTCCGCGAAGTCTCGCAGTACCTCCTTCTTCAGAAGCTCGGTGTGTAGTTGGGCAACTCCGTTGACCGAGCAGGAACCCACGATAGCCAGATGGGCCATCCGAATATATTTCTCCCCCGCCTCATCGATAATGCTCATGCGACTCATGCGGTCACCCTGCAGCGGCCAACGCGTGGCCACATCCCGCATAAACCGGGCGTTGATTTCGTAAATGATCTGCAGATGCCGAGGGAGCAATCGTCCAAACATCGTGATGGGCCACTTTTCGAGCGCCTCCGGCAGAATCGTATGGTTGGTATAACCGGTGCACGCTGTCGTGATTCGCCACGCCTGATCCCAACCCAGCCCTTCGTGGTCGATCAACAAACGCATTAGCTCCGGGATGACCAGCGAGGGGTGGGTGTCGTTCATCTGGATGAAGGCTTTTCGAGGGAACTCCTCCCAATCCTGATGGTCGGTTTTGAAGCGCCGCATGATGTCCTGAATCGAGCAAGACACGAAGAAGTACTGCTGCTTCAGGCGCAGTTCTTTCCCTTCAAACACGTTGTCATTGGGGTAGAGGACTTTCGTGAGGTTCTCCGCCAGGACTTTGTTGGCCACCGCATCTACGTACGACCCGCGATTGAAATCATCCAGGTCGAATTCCGCCGCCGCCTTCGCCGACCAGAGACGAAGGGTGTTCACCGTGTGGCCGCCATACCCAACCATCGGCAGGTCATAGGGCATGCCCACCACCGGCTTGGTATCCACCCAACGCCATTCCGATCCCTTGGGACCCGGGCGGGATTCGACGCGGCCTTCAAACTGCACGGGAAAGGAGAATTCGGGATGCGCAATTTCCCACGGGTAGCCGAGCTTTAGCCATTCATCCGGCACCTCAACCTGATAGCCGTTCACGATGCGCTGGTTGAAGATACCAAAGTCATAGCGCAAGCCGTATCCGACGCAGGGATAATTGAGGGTGGCGAGGGAATCCATGAAGCACGCAGCCAAACGCCCCAATCCGCCATTGCCAAGACCCGCATCCACCTCTTGTTCGAGAAGGTCGTCCCAATTGAGCCCCACATCCAAAACGGCCTGGCGGCACGCCTTCTCCAGGCGAAGATTCATCACATTGTGTTCAAGCGAGCGGCCGATCAGGAATTCCAGGGACAGGTAGTAAACTCTTTTGACGTGTCGATTGTGGTGCGTTTGCTGGGTCGGAATCCAGCGCTCAATCAGGCGGTCGCGCACGGCGAGGGCAAAAGCGTAATAGCGATCGCGAGTGGTGGCCGTGTAGCGATCCTTGGCCAGCGTTCGGCGCAGGTGATGCTCAAAGGCGTCCCGCAGTTCCTTGACTAACGTCGTCGCTGCCCCGCCATTCTCGGGGGAAGCCGCTACCTTTTCGTCACGATTCATTTTTGCCCTCCGTGCCTGTATCTTTCCAGACAAGCCTCAAACGGATTCTGCCGGTCGGCAGGACGAATGTTCACAGCCGATTCGTTCGCCGATCGCGAGGTGGCGATTTGAGTGTACCGCCTTCGCCCGCGAGAAGAACTCTTGTGAGAATCCCGAAACCCATTGGCTCTTGTGCACTGGCTTCAGGGGCCTCCGATAAAACGGCGGCAGTGTCATTCTGAGCCCGCTTTTTTAGGCGAAGAACCCCTGTTACTTTCGTGTGCGCCAAGAACTACAGCGGTCCTTCGCAGCACCCCTGACGGCAGCATCGCGGCGTTTTCCGCAAGCTCTAAGGCCGGGTAGTTCCTTCTGGAAGAAATCACGGAACCTGCTGGCTTCTATAGTGGCTCTCTTCCAGGCGGCAGTTTTCCCTTCCCCCCGCTTCCCCACTGAAGCACGACGAAAAATGCCCGTCTCAAGTATGCCTCCACAAAAGCCTGCCGTCTCCCATTTTCCGCCTTCTACGTGCTGGCCGAGTTTTCACGCACTCCAAAGTGCGTGAGAGACAGGAACAATCGGAAGCGTCCTCCACCGGCGCTCGCTAACGCTCCAGACTTCTGAAGTTGCCCTAAGACATCCCACCTACGCAAGCGTTCCCAGCGCGCGAGCGATCAGGGCGCGGCCTTCTTCCTGAATCCGGCGCAGGTGGTCGGGTCCATTCATACTCTCAGCGTAGAACTTGTACACATCCTCAGTTCCAGAGGGCCGCGCTGCGAACCATCCGTGTTCGGTGACCACTTTAATGCCGCCAATCGGCTCGCCATTGCCGGGAGCGTCTGCGAACTTCGCCAAAATCTTCTCTCCCGCAACCTCCACGTCCCCAACTTGCTGGGGTGACAGCTTCCCTAGTGCCGCCTTTTCCTCCGGAGTGGCGGGCATATCGGTGCGTTCATACACCATCTCGCCAAACTCTTCCGTGAGCGCGCGATAATGCTCTGCCGGGTCTCGTCCAGTCTTAGCTATTATTTCGGCAGAAAGCAGCCCCATGATGAGGCCGTCTTTGTCCGTGCTCCAAACCTGCCCATCGGAGCAAAGAAACGACGCACCTGCGCTCTCCTCACCTCCAAAGGCAAGGGTGCCATCGAGAAGTCCCTCGACAAACCACTTGAATCCGACCGGCACCTCGATCAGCCGACGCTTGAAGCCCGCCGCCACCCGATCGATCATGCTGCTGCTAACGATGGTTTTCCCAACGGCCACCGCCGGGGACCACTGCGGACGATTCGCGAAGAGGTACGAAATCGCAACCGAAAGATAATGGTTCGGATCGAGCAGGCCTTGGCTGTGGCTCACGATTCCATGGCGATCGGCGTCGGTGTCGCTTGCGAAGGCGACGTCGAATCGGTCTTTCAGGCCGACGATGCGCGCCATCGCGTACACCGATGAAGGGTCCATTCGGATCTGGCCGTCCCAATCGACCGTCATGAACCTGAACGTCGGGTCGATGGCGTGATTGACGACCTCTAGGTTGAGTCCATAGCGATCGCGTATGGCATCCCAGTAGGCCACGCTGGC
>JBKQVI010000202.1:0-6347 GCA_052139985.1 Terriglobia bacterium
AGCGCCAAAACGACGCAAAGACGGAGGCCGCTCAACTGGAAGCGGATCGCGCCATGCGCGACAACGCGACGCAGATGGCCGCCGCCCAAACCGAGGCCGACCGCCTGAAGCGCGAGAACGACGCGCAGATGGCCGCCGCGCAGAGCGAGGCGGACCGGCTGAAAAGGGACAGCGACGCGCAAATGGCCGCCGCCCAGACCGAAGCCGACCGCCTGAAGCGCGAGAACGACGCACAGCGGGCCAGCTCTCAGGCCGAACTCGACCGCGCCGCCCAGGCGGCCGCCCAAGCGGAGGCGGACAAGGTGCAACTGCGAGCTCAGTTGCTGAGCCAGTTCAACGCCATTCTACAGACTCGCGACACGCCACGTGGCTTAGTCGTGAATATCTCGGACGTCCTCTTCGATACGGGGAAATACTCGTTGCGGCCTTTGGCGCGAGAGAAACTGGCCAAGGTGGCCGGCATCGTCTCGGGGCATCCTGGCCTGCGGCTGGATGTGGAAGGTCACACGGACAGCGTCGGCGGGGATGACTATAATCAACGGCTTTCCGAACAGCGCGGCGGCGCCGTTCGCGATTACCTGACACAAGAGGGGATGGCGGCGAGTTCAGTCACCGCGAAAGGCCTCGGCAAAGCCGACCCGGTGGCTTCCAACGCAACCGCGCAGGGCCGCCAGCAAAACCGGCGGGTTGAGATCGTAATCTCCGGCGAAGTAATTGGTACGGCGATAGGAACACCCATCGCGGCCAGGTAACGGTAAGCGAGGCGCACGCCAGGGGCCGGAGCCATTGCTGTCAGGTCCCTGACCGCCTCAATGGCCAAGTTAGCGAAACAGGAGGAAAATATATGTCCGAAGAGAACGCAGTTGTAGCCATATATGAAAGCCACTCCCAGGCCGAGGAGGCATTGAAGGAACTTCAGAAGTCGGGGTTTGATATGAAGAAACTGTCCATCGTTGGCAAGGACTATCACACCGACGAGCAGGTGGTAGGGTACTACAACACCGGTGACAGGATGAAGTACTGGGGAAAGCTCGGCGCCTTCTGGGGTGGGCTCTGGGGTATGTTGTTCGGATCCGCTTTCTTCGCCATTCCTGGCATCGGCCCGGTCTTGGTAGCCGGACCTCTTGTCGCCTGGATTGTCGGCGCGCTCGAGGGCGCTGCGGTGGTGGGTGGATTGGGGGTGATCGGGGCCGGGCTGTGCAGCATTGGCATCCCTAAGGACAGCGTTGTGAAATATGAGACGGCGATCAAGTCTGACAAGTTCATCGTCTTGGCCCATGGCACGGTGGACGAGGTGGCCAGGTTGAAGGACATTATCCACACGACTCGTCCAGCCGAAGTCGCACTGCACACTGTCGAGCGCACGCAATACGCCGCGGCAAGTGCGAGATAGTGCTGCACTAAGCTACGAAATGCCAAGAAGGAGAAAATTATGTTAAGAAATGTCGCCCGTCTAAAGGGCTTTGAAATCCGAGCTAGCGATGGGGAGTTTGGAACATTGGAGCAACTCTATTTCGATGACGAGAACTGGGCCATCCGCTACCTCGTCGTCAATTCCGGAATATGGTTGAACGGTCGGCTTGTGCTGGTCTCGCCCATTGCCCTCCGCCAGACGGGGTGGGAATCAAGGCGGCTCGATGTTGCGTTGACGAAAAGACAGATCGAAAACAGCCCCGCAATAGACACGCATAAGCCTGTTTCGCGGCAGCACGAAGCTGTGTACATGGGGTATTACGGGTACCCCTATTATTGGGGTGGACCCAATCTATGGGGTCTGGCGTCCTACCCGGCAGGCTTGTCGGTTCAAAGGGAAGCGGTGACGGAAGCGGAAGCGTCGCAAGCCCGGGCAGGAAAAGAGTCGGCCGACTCACATTTGCGCAGCACCGACGAGGTGACGGGGTATCACATCGAGGCGTCCGATGGTGAGATTGGTCACGTAGAGGACTTCATCTTCGACGATGAAACCTGGGCCATTCGATACCTCGAAGTGAACACACGAAACTGGTTTCCCGGCAAAAAGGTGCTGCTGTCGCCTCAGTGGATTAACAACGTGAGTTGGCCGGAATCTAAAGTCTACGTTAACCACACCCGGGAAACCATCCAGAACGGCCCGGAGTGGAACGATACTATTCCGCTCACTCGCGAGTACGAGTATAGGCTTCACGAGTATTACGCCAGGTCGCCTTACTGGGCACCAGTGTCTGAGCAACATAGCCGTGCGGCGAGCAAAGGTTGATTAATGCAGGAATCATAGCACTCATCTGATGGATGTCTCGCCCCCGAACAGCCCCCGAACTAAGCGCAACTCGAGGAGATTAGGATTGGCTATTACTAAATTGCTTGTCGTTGTCGACAATTCGCTCGCGTCGATCGATACGGGCGGTAGCGTACGTGGCGCAAATCTTAGGTGGGCGCCGGGGTTTTCGGGTCTGTATGGCACATACTCTTCCCTCGCCACCGGCAAGAATGATGGAGTTCGGCGGCGCGGAGGATCCCCAGAAGGAAGAATGGCTGGAAGCTCGACTGCGTGCCAGCCGGCATCTCTGGGAGTCCGCGGCGAAAAGAAAGGCGTCAGGGTCACTGGAACTCGCTTACGCGAATTTGCGCCGCGCGGGATTCGCGCGCGGCGAAATCGAACTCCATTTCTGCTATCCAAGCGACAGAAAAAACGCACCCAAAGAGATCATTGCCTTGGCGCGGGAGTGTGGCTGTCACACGATTGTGGTCGGACGACGGTCGCTCTCCTGGCTTCGTCGGCTCTTACAAATGAATCCAGCCGATGAAATCGTTCGTCTGGGAAAAGGATTCACGACCTGGGTCGTGGAGTAGGAGTTTTGCCCTAAGAAATGGCGGGTCAGGACTACTGCACAGAACGTTGCGAAGCCGAGGAGGATCAGGCCGAGGATGGCGTTGACGAGGCGGAAGAAGGTGGGGCCAATGCGGTGGGGGAGGAAGTGAACGACAAGGATCAGCGTGGTGAACCAGGTCATCAGGCCGGCGTCCACCGCCAGGACTCCCCACCCAGGAGCTTCCGCGCCCAAGATGGAGTGTGCAACGGGGAGCCAGTTGGAAGTGACGCCGACCCAGTAAATCATGGTCAAGGGATTGAACATGGTAAGGGCGGCACAGGAAACGACATCGGTGGCCAGATGCGCCGGGACGGTGCCTTCCTTCCATTCTTTGCGAGCGCTAGCGTACGCCCGCAGGGGTTCCTTGACGGCGCGGATGAGGAAGTAGATTCCTAGCGGAAGCAAAACGATGACGCCGACTCCCGCCAGAACGGTTTGCAAAGTCGGGTCGGACAGATCCGAAAAGAGATAGTGACCGCCGAGGAGGACCAGGGAGAACAGGATGAGCTCGCCGGAGACGGAGCCGATTCCGCAGGCGAGGGTATGGCGCCAACCGCCGATCAAGCCGCGGCGGATGGCCAGCATGTTGACAGGGCCCATGGGCGCCGCCGCTGCTAACCCTATGAAATATGCGGCCGAAAGTACGTGAATGTCAGAGATGATCATTGTGGCGCCCCGGTATGTTGATTAAGCACCAAACTCCTCACGGGCGTTCTGCCAGTCAAGAATATACATCTGGATACCTCCAGCGGAAGCGCTGGAGCGAGCCTTCATGGAATATTCTAAGCGATTCCCGCGGCTCTCACACGGTAGCCCCACGGTATGAATTAAGATGAGCAATTTTGACCAGATGCGTGTACCGTCCGGTACAGACACGCGAGTTGCCCTCGTAATATAAAACCCTTGGGTGCGGGGATAGCCGCACAGAGTCCGTTGAGGAGCACGTTATGCGTGAAGTGTGCCCAAATTGCGTTTTGCTGGTTGACGACGATCCCAGCATCCGAGACCTTCTGTCAATGCGATTGGAACAGGCGGGTTTCGAAGCACGGCAGGCCGAGGACGGAATCGACGGTCTGGTGAAACTCCGGGATGAGCTTCCCAAGGTCATCATCTCCGACCTTGAGATGCCCCGCATGTCAGGTCTCGAGTTTATATCGGTGGTCCGCCGGCGCTTCCCTTCCATACCGGTAATTGTCCTCTCGGGATCAGTACCTGCTGAAGTTTCGGTGGAAATCAAGCCGGATCGTTGGATTGAAAAGAGTGCGCGACAAATCCCCAAACTCTTGCAGGCCGTACACGATCTGGTTCGGAAAACGCCCGATTCTGCCGACTTTCCGCAAGTGGTGACGACCCCTGTTCGGGTACGGCCGGGCTTCGCCGGTTATTTCATTCTGACCTGCACCGATTGTCTGCGCACGTTCAGGGCGACGATTACACCGGAGAATAAGAGGGTGGACCGGATCGCCATCTGTACGTATTGCGAGGCCAGCGTGCCGTACCTGATCGAAAGCACACAGGCCGCGTAGGGCGGGCACGTGGCCCGGTTGCGAGATCGGCCACCTGGAGGCATTTAACATGAGCAGACACACACTCACTTTCAATCCCCGGAACTTCCTCAAAAGGATGGGCACTCTAAAAACGACTCAGGAATACCAAGACCGGCAGGTCATATATTCGCAGGGGGCGGCAGCGGATGCGATGTTCCAGATCCAAAATGGCAGTGTGAAGCTGGTGGTGGCATCGCCGCGCGGCAAACAAGCTGTCATCGCCATTTTGGGACCGGGTGACTTGTTCGGAGAAGGCTGTTTGGTAAATCAATCCCTGCGGAAATCGACCGCCACGGCGATTCAGCTATCCACGATCGCCTGCGTGAAAAAGGGATCCCTGGCGCGCCTAATCCAGCAAGAGCCTGCTTTTGCCAAGCTTTTTATCTCCTACCTGCTTTCTCGGATGGTTCGCGTCGAAGAAGATTTTGTGGATCGACTCTTTAACTTCAGTGAGAAACGCCTGGCCCGGATTCTCTTGTTGCTTACACATTTTGGCGCGGAAAATGGAGACGGAACGGCATTTCCCAGGATCAATCAGGAACACTTGGCCCAAATGGTGGGCACTACCCGGTCGCGGGTCAGTCATTTCATGAACAAGTTCAGGAAGCTCGGATTTGTCAATTACAATGGCAATGGCGCGTTGACGGTCCACCGCGGTCTTCTCAAGGGCATCCTAACAACTAGCGTTCAGGTCAAACCTTCGGTCATTCCCATCGCCCCAAACGGTAGGTCCCCCGTATGAACTACGCTGAGCAATTCTGACCAAACACGTGAGCCATGCTGTACAGACACACGGATCAACCCGGGCTATAAACATAGCAGGCAGGGGACTCGCAAGAGTCTCTAGCTGAGAAGAGCCGAGTGAGGTCAGAGTCGGCAGGAGAGAGGCGGCAGGTGTCGCATCATCCGCTCAAGCAAAGAGGCGTATGCACTTTCTCCAGTGGATCGCACTGGGACTGCGGCCCTGAAACCTGCCAAAGGAGCAACCGTGATGAAGCCAAGCACCACCGATCAGGTCGAAGGCAAGTTTCACGAAGCGAAGGGAAAGGTCAAAGAGAAAGCCGGGCAACTCACGAACAATCCCGGATTACAAGCCGAGGGCATCGTTGAGAAGGCGGCTGGCAAGGTTCAAGGGATTCTCGGCCAGGTGGAGAAGTCCCTCGAAAAATAGCACTACCGGCGAGTAGCCCGACCGTTCTGAATGGGAACATCGGACACTCCGGTCAGATAGGTGTGATGGCAAGAAAAGGAGCTTCAAATGAAAAGAATTACATTGGTTTTTCTGTTGCTGGCGTTCTGTGCGACGGCCTTTGCCGGTGAGAGCCAATTGCAAAAGTCAACCGACGTCATTAACGAAATCATGAGTACTCCCGACAAGGGTATTCCTCATGACTTGCTGGACAAGGCTGTATGTGTGGGTATCGTTCCATCGGAAGTGAAATTCGCCTTTGTGTTTGGCGGAAGCTATGGACGCGGAGTGCTGGTGTGCCGCAAGGGCGGGAACGGCCAGTGGAATGCCCCCTCCATGTTCACCATGGGTGGCGCGAGTGTGGGATTTCAGATCGGCGGTGAGGCGACCGACGTTGTGTTCCTTGTCATGAACCCGGAAGGCATGAAAAAACTGGTTCAGGACAGCGTCAAGCTGGGCGCGGAATTATCCGCCGCGGCGGGTCCAGTGGGTCGTTCCGCGGACGGCGCGACCGACGCTCAACTCCATGCCGAGATCCTGAGCTACTCACGCTCACGCGGCTTGTTTGCCGGGGCCTCGCTCGACGGAGCGGTGTATAAGCAAGATGAAGACGATAACCAAAAGGTCTATGGCCGCAAGGTGACGGCGAAAGAAATTCTGATCGACGGTACCGTGCCCACTCCTCGTGCGGCCGAGGGCTTGGATGGCACACTGACGAAACTCTCTCCCTCGGGTGGACGAACGTTCGCCCGGTTATAAGCT
>JBKQVI010000203.1:0-16954 GCA_052139985.1 Terriglobia bacterium
TGAAGATCCCCTCGGAGGTCATGAAACCCGTGAGAACTTGGCACGACCTCTCTCCATAGTGACGGAATGAAATCGCAACCTATTGTAAATACAACATCTCATCCCACCAGATGTGGAAGTTGGGCCAGCAGGCAGTAGAAAGCGTGCACGCGGATTTTACTGTCCGTCCAGTGGTACATCAGTTGCCAGTCGAGCCAGTCCCCGGCTTTGAGGCCGCGAAAGACTTGCTCGAGTTCCTGCTGGCCGGCGTAGGCGGCGACCACCTGAGCGTTGCCCAGATAGGTCTGGTGAACGATGCGCGGGCGGACTCGACGACGTAATAGTGCGGAACGGCTCGCCCATTCACTGAATCGGAACAGTTACCGATCGTTGTTAGGGTTGGCGAACCCGCGTGCAACTGCGGGACGATTGGATCCAGTGCGTCTGCCCCTTTCGTGCTGGAATAAACGGCGTAGAATGGGGAGTGTTATTAGAGCGGCCAACTTCGTTTTCTGCCGATACAGGATTTTCCGCTCAGGCAGGGGTGCTTTATGTCGAAAGTTACTGAACTGCTCATCAATGGGGTGAAGTATCCCGTCGATGTCGATTCCAGCGCGAGCCTGCTGAGTGTCTTGCGCGACGACCTGGATCTGACGGGAAGCAAATACGGTTGTGGCGAGGGCCAGTGCGGCGCCTGCACGGTGTTGCTCGGAGGAGCGCCGCGGCGTTCGTGTATCACTCCGGTGGGCGACGCCGCGCGCAAGCCGATCACCACCATCGAGGGCCTGGAGAAGGATGGCCGGCTCCACCCGGTGCAGCAGGCATTCCTTGATGAAGGCGTCATGCAATGCGGCTATTGCACTTCGGGGATGATCATGACCACCGTGGGCCTGTTGAAGGTGAACCCTAATCCGCGAGACGAGGAGATCGGCCACTATCTCGAGGGCCACATCTGCCGCTGCGGGACTTACCCGCGCATCATTGCTGCCGTGCGCCGTGCGGCAAAATCGATGCAGGAGGTGCGCTCGTGAAAGCTGATTTTCCCTTGTTAATCGAACCCGAGCGATACGAACTGAGGGCCTCGCCCATTTACCACTTTGGGCTCCCGCGGCGTGATTTCTTCAAAGTCTTAGGCAGCGGGATCGTAGTGTTTTGCCTCCGTGACACTCCGCTCGCTGGACAAGAAGCCGGGCGCACCCGGCGTCGGCCCGAAGAAACCCTGCCGCAGGACATCGCCGCCTGGCTGCACGTCAACGAAAATGGCGAGGTCACCGTATGCACGGGTAAAGTGGAAGTTGGGCAGAACATTCGCACTTCGCTCGCGCAGGCCGTGGCGGAGGAGTTAAGCATCGCGCCCGGCTCGATCCACATGCTGATGGGCGACACCGACCGCGTTCCCTTCGATATGGGGACCTTCGGCAGCCGGACGACTCCCACGATGAACCCGCAGCTTCGCCGGGCGGCTTCAGCAGCGCGCGAAGCGCTGATCGACCTTGCGGCGGACTGTTGGAAAGTGGACCGCGCCAAGCTGGTGGCGGCCAACGGCGTCGTTACGGACTCGGAATCGCGGCGAACCGCCAGCTACGCGGAATTGGCCAAGGGACGCGAGCTGGCCAAGGATATTCCCGCCGAAGACCCGCTCACTCCCGCGGCACAGTGGAAGGTCATGGGCAAACCACTTGGCAAGGTTACGGGCCGCGACATCGTTACCGGCAGGCATCGCTATCCCTCCGATATCAAGTTGCCGGGGATGCTCCACGGCAAAGTTCTGCGGCCACCCGCGTTCGGGGCCACGCTGACCTCACTTGACGCACGCGCGGCTCAGGAGCTGCCGGCTGTCACGGTGATACACGACGGCAACTTCGTGGGTGTTACGGCTCCCAGCGTGCGTGTTGCGGAAAGCGCGCTCGCGGCCCTCCGCGCAACCTGGAACTCCTCGCCGCAACCGTCCGGCGACCAACTCTTTGAAGAGCTGAAAAGGAACGTGGAGCTCGGTGAGGATCGCGACGTTCACGTCACAGGTTCTGTGGAAAAGGGCATGGCGGATGCGAGCTTGCGGCTCCGGCAAACCTACACTGTCGCATACATCGCCCACGCGCCGCTTGAGCCCCGCGCCGCGGTGGCCGAATGGAAAGAGGGCAGGCTAACCGTGTGGACCGGAACTCAGCGGCCCTTCGGCGTGCGCGGTGAATTGGCGGAAGCCTTTCGCCTGCCGGAAGAACATGTACGGGTCGTGATGCCGGACATGGGTTCAGGCTACGGTGGCAAGCATACTGGCGAGGCGGCCGTGGAAGCGGCGCGTCTTGCTCAAGCCGCGCACCAGCCCGTGAAACTGGTTTGGACACGCGAGGAAGAGTTCACATGGGCATATTTTCGCCCGGCCGGAGTCATCGAAGTTTCCGGTGGAATAGCGAGCGACGGCACGATCACTGCGTGGGAGTTTCACAATTATAATTCCGGCGCGGCCGCCATCGGCACTCTCTACAGCATCCCCAATCAGCATATTGAGTTTCATCCTGTCAAATCGCCCTTGCGCCAAGGCTCGTATCGCTCGCTTGCCGCGGCGGCAAACCATTTCGCGCGGGAGTCCTTCATGGACGAACTCGCGCACTTGGCCAAGATGGACCCGCTCGAGTTCCGGCTCAAGAACCTTACGGATGCACGGTTCCGCGATGCACTCGAAGCCGCTGCCCAGAAATTCGGCTGGGGGAAGGCTACGGCTCAGCCAGGACATGGCTTCGGTATCGCGGGAGGGTTCGACAAAAGCGGCTACGTGGCGACTTGCGCAGAAGTGGCGGTTGATCCGGCCCATGGCCAGGTGCGAGTGGTGCGAGTGGTGCGAGTGGTGCGAGTCGTCACGGCCTTCGATTGCGGCGCTGTCGTGAATCCTGACGGTCTCCGCAATCAGATCGAAGGCGCAAATATCATGGGAATCGGGGGCGCGTTGTTCGAGGCGATCAAGTTCGAAAACGGCCGCATCCTAAACCCGTATTTTGCGCAATATCGCGTCCCGCGGTTTAGCGACGCTCCCGCAATTGAAGTCGTTCTGATCGATCGGAAAGATGTGCCCTCAGCGGGGGCAGGGGAGACTCCGATCATGGGTATTGCGCCTGCTATCGGCAACGCTATCTTTGCGGCTGCCGGTAAACGCCAGCGTAGCTTGCCCATGGCTCCGAATGGCGTTTAGCTTGAACCTGATCGCGGGTGTGAAGTTGTTTGGTCTGCCCATCGCTATCTGTGCTTTCCAACTGGTTCGAAAGGGTATGCTGGGGTAACAAACTACGTACATGGCGTGCTCCGGTCTGAGTTCTTATTCTGTTAAACAGCCTAAAGGTTCTTGCTGTTTTATGCGACACTTTGCCCGCTTGCTTACACCTATGATGCCTGCGTCACTTCTTGGATGAAACCTCGATCGGCTTGTTCTCGTTCGCAGCGATTTCGGCCCGAAACTTTGCCGATTGCTCCGGTTGCTTCAGCGCGTCGTATTCTTCGATCAGGTCCTTGCGCGCATTTCCGAGCCAGCTCACCTTGGGTCCATCTGGGGCGCCAAAATGTTATAGCCAGCACGCGTTTCTGCGGCGGCTTCTGCGTAACGATCCTGCCGCAACAGCGTTCTGCCCAGCTTAATTCGTGCGATTCCGGTATTTATGTCATTGGCCGACAGCGTTTCGGTATAGAGCGGAATGACTTGGCGAAAGATCTCTTCCGCGCGCGTCCACTCATGCCGGCCCATGTACACGCTGGCCAGGTTAGAAAGCGCCGTGCCGAGCAGGTAGTGGTGCTCGCCGTAAACCGCGCGATAAATGTCCGCCTCGCGTCGAAAGTACTGTTCGGCGAGATTGTATTTGTCCTGATTACTTGCCGCGTTGCCCAAATCGTTCAGCGACGACGCCACACTCGGATGCACCTTTCCGAAGGTCCGCTCCTTGATGGCCAGGGACTGCTGAAGCAGGTTGACGGCCTCGTCGTAGCGTTTTCCGAAAACCAGGGTGCGGCCAAGAATCGTCAAGTCCGTCGCTGTCTCGGGACTGTCCTTTCCGTACCATCCCTGCACAATGTCGAGGGCTTGGCTTTCGAATTTCTCCGCCTCCTGATAGTGGCCCAGGTCATGTTGTACTGCTCCTAGATTGATCAGGATATCCGCCACCAGCGGGTGCCGTTCTCCGTACGTCTGGCGGTAGATGGCCAGTAGCCGCTCGTTGAGAGATTGGGAAACCGCATAGTGGCCGGCATAGAAGTGCGCACCGGCTAACTCATAAAGGGTGGACGCCAACTCAAGAGTCGGAGCGCCCTTTGTAGACTGGAGGCGAACGGCTTCGTCGAGTGTCCGGATGGCGGCGTCATACGACCCATGATCGGCGAGTACTTTTCCCAGCGCGGTGGTGGCTTTAGCAACCGACGGGTGATCCGGCGGAAGGAGCCGCTTCGTCATCGCGAGGCCTTCGCGGACCATGCGTTCAGCCTCGGGAAGCTGGCCCTGCTCGTCGCGCAAAAGGCCAAGCGCCACCAGACTCTCTGCCACCTGGGGATGCTCGGGCCCGAAGTGTGATTTGCGTAAAGTGAGGGCCGAATTCAACATCTTGTCTGCCTGGTCGAACTTGCCGAGATTTTGGTAGAGGTTCCCGAGAGTCTGATAGAGCTCCGCTTGCACGTCCGGCTCGGCATTGAGCGACTGCGCTTCCTGCGCGCCTCGATCCAGCAGGGTGACCACGCGTAGGTTGTCGGCGGGGCCGGCTTCGGCGTCGCCTCCCTGGAACAAGTTCGTCATGAACTTCTGGATGCGCTGCGTTCGGGCTGCTTCGGCAAGAGCTGCGACATGCGCTCGGGCCAGCCGCACCCCAAAGAACGTCACCAGGGCGGCAACCACGACCAACGCGGCCGCCGCCGCCGTCAAGGAGCGCCGATTCCGCGTGGCAAACTTTCTGAGCCGGTAGCCCAACGTATCGGGCCGCGCCTCCAGCGGCTCACCGTTCAGATAGTGATCGATATCCCTTAACAGAGCTTCCACTGACTGATACCGCTGGCGGATATCCTTGTGCATCGCGGTGAGGCACAGCACGTCCAAGTCGGCCCACGCTGCGTTGCTCGTCAATATTTCACGTACGCTTCCTTCTCCCGCCGCAACAATTCTCCGCGCGACGATTGAGGGCCTCTCGGCTTCGCGCTCGTTCAAGACTTTTTCCGCCTGCGCCGGCGTTCGATTGGACAAATCAAACGGGAGACGTCCCGCGAGCAACTCATACAGGACGACTCCGAGAGAGTAGACATCGGTTTGGATTCCCACTTGTTCGCCGCGTATCTGTTCCGGTGCAGCGTAGGCGGGCGTCATCGGGCGTAATCCGGTGATGGTCTGGTCGATGCTTTGTCCGAGGCTTTCCAGCCGCTTGGCGATGCCGAAATCGAGCAGGCGGACGCTTCCGTCGTTCTTGACCAGAATGTTCGAAGGTTTCAGATCGCGGTGGATGACGGCCTGCTGATGGGCGTACTGCACCGCCTCGCAAACCGCGCGGAATAAGCGCAGACGATCGGTAACAGAGCTGCTTCGGCTCCGGCAGAATTCTGTGAGCGGTAGACCTTCAACGTACTCCATGACGAAAAAGGGAGTGCCGTCGGGCGAAGTGTTCGCATCGTAAAGCCGGGCAATGCAAGGATGATTGAGTTGCGCCAGAGTGCGCTGCTCGACGGCGAAACGCTGGCGGCGAGCGGGAGAAAGCCAGGCGTCGCGCAGAATCTTAATGGCAACCTTACTGCCTAGGTCTTCACGCTCCGCTAGGTAAACCATCCCCATCCCGCCTTCACCGAGCACCTTGATGATCCGGTAGGGGCCAAATTCTTTGAAAGGAGGAGAGGCTGAGGACGGACCATGAAGAATCTGTTCCGCGACTTGAGCGACGTCGCGGTCGAGCAGCGAACCACCGGAAGCGTCTTCCTGAAGGAGATCGAGCACCTCGCTGACCAGCGCCACATCTTCGCCGCAACGCGCTTCCAGAAAGCCGCGCTGCTCGCGCTGCGGCAATTCCGCGGCTTCGTGAAAGAGCGATTGGACCATTTGCCATCGGGCGCTGTCCATCGTAGTTCCCTAACACCCGTCACGCCTGGCGAAGCTCATGGGCGAGCCACGCTTTCGCCGCTCGCCAATCGCGCAGAACCGTCGCTTCGGAGACGTTTAGCAGCATCGCCGTCTCGGGAATGTCCAGCCCGCCGAAGAAGCGGCTTTCCACCATCACGGCCTGGCGCGGGTTCATCTCGGCAAGCGCGTCCAGCGCGGTGTTTAGGGCCAAAAGTTCCTCGCCGCCGGAGGGCTTTTTCTCCACCGCCTCGTCAAACGTCACGGTAATTTCCGCCCCGCCACCGCGCTTATCCGAATTCCGCCGCCGGGCGGCTTCCACCAGGATCTGCCGCATGGCCCGCGCCGCAATTCGTTTGAAGTGGAGCTTTGAGGTCGCGGCAAATTCGGGGGATTTCGCTAACTTCAGCCAAGCCTCATTGACCAGGGCGGTAGGACTCAGTGTGGCGCTCGGATCACCGCGCCGAACACTTGCTGCGAGCCGCCGCAATTCTTCATAGGCGACGCTAAAGAGGTGGTCGAGAGCCTGCCTGCCCTCCGGCAGGGGTAGTTCCAAGCTGGCATCAAAGCCACCGCTCTCGGGAGGATTTTTCACCGCCATGACGGTTTTCCCCTTGCTTTTGCGTATAGCAGAGTAAAGGGCCATGAGCTGATGTGCGTAGCGTAAACAATAGCCAACGCCGGTAAGCCCGCTTAGTTTGCTAATTCCCGTGCCTGATCGGTAAGGGGAATTCTAGCATTCAAAGCTGACCTGCCGCAACGGGGAGTGGCCGGAAAAACAGCGTTTTTCTATTACTGAAGTGTGCACTAGCACTGTTCGTACTTGCGGCCTCCTGCCGCCGAAGCCGAGGTGTGCTCGCGGTTACAACATGATCGGGGTGGCCCTGGTGGCCGCCCTGGGGCAACCTGCAATGTTGCCCTGGCGAATCTCAGGACAACGAAATCCAAAACTAATGCGGAGGACCTCATGAAGGTACGTTGGTTTACCAATGCTCACCTGATAATGCTGAGCTTAGCTTTGTTCTTCCGACCGGCGACAGCGCCGGCAACGACGGTAGGTACTCTCACCGCCACAGCCACGCCTGTAACCGTTCTCAATACCGGCGGCGAGCAAGGCGCCTCAGGCGAGGGACTCTCCTCCGGCCAGTGGGTAGCGGCTCAGTTTACGATTACTGATCCTACGGCGATTACTGACGTACAGGCGTTTGTAGATTCCTACAGTCAGAGCGGCGGGGCCGTGAACATCGTCATTTGGACGAACAATAACAGCGACCCGACTTACCCCATCCCGGGCACGGCAATCTGGACCCAAAGTTACACGATTACGGTCCCAGCCAGCCCTGGCAACTGGGTCAACTTTCCGGGCTATCTGGCAGTTCTTGCACCCGGAACTTATTGGGTAGCGTTTGAGGGGGCGAAGGGTTCCACATTGAATGTGGGTATGGGGTTGGCAACGACACCGGCAGAGAGCAGCGCCTTCTTTGACGGGGGAATCAACACTTGGATCAATATGTACTTTGGCACAAATCATTCGACCAATTACCCGGCGGTGATGCTCTCAGGCTACGATTTGGGGACGGATTCCGGTGCACCCCTCATCACCTCCGGCACGTTCGCCCGCACCGTCGGACAAGGGAGCATATTCAACAGCCCCTGCGGGCAGAATCTCGGTCCCTATGGAAACATAGGGCAGGCGGATACTTTGCAGTGGAACATTTGCCCGGGGATATATTCAGCGAGTGCCTACGGAACGATTACCGCCAATCCCAAGACTGCTCAAGGCAACATCCTGGAAGCCGGAGCGTACTCCGCCACGGGCCCGAACGGCTCGAGCGGCGCAGCGCGCGGCATAGTTTTCTCCACTTATCTGAATACGACCGGCAAGGATATTCCCAATGTCCAAGCCAACGCCGCTCTCAGCGGCTTGATTGCCGGGGCCAGCTCAAACTCACCCGTGACAGTGTCTGCCGCTGTCTACGTGTTCGACACCGCGGCTTTTACAAGCTATATCAACTCGGTCGTGCCGGACCAATACCCTACCCTCGGCTGGTTACTCCTGGGGGGATCCTCGGTGGTTGCCGGGCAAGGATCTTATTACGAGCCCAACCTCGGGCTACTCTTCCCGAGTTACGTCGATGATTCCTGGGATAACAACTCGCAATTCGAGGTGTGTAATGGTACTAATTGTGCCCAAGGGTATGAGGTTTCCACAGAAGGCTTCGATCTCCCCGCGAATGCCCTCTTCACCGTGATGTTCGACGTCACGGCAGCTAGCGAGGGGGCGAACAGCGCCCAGTCGACCGCGATCGGCGACTTCCTGAGCACTCTACAAGCCGACCCGCAGTACTTCTTCACAGACGGAAATACGTCGGTCAACAACGGATTGGGCAACGTCATCACCGGAATCGCGGGACCCCTTACGGTGGCCCTGCCGGACACGCCCGCTAATATCTCACTCTCTCCCAGCACCCAATCTACGGCGGTAGGATCAACCACCGTGGTCACCGCTACGGTCACGGACGCCTCCAACAACCCCGTTCCCGATGCCATCGTCCGGTTTTCCGTTACCTCCGGTCCTCACTCCGGATTCACCATGCCGGTCGGCACCGGCGACGGCAACAACGGCACGACACTTGGCGTTGCCACCTTCACCTACACCGACACGCTTGGGACCGCAGGCACGGATTCGATCTCAGCCAGTGTTGGAAGTATCTCGGCGCCAACGCCCACCCAAGTGACCTGGACCGCGCCTGGACCTCTGTACACGATTACCCTCACTCCGCCGACAAATTCGATTGCACTCGGCAACAGCCAGACGTACGATGCGACAGGCACCGACTTCTTTGGCAACAGCGTTGGTGACGTAACCAGCCAACTCACGTTCACCATCAGCCCGGACGGCACGTGCGCGGCCGCGACCTGCACGCCTGCCTTGGCCGGGCCCCACATCGTTACAGGCACAAGCAGCAACCCCGTGGTCGGCACGATCACAGGGACGGCTTCGCTCACCGTTAACAGCAGCTCGCTGAGCACACCTACGATCAGCTTTGGTGCCGCTCCGACTCCCACCTACCTGGGTGGCAACTTCACGGTGAGCGCCACCACGAACTCCAACGGCGCGCTGACCTACACCTACGTGAGCGGGCCCTGCGCGCCGGTGAGTGGCGGTACGTTCAGCCCCACCGGGGCCGGAATCTGCGTGATCCAGGCCAACACCGTGGCCACCAGCACCTACTCTGCCGGCTCGGCACAGCAGACGGTCACCATCGGCCCGGCCACCGCTACCATCTCCTTCGGAACGGCGCCTTCGCCGACTTATCTGGGCGGCAACTTCACGGTGAGTGCCACGACCAACTCCACCGGTGCGGTCACTTACAGTTACGTTAGCGGACCGTGCGCACAGGTAAGTGGCGGAACGTTTAGTTCCAGCGGAGCAGGAGTCTGCGTGGTTCAGGCCAGCGTTGCGGCCACCACGAACTATGCGGCAGCCTCCACCACCCAAAACGTCACCATCAACCCAGCCACCGCAACCATCACCTTTGCGGCTGCGCCCATGCCCACCTACCTGGGCGGCAACTTCATGGTGAGCGCCACGACCAACTCCACTGGTGCGGTCACTTACAGCTACGTGAGCGGGCCGTGCGCACAGGTAAGCGGCGGAACCTTTAGCTCCGTCGGAGGCGGAGTCTGCGTGGTGCAAGCCGGGGTTGCGGCCACGACGAACTATACGGCCGCCTCCGCCACCCAGAACGTTACCATCAACCCGGCGACCCCGACCATCGCCTTCGGCGCAGCACCGTCCGCTACCTATCCGGGGTCCAACTTTGTGGTCAGCGCCACCACCAACTCCAATGGCGCGCTGACGTATAGCTACGTGAGCGGGCCGTGCGCCCAGGTGAGTGGCGGAACCTTTAGTCCCAGCGGCGCCGGCTCCTGCATCGTGCAAGCCAGCACGGCAGCCACGACGAACTTCCTGGCCGGATCCGCGACCGAGACCGTTTCGATCGCCTCGGCGGGGCAGACTAACCCGATCATCACCTGGCCTGCACCTGCGCCCATAACCTACGGGATGCCGCTTTCGAGCACCCAGCTTGATGCTACGGCGAACGTCGCCGGCACGTTTGTTTACAATCCGCCGGCCAAGACCATCCTGACCGCCGGGATGCACACCCTTTCCGTGACCTTCACGCCAACGAACACCTCCGCTTACAACACGGTCACGGCTACGGTGAGCCTAGAGGTCAACCAGGCGACTCCGCCGGTGCTTTGGGTGCCGGTACCGATCGTTTACGGCACTCCCCTCGGCCCGCTCCAACTGGATGCTCTGACCATCGTGCCAGGTACATTCGTTTACACGCCGTCAGCGGGCGCCATTCTCCACCCGGGCAATCAACCGCTGTCGGCAACGTTTACGCCCAATGACACGATGGACTTCCAAACGATCACCGTTCATGCGACGCTGCTAGTCCTAAAGGCGACGCCGGATGTCGATTGGTCCCCGCCTGCCGCGATTGTTTCCGGCACGCCGCTCAGCGGTACGCAACTCGACGCAACGGCCAATGTGCCGGGTACATTTGTCTACAATCCTCCGGCGGGATTTATCCTGCCGGCAGGAACGGCAACCCTCAAGGTGACTTTCACTCCGGCGGACACGGCGGACTACCAAAGCGTGTCAGCACAGGTGTTCCTGACGGTGAAGTCGAAGAAATAATGATTGGCTTGGCGCAGGCCCCTGGCTCTTCGGGGGTCTGCGCTTTCCGATGGGATAGGTCCACGTAACTCGGGCTTACACTTCTTCAACCGTATCTCCGACGCGGATGATTCCTTCTTGTAGGACGTCCGCGCGCAGACCGCCGCGATGCAGCAAGGCCGACTTCACGCCGGATTGGGTAAGGCCCTCCAGGTGATTACAAGGCTCGCAAAGGCGCATGCCGCGCAAGACTGCCTGCCCGACGCGAAAGCTCCGGTCCACCAGATGATTGAGTGGGACACCGCGCGTCACCACGTTGCGCCGGGAAGAACCTGGCGCAAGAACAATGGCGGACTCTTTCTCGATGCCTTCCAAGCTCTCGCTCTCGATGAGAGTGATTTCACGGCCGTTGCCGGGATGGGAAGACCACGTGCCGCGGCCATCAAAATACCTGTCCCCCTCGATCCCTTTCCCCATCACCACGCGTGCTTCACTGACTGATTGAGTTGGGACGGCCGCTTCCGCAGCAATGTGAATCGACAGTACAGTTCCTTTCCACATAGGAACTCCTTGGGTGACCGACACACTGAAATTATAGAAGTTCTGCCCTGATGCAAATTCATCTCTAATTTACCGCGTGCCTGCCGGCTCTGTACAGCCGTTAGTTGGTGCTGTCTAATTTGTGCGTAACGCCGCCATCTTGGCGGCTCCTGTGCCGGCTGGAAGCCAGCGCTACGGCTCAAAGTAGGACAGTACCCGTTAGTTCCTGGCAGCCATCGGCTCCGAACTGATAGCTCTTAAGCCGGTAATCTCCTCCAGGCCAGCCAGGATGCTCCGGTAGTTGCTTTCATCGCATTGTATGGCAAGACCACCCTTCCGGTCCCCGTTGGCCCAGGTGACGCCAATCAGGTGTTTTCTGGCCCTGCTGGAACCTGGCGGCGCGCCCGGTCCTGCGTTGAACGTGCCGTCAGCGACCACGGCGCGGACCCGCCGGTAAACGTCGTCGCCATGGCTGATCTCCGTGATGGCGGAAGCCGATACGGTTACGAAATCGTCCTTGTCCTTGACGAGCCGCAATTGGTTCGATTCAAAGTACATTTTCAAACCCGTCCCGGCCTTCACAGCAGGCAGCGAGCCACCCGCATACGAGATCCTGTAGCCCTTGTCTCCAGCTTCGGCGATTAGAGGTGTGACGATACAAAAAAAGACAACAAGGAATTTCTTCATGACGTTTTCTCCCGATCCCTTGTCTAATTGGGTTGAATTCTTTCGCTGGGAAGAAAATCCAGGTCTTGACGGCGGAATTCTTTACAAAGCGGCAGCGGTTGGCAGGATCCTGGCTCAATTATCAGACCCGTGGGCACTCCAGCGTTCGCTCCTCCCGTCCCCGGGGCGGAGATTATCATAAGCCGACAGTGTACGCCGATTTCACAAGAGGTCAACGGCACCGAAGTACTAATGAGTCTAGCTTACAGGTTCCGCGCTACCTCTGGATGACGTACCAGGCGGCGGCTGGCTCGCGCTAATCGGGTATCGCGTGGGGAGAATCCGTACGTCCACGGGACCCGACACCTGAAGGAGGTCGCGCGTTGTCGTCTGAAAGCCAAGAGTGTGGGGAGTGCAAGAATGGTGAAAAGCCGATGCTTGCAAATGCGGAGCACAACTTCGACAGCCAAAGCGGGCAAACCTCAGGCCTGTTTTATTTTGAGAAGACGCATCTTCTCCGTCGGCTTGAGCGAAGACCGTAACCCTGAGAGGATATACTTGAACCACTGGTGCACGTCGGCATCGGTAATAGCCGGGGGGTCGATCAGAAAGGCACACTTGATACTTTCGTCTCTCGGCTCCAACGGAGGTCCAAAAACACGATGGATGATCTCGGCCCACTGTTTTCGATTCAGCGTCGAAAATACCAACGCCAGCCCCTTGGGCAGCATCGCCAGCGACATAATGTAATCGATGTTGTGCTTTTCGACGACGAATCTGCAGGCTAATTGGTGAGGTGGAAGATACGCTTCGTGATGTACAAACGGTCGCCCCGACTGCGAGTTGATGGTGGTGCATGTGGCACACATCATCTCAATTAGACCCGAGCAACTTGCCGCTACTGGATCAGGATCGAGCTCATTGGCTACCGTTTGACTTGGCTGGTACTTCCTATCCAGGTCACCTAGACGTGTTGCAGTGCTCATCGGATTACCCTCCGTGTGAGTGCCGACCCAGAGCCATGACGCCCATCACTCTAGGAGCGTCACTGTCAGGTTGCGCCCTTCCGGGCGTCGGCCGGGGCTTCTAGAGGTCAGCGCGGCCCGCCGAAAGTTCCTGCCGCCGCGGGTCGCGTTTGGGTTCTCACGCGCCACGGACACTTGCTCATAACCGGGCAGGACGGGGTGGTCAGTATTGCCGCCAACCCTGCACAACTGTTTATACAAGCGTACCGTCTCGCTAGTGTTACATACTAATTAAATACTTGTGCAGGCAGATTGTCAATACCCGAAAGCGGGAAGGATTCCCAGGGCGGTCGGATCCCTAACCTCAGAATTCCGACGCGGGCGGGTGTCGATGGCGCGCCGACCATCGGGCAGGCAAAGTTGTTACCGGGGTTTGGCCACGAAGCCTAGCCGGGCGTCGATCAATCCCAGGACCTCGTGTTCAACATCTTGAATGTCGCCAGTGGAGCGCCACCAGTGGTCGGGATCGCAAGGTTCGGAAGAATCAGAGCGGAGAACGGCATGGGGAAAGTTGCCAACGACCATATGCCAGATGAATTTTGACCTTCGGGTGTGCACCGGTGAGGTTACCAGAATGACCGTGTCTCCACCGCGTTGCCGCAGTTCGTCGGCGATGCGCACGATCTCGCTCACGGTATTGGAGGTGGCAGGTTCCAGGATCCGGATGGCCTTCTGGGGAACACCGAGCCGCTCGAGCACCATCCGATCATATTCCTGTTCGGAAGGGTGGGGGATTCCGAGCTTGGCGAAGGTCGCGTCGGCGTCGGCGGTTTCATCCCGCAACAACCACACCTCGGGCGCCCAATTCTGCCGATAGATTTGTGCGGCCTCCATCGCCCGAAAGGGCGTTTTGCCGCTCAGCACCACAATTGCGCGCGCGTGTTGGAGAGGATCGGGGTCGACTAACCAGCGCCCGACGTTGCGGAGGGCCCAGAACGCCGCGCCGGCAAGGAGCGCCAGCACGACCAGAATCATCAACAAACGTTGTCCGATACCATGAGCCGTCATGCTTGCTCCCAAGAAAGCGGGTAGTGGTGCAGTTTGACGTAGAGGCGGCTTTACGCCGCCATAGGGCGAGGTAAACTCGCCGCCACAAAATCAAACTGCACAACTACCGGAAAACGGGCTGGCACAGGCGCGGCAAGACTCTCCGCGAGCCTCACCCAATCCACCCGATTACTTGCTCTTCATTACGAAAACGCCGTCCCAAGCGCCTTCCGGAGGCTGTGCCAGGAGGTCGCGGCAGCGCGTGATAAAAACCTGGCTGGGGCCGTCTTGCGGATGGTCGTGAACCAGTTCCTCGAAGATCTCAATGGCGTCGCTCCATTGGCCATCCCGGTAAGCCACCAGGCCCTTCTCAAAGCGGCTCACCAAATCGCCGTACCGTCCGGAATCCGCGGCGAGGCTAAGCAGTTCGTAAACCTTGACGGGTTGCATTTTCCCTTTTACCCGAATGAAGTCCAGCTCGCGGGCGATGACTTGATCCTTTACCAGCAAGAACGTGCTCTCACTGATGATGAGCTGAGTTCCGAATTGCCGGTTGATGCCTTCCAGTCGTGATGCCAGGTTGACATTGTCGCCCATAATGGTGAAATTCTTCCGGATTTTCGATCCCATGTTTCCCACCAACATGGTGCCGGTATTGATTCCGATACCGATATCAAGGCGCGGCACACCTCTCGATAGCCATCCAGCTTGCAGGCGCTGCAAGGATTGAAGCATTTCCAGCCCCGCCCGGCATGCCCGCAAGGCGTGATCGGTCTGCGGGTAGGGCGCTCCCCAAAATGCCATAATGGCGTCGCCAATATATTTGTCCAGCGTTCCCCAATTCTTGAAAATTATCTCGGTCATTTCCGTCAGATATTCGTTCAGCAGCTCTACCAACTGGGCAGGCGCGAGGTTTTCGGAAAGTGTCGTAAATCCACGAATGTCTGCGAATAAAGCCGTCAGCTCTTCTTCTTCTCCTCCCAACCGCAGTCCCCCCGGGGTATTGAGCATTTGTTTGATCAGAGCGGGATGCATGTACTGGGAAAAAGTGGACAGTACCTTTCTTTTCGCGCCCTCTTCAAAAAAGTACCGGTAGCTGACGATCCCGGCGTAGGTGACGAGGAGTGTTGACATGGGCAGAAAATCGGCCACCCATATCCGGTAATGGGCGAACAAAAAGTAAGTGAGCCAGAAAAACCCGAACAGGGAACCGATCAGGAACAACGTGGCGCGCAGCGGACTGAGGGCATTGATCAGCATTCCCGCGCCTACGCTGAAGAGGAGAATGAAAGCGAGGTCGGTTAGATACTCGGCCGGACCACGCCGGATGAAATGTTGATAGAGGATATCGTCAAGCATGTTGGCGTGCACTTCAACGCCGGGAAATGGCACATTGGCGCGCACCTCGACGCCGGGAATTGTCGGTCTGGGAAAAGGCGTCAGCACCATGTCGCCAATGCCGATCGCGGTCGTACCGATCAGCACCAGCCGGTCACGAAAAAGCTTCGGTTCCAGTTTTCCCCGGACGACATCCGCCAGGGAATAGGTGGGGAAGGTTCCAGCGCCGCCGTCAAAATCGATTTGGACAAAGCCCCGGCGATCGGCGGGTATGGCGAGCTGGCCTAGAGCGATCCTTTCGACTCCACTGGGGTTAAGGACGAGCTTGACCTGGTCGAGCGAGTTGTTTGCATAGGCCATAGCTGCGGCCACGTCCAGGGAGGGGTAGAGGTTGCCTTGGAACTCGGCCACGACGGGCTCGCGGCGCACAGTGCCATCGGGGTCCGGATCGACATAGAAGAATCCGAAATTCTTGGCATTGGCCGCGAACTGCGGCAGGTTGGGAGAAATGCCCAGAGCTTCCGTGCCCTCGAATTTCTGTATGTATTCCGGGTGGATAATTTGCGGATAGGTTTGAAAGGCAAGCAAGTCCAGGAATTCCTTAAGGCGCTTCTGGTCTTGTGATTTTGTCTCCTCGGGTGTAATGAAAAAATAACCCAGGACGGCGTTATCGAAGCGGGAAAGGGCTTCGGCGAACTGTTTGTCATTGTCGGCGGCGGCCTCCCGGGACCTTAATTCCGATTCGAAGGCGCGATTTTGTAAGGGTTGGACGACGAGGCGATCATAATCCTTCCGCACGGACCGCAGCGCTTGCAAAGCGGAATTGTCATCGACCTGCGGGAAATTCAAGTCGAAAGCGATGACGCGAGCGTGAGCTTCGCGCAAGAAGTCAACGGCCTGGGCGAAGCAGCTTCGTGGAAAGGGCCACCGGCCCAAGACATCCTGGCTTTTTTGATCGATAGCGACGATGACCACGGCGGGCCCCGGGTCGCGCCGGCCCCGCAGTTGGAAGCGAACGTCGAGCGTCTTAAGCTCAATGTTGCCCAGGAAACGGAGATAGGCGTTGGGTTGAGCCTCCAGATAGACCGCAGAGTAAAGCGCCACAACGACCACACCGATCGAGGCGCTAATCAGCAGCGCCGCCCGATGCGTCCGGCCAAACTGAACCGCCCGGGAGGCGAATTGTCGAGGCTTTCCCTGCATGAGTTGGGTCGGTTCGCTGCCCTCGAGAGGAGGCTCCAAGGCGAGAAGAAACCCTCGCCAGCACCGAACCTAAAAAGGAAATGCGCCCCGGTTCGAACTCAGGACGCATCTCAGAAAAGCGGAATTGTAGAACTCCCGAACGACCGTGGCCTTTCCAGGACGTTAAGGAGTTGTAGGAGAGGAAGTACCACCGGTGGCCAGCACAATTCCGGTGATCAGGGCCGCCGCACCGACGGCAGCTCCAATGCCTAAGAGCAGCGTACCCGTGCTAACTCCCGCCAGCATTCCTCCGCCTGCTGCCTGGATTGCCGTCTGATTGAGCAAGGTCGCCATCTCGGTCGGGGAAAGCACTGGGTCGGTAGGAGCTCCGCCGAGCGGCACATACGTGCACTCGTTCTTGTGCAGCTTGACCGTTTTGGTGATGCTCGGGTCGGAACTCCCCACCAGCGTGGTGCCTTC
>JBKQVI010000204.1:0-3147 GCA_052139985.1 Terriglobia bacterium
AAGCAGGCCGTCTGCATAGCGGACGCCGTTTCTTTCGTAGGTGGCAACAGCCCGGTCGTGCACCCAGATCCACTCCCCATTCTTACGCCGCACACGGCACTCCACGTCGAACGGCTTGCCGGTGGCAAAGAGCGCTTCGAATCCCTCTTTTACCTTGCCAACGTCTTCAGGATGGATGGATTCAAGATAGATCCGAGCACCCTGCGCGTGGATCTCGTCGATCGTGAAGCCGCTGATCCCTTCGATGTTTGGGCTGATGAAGACAACGCGCAAGTCGGCATCCACGGTCCAGACGACGTCAGGGATATTCGAGATGAGCGAACGATACTTTTCCTCACTGTGGCGAAGGGCGTCCTCGGCTCGCTTTCGGTCCGTGATGTCCGTGAGCACACCCATGTAACCGGTGATTTCCCCTGAAGCATTACGAATCACGCCAGTGGCGGTGATCACGTCAACCAATGAACCGTCTTTCCGTATTCGCTGCGTCTCCCGCGGTTGTACCGTACCCCCTTCCCGAGTCGCCTCGAACAGGGTGCGGAATGCCTCGCGGTGGTTCTCGGGAATTGTTGGCAAGGGCTTGCCCCGAAGTTCGTCCTCACTCCACCCCAGCAGCCTCTCCGCCGCGGCATTCCACGTCTGAATATTCAAGCTGCGGTCCACGGCAATAATGGCGAGGGGGGAAGCCTGCACGAGCGTATTAAGCGCTGCCGAGGTTTGGCGCAGCTTTTCCTCCGTCTGCCGGTGCTCGGCGAGCTTTGTCTGTGCCCCTGCCAGAAGCTCCGATTGTCTCCGTAACACAAGGTATACAGCTAGGGAGGAGACAACGCCGAAAAGAAGCACTGTGATCGCATGGGACTGCCAGATGGAGATGTGTGGAAAGGCGTGCTGCTTAGCACCTTCGTAAGCCGCCGCAGCTACCGCTGTCACCAGAAACGTCTTGATCAGCGTGGCGCGCACGTGGGAAGGAGGCAGATACGGTTTCGCCACTCGCTGGCCGCCGTCACCGCCGCGGGCAGAGGAGGGACCCGTTGAGTTCAAGTGCATCGCAGCCTGCTTCTTCGAACCTCAGCTTGCGCCTCAGGGAAGAGTTGGGTCAGCGTAGCTACTCCACGGTATCGTGGGCCCGGCATGCGTTACATTTTGTGAATGCGCCCCAACTTCCCTTGGACGTCGTAAACGGCATCTGTTCAATCGTGTGCATGGCTCTATGGTCCACGTCATAGAACCCCCAAGGACACGATCCGCGCCGTGGAACTACTTATAGGCACAGTTTACATGACATGGCCAAGCGGCGCACAGATGAAACTTGCCGCGTACGCGACCCGTGCCCCAAGGTTTTAAGGGAGATGCTTTTATAGAGGCGGGCTTCACAGACTGCGGCAAAACCTGTAGCGGCGGGTTTACTCCGCCATTCGCCCGTTGCAATAATTGGTGTTATGACGACGTAAAGTCGCCGCTATAGCGCATACCCAGTGTTTTTCCATAGCCTGTTCAGCCGCGCCACGGTGCCGTCAACTATCGGCTCAGGCATCAGCGCGGTGTCAGGGGCAGTAGATAATGTGTAGACCTCCGCGGTTGAGATTTGCGGCTCTTCTTGCGAAAAACCGCAAACCTCAACCACGTCGGGCAGGTTTCGGATTTGGAAGCGGCTCAATTTGTGCAAGCCTGCCGCGGTGCCGCGAGCTCGTTGCAAAACTCGGGCCGTGCGGAAGTCAGCGGCGGCCCTGGCAAATTCATTTGGTTTCGTCCGCCAGCTTAGCCGGCTCGGCTGGCTTCGCCTCCTTCAGCTTGGCCAAGGAGTCGTCAACGCGCTTCTTGAAGTCATCCCGGTCGTTGTGCTCAACTCCGCTATAATTCGACACGACTTGCATCTCACATGCCGACCCCTTCGACACCAAGGTAACTTTGTTCTTTCGCTGGAGGACCGTCTCAGTAATGGTGACATGAATGGCGTGCTTCACCTTGTAGGTAGCCGTCATGTTGGCGTCGTCACTCTCCACCACGGTATAGTTCTCAGGAATGCTTAGGGTGTCTTTGACCCCGCCCCACACCTCGCCGCAAGGAATGGGATAGGTACTCTTGTAGGTCTTGCCGAACGCCGGTAGAGCAAGTGAAAGCGACATCAAAGCCATAACTCCATATTTCATCATAATATGTTCCTCCTACTTAGGATGCGTAAGAGAAGGGAAAACTGAATCACCATTTTCCGTCTTAGATTCGGAAGCGAGCATCCGCGGGGGGACTCCCAGACATCAAGGGTGGCGGTCTCCGCTGCCCTTGTCTGCCAATGGGCTACGCAAGGGGCTATTCGCCTCGCGACAATGTTTCTGCTAGAATCCGGCCCACGGGAGGGCTTAACTCGCGCTTATGAAAATCTGCCCCACATGCCACAACACGTATCCGGAGGATTTTTCCCTCTGTCCGCGTGACGGCGCTCTCCTCACTGCTCCCGCCACGGAGAGCGAGGTGCAGCTTGCCGCAGGACTTTCCCGCCGTTTTCGCCTTGTCCGCCGCCTGGGAGCGGGCGGCATGGGCACGGTTTTTCTCGCCGAGCAGGTTGGGGTGGGGAATCGCCCCGTGGCGCTCAAGGTCCTGAACCGCAAACTCCTCGATGACCCCGATTTCCTGCTGCGCTTTGAGAATGAAGCGGGTTCCACGGGGCGCATTCACCACGCGAACGTCGTGACCATCCACGAATCTGCCCAGGCAGATGACGGCACACCCTACATCGCCATGGAATACCTGGAGGGAGAATCTCTCCGTGAGGCCCTCAAGCGGCGAGGCGCGCTTCCCGTGCCGGAGGTTGCGGACATTCTCCAGCAAACGGCGCGGGGGCTGAACGCTGCCCACAAGCTGGGCATCATTCATCGCGACCTCAAGCCCGATAACCTCTTCCTGACGTACCCCGACGACGACGTCGGGGCACCCCTCGTGGGTGCCCTCCCCGCCGGCATTGCCGACGCCGGGCGGGCACCAGACCCGCCCCTACGGCCGGTCGTGGTGAAAGTCGTCGACTTCGGTATTGCCAAGCTGCTCGAATCCTCCACCCACACGCAGACCGGGATGGTGCTCGGCACGCCCGCCTACATGTCCTGCGAGCAGGCTTCCGGTATGAGGAGCGAGGAACTTGACGCGCGCTCTGACATC
>JBKQVI010000205.1:0-2641 GCA_052139985.1 Terriglobia bacterium
TTTCTCCAGCCGGGGCGGGCCGGGTGAGGGGGTCACCGCGGAGCAAATTGCGAATTGATTTCCCGAAACCTATTAAGTGAACAGTCTTGGGCCTAGCTGATTCGCACATTTTCGGATCGAGGCGGCGAGGTCTCTGCCACGGGAGAGGGCTTTGCGCCTTAACAAGGTGGCGAGTCATTTTCGCTACGGGATGACCGCTTCGATCAGCGTGGGGCCAGTTTGATTTACGGCGGCGCGGAAGTGGGAAATGAACTCGTCCTCTGTGGTGGCGCGAGTGGCTTGGACGCCGAGCCCTTCGGCCAATTTCACCCAATCCAAGTTCGGTCGGCCGATGTCGATCATGTCGTTCGCCAGCCTGCCAAAATCGCCAGCGCCGGTCCTCCGCATCTCGATGTCCAGAATACGGTAGCGGCGATTGGCCAGGATAACAGCCACCACGTTCAGTTGCTCTCGCACCATGGTCCAAAGCGCTTGCAGCGTGTACATACCGCTGACATCGGCTTCCAGCGCGAACACCTTTCGATCCGGGCAGGCCAGTGCGGCGCCTACAGCCACCGGCAAGCCCTGGCCAATGGCTCCTCCGGTTACGGGCAGAAGATCGTAGGCAACCGCAGAGGCGAGGCGCCGTGAAATGGTTTCGCCGGAAGAGACCATCTCGTCGCAGAGGATCGCTCCCTCCGGCATCAGCCCAGCCAAGACCCGGCCGATGGCATCCAGCGTCAGGCCGCTGCCTCCCGGCAGTGCAGGAGGTGACACCTCCGGGAGCGGTGGATTAAAGCTTGCGACACCGCACTCCTCCACAAGTGCCTGGAGCGCTGCCGTGCCGTCTCCTTCGATGGGCGCCAACAAGTGCAGCGCACAATCATCGGGAGCCAGGTAGCTGCGGCGGCCTGGGTATTGGAAAAAAGAAACCGGGGGTTTGCTTTCCACCAGAATGAGGTGTTTCAGCCCTGCCAGCATGGACTCGGCTACCTCTGGAAAGTACGCAATCCGTGGCGGAACAAATCTCCGGGCGCCGCATTCCAACCTTGCGGCATTGCGATCCGCAAACACCCGCACGCCGGTACCGGCGGCTAATTGCCCCGCCGCCTTGAGCCCTGGCGACAAAAGTGTGCCCCCGCTGAGCAGCAACCCGGCGGGCTCACAAGACTTCAAAACACAAGCTACCTCACGGAGGCATTCTGCTTGGGGGCCAGGTCGTTCCGCCGGCGGCAACACACCTGCCGGCTCGCCAGCTTCGCTCCAGGAGAAGTCAGCAGGCACGATTAGAGTCGCCACTTGACCGGGCGGTGTGCGCGCCGCATGGATAACAGCCGAAGCTGTCTTCCCCATGTCCGAGGCTCGTTCGACGGTTCGCACGTAAGGCGAAACCGTGCGTGCGAACGCCTCAATATCGGAGGTGAGCGGAGCGTCGTACTGCAAATGCTTTGCGGTGTGCTGCCCGACGATACTTACGACAGGCGATCGCGCTTTCCGCGCGTTATGAAAGTTGGCCAAAGCGTTGCCCAATCCCGGTCCCAGGTGCAACAAGGTGGCCGCCGGCCTGCGTAGCATACGCGCATAGCCGTCCGCCGCACCCGAGCACACCCCCTCGAAAAGGCAGAGCACGCCTCGCATCCCCTCCACGCGGTCCAATGCCGATACGAACTGCATCTCGGAAGTGCCCGGATTCATGAAACAGGTATCCACTCCATTGGCCACCAGAGTTTTCAAAAGGCATTCAGCACCGGTCATCGATTTCCCTTTCGCCCTACCAAAATTACCTGGCCAGCCTGACTCCCAAAGGCTGGGCCACCACCATATCTCCGCCGTTTGGCTTTGGCCCACATTCTAGTTTAGCTGTCTTGGTCCAATTCTCTGCTTGGTTAGATTAACCTAAAAGGCGTTCGCGCGCTCGCTGTCTTCAGACCTGTCCTGCAGGACGAACCGCGCGGCCACGCAAGTGTGGCGCCGACCCCGCCTTGCTGACCCCGCCTTGAGGGATCAGCGCTACTGCGGCGCGGCAAGAACCCGCACCGCTGGAATAGCCGCCCACCATTAAGATCGGCGAGCCGGAGTGCGGAGCCTGCATCGCAAACTCGTAAATTCTCGTTTTTTTAGCGAGCTTTTTCATGAGTGCCTTACGAAAGGTATATAAATAGAGCCTTTGGACGGGTAAATTGCTCACCCAAGAGATTTAGGGTTTGGTGCGGGTCCGCCGCGCTGAACTACCACACGAGCACAAATCTCGTTCTCCTATGCCCCGATGTCCGCAAGGCGTTTAGCTGTAGGGGGACGGCTTGCCGTCTCCTCCTTGTGCATTGCCGCCGAACCAAAAAGGGTAGGGCAAGCCCTACCCCTACTCTAACGACGCCTTACGCCCAGTGATCGAATTGCGCAAGGTGGAAAGCTCCAAGCGCAGAGATTACAGTTCGAGCGGCGCCTGAGGTTCTGTGACCCGGAGGTAGGCACGGTCAATTCGTCTTTGGAATTGACCGCGGGTTCGTCATCGAAGGAAAAGCCCGCATTCATGAGAGGTCGCCACGGCGACACCGTGGCTACCCGCTGTTGACATGCGTTACGTGACGCGTTACAGTACAGGAATGATCCGGTCGATCCGCCACAAGGGATTGAAACGCCTTCACGAAGACGACGACTCGCG
>JBKQVI010000206.1:0-3027 GCA_052139985.1 Terriglobia bacterium
TTCGCGCCTGCCCCCACCCCTACCATAAAGCCGGAGAAATGCGACTTCCCCCTCGCCTCCGCTGTCTGCTACGCAACCGCCTGAGCCCCAAAGGGCCAAAGGCCAGACTTAGGTATACATACCTAAGTGCCTCTTTCAAACACATTCACACTTTTCGCAAAAAGGGGATGCCACCAGGCCAGGCCATCAGGTATATATACCTGATGGCCTGGCGGAGTGGAGGAAAAATCATGAGGGAGCAGACCCAAGTAACTATAGCGCAGATCTGTTCGGTGGGTCCTCGACCTTATGTTTTCTGAAATTCATCCCCGTGGTAGTGGCAATATCTCCCCCATTCACAAATACCAGACGCGGGCTCAATCTATAAGGTATACATACCTAATAGATTGAGGGGGCGATGAATGAGATCAAGCACACAGGGGCAAATCCGTACCCATTTTCACGAGATTTCGACTGGAATTTTCTGGCCAAGCGACCTCTCGGATTATGTTGTCGAGAACCGGCAACGATGGGGTGAGTTTGATCTCAGTGCCCAGCAGATGGTGAAGCATCACCAGACGCTTACGGTGAAGCTTCTACTCAAAGAGGGACTGCTTCTCAAGACAGTATTTGAATCTCCCCAATACAAACCTATTGTGCGATACCTCCGAGGCAAACCCTCACCCTATGAATTGGCTGTCTCGCTGCGGCGCGATTCATTCTTATGCCACAGAACTGCGCTGACGTTGCACGGCCTCGAACCACCAGGAACGACAATCTATGTGAATAAGGAGCAGGGGTCCAAGCCGGCGCCCGAAGGTATCACGCAAGAAGGCATAAACCGCGCCTTCAAAGGCACGCAACGCCAATCCAGTTACACATTCCGATATGGGGGCTCGCGGTTCATACTCATTAGCGGCAAGAACACGGGCAAAGCCGGAGTTGTCCATTCCAAGGGACCACATGATGAGGCCACAGACGCTACGGACCTTGAGCGGACACTCCTAGACATTGTGGTTAGACCGGCGTATGCCGGAGGGATAAAGCGAGTGTTCTCCGCATTCAAACAAACGGCGTCCAAAATCAATGTCGACCACATGATCGGCTTGCTCCGGAGGGTCAATTATGCCTACCCTTATCACCAATCAATAGGGTTTCTTCTGTACCGCGCGGGCCGTCCCGAGCGTGACTGCAAGAAGCTCAAAGACTTTGGCCTTGAGTTTGACTTCTTCCTAGACTACGGTCTGAAACGTCCTGCTTATGACGAGAACTGGCGGCTGTATTATCCCTCACACCTACGTTAAACTTAGCCAACCAGCGTGGGTTGGATCGAACTCCGTTACTGAATCTGAGGATTGCCAACATGAGTCTTGCCCTTTGCAATCCCGACGCCTTCTACCCTTTTCGGTCGCTCGTTGAGGGCCCGCTCAGGGATCCGGCTGACCTTCCGAAGATTGAACGGTTTATCCGATCGATTGTTCTTCATGATGACATGAAAATGCTCGCGGAACCTTGGCCGGACATGGACCAGGACCATGAGTGGACGCCAGAGGAGATAGCTGCTGGTAAAAGGGCCGTTATTGTCGCCATTGGTCCCGTCATCGACGAGTACAAACGGCACAACTTATTCGAGTATCAAAATCTATTGCAGGCAGTGACCCGAGACGACATCGACATCTCTAACGATCTGCGGCAACTCGCGCAAGATCGTGCGATGACCGACCGTGGTCCCTATTTCGAGACGCATCTAGAGTTCATACGTGTTCTTCTCAGCACTGTGGCCGCGGGCGGCAGCGTAGTCATCGAGAACTCCTTTGCCGATGACATAATCAATCTCACCTCGCAGTTTCCCGAGGGCCTTCTTGCGAATCTCGACCGCGAATGGACGGAATTGGTTCGATGCGTTGGCGGGGGCGAGATCGGCTTGGTTGTGCCCCCTTTCCTTTCGATCCTCTTGACTCGGTGCGCCCGCCGTGACGCCATTTTGAACGTTCTGGAAAGCATGAAGAATGAATTCCGTGAGCCGCGCGAAAAGATGTGGAGCTTGATACACGAGTTTAAGGGAGCGAGGACGATCGCGGAAGCCAATGAAATAGGAAAGGAATTACAACGCGCAGGTGAGCTAATGAGTCCCGCTCGAGAATGGCCGTCGTTCTGTCCGGTTCGAACGCTCTGGAAAGTTGTCATTTCAGGAATTAGCGGAGCGGCGGTTGGGGGAATGGCTGGCAATCCTTTGGCGGGAGCAGCGGGTGCTGTATTCAATCAGGTTGCCGGTGTTATTGCTAATGACGTGCCGGAATTTCGGCTGATTTTCGGACGGGGCGCCTTCGATCTGGCGCGAAGATTGAACCGGGACCTACGGAACATTCCCAGAATGCCCGGACTCTTGGGCTCCATCCTTACGCGCGCCGAGAATGCCGCCCTAGGCCTGGCATAGGCCCAGGGCAGCCGCCCGCTCACACGGCCTGCTCGGATGTGGCGCCCCGTGCTTACGGGCGGCCACCCGGAAACAATCCAACTCCTCACTTTGACGGATTACCAAACAGTACTTGTGGTCCGCGCAGTCGCCTCCGACCTGACCGTATTCCTTTGTTGACGGGAGACCGGGAAGAAGATGCCGCAGCGTTACCGTGGGGCCGAACTCGTACCCAGCATGCATCGCTCGCAATAGGTACCCAAACTTCTTAAGTCAAATCTGGCGCGAACGTGTGGCGGGTCGCCGGCTCTCTTGGAACATTCCGCCGACACCGTCGGCGAAATCCTATAACGCCGTTCTGACAGGCAGCGGAACACCGCAGACGGTGTCGGCCCTCTTAGCCGACTGGCGCAGGGATCAAGCCGGGCGCCCTGGAGGCGGACGCCAAATCGGGAAGCCCTCTGGCCGACCCTTGCGTTGTATCTACATACTGTATATACTACTCCTATGGCCATCACCAAAGTTTTTCGCAGCGGAAACAGCCAGGCGGTGCGGATTCCCAAACAGAATCGGTTTCGTTCCCAGCAGGTGGAAAACACCAAGCGAGGGAATGAGATCGTGCTCCGGGAACG
>JBKQVI010000207.1:0-12626 GCA_052139985.1 Terriglobia bacterium
AAACCCACTGCCGGGTTTGTCTCCGACGGTGGGTTGGAATCAGGTCGTTTTGATTACCGCGTTGCTTAGCAAGCCCCACGCACCGGCGCTGGCGCCGTACAACAGCACTTAGCCCCGCCGAGATGGAGGATGCGTCCCATGACTTGAGTATTTAGAATAAATTGCCCGGTTCGGGATGTCAACTTGAAACTCGTCGTGGGGTGGTACAGTTTGATGTAGAGGCGGCTTTACGCCGCCATATGGCGAGGTAAACTCGCCGCTACAAGAAAATCAAGCTGCACCACTACCGGGTGCTGTCCTAATTTGGGCGTAGCGCCGCCATCTTGGCGGCTCCTGTGCCGGCTGGAAGCCGGCGCTACGGCTCAAATTAGCACAGCACCCACCCGCGATCTTCAAAACCTCAGCAGATACGCAAACTTCACAAAAAACTGGTGTCCATCCTGGTATAGGCCCGGCGTGCGGAGGATCTGGTTGCCCCCGATCGATTGCATCAATTGGATATTATCCATATTGCCGTTATAGCCGACATACAGCGCCGTGAACGGATTCAAAAGGTAGGTGACGAGAAAATCCCCGTTAAAATTCTTGGTCGTGCTGAGGGAAGTGAACGGCGGATTTGCCAGTACCGTCGTGTATTGAGGGATGACGCGGAGCGACAGTTTCTGGTTGAACTGGTACTGCCATTCGGAGTAGATGATGTGATTGTTGAATACGCTCGCGCCCGCCAGCCGGTCGGTGAGGCGGTCAAGAAGGTAAGTGTTCTGGATGCGCAAGTGCTTTTCCGGCCGCAGTACCAGGCCCACGCTCGCCATGTTGACGTTGGAAAGCAAGGGCAACCGGCCGGTAGGTGGATCGATATTGATCTGTGCCCCCTGGGAGTAATCCGCCTTGAAGGACACTTGACTCAGGAGACTGGTCTCGAAATAGAGGCCCTGCCGGTGATGGGAATAAACCACATTCTCGGGGAGTCCCTGGAAGTCCTGAGGCCGCAGCATTTCCTCGTCCTGCAGCCAATACATTTCAAATGCCGTCTGGCCGGTGAATTCCCAACTCATGGTGTAGTCCTGATACATGTCCAGACGGTTTCCCCGATGGTCCCAGACGGGGTTGACGAAGACGGTCGGACCCCAGGAAACCAGGTATTTGTGCTCGGGGCGAAACCGGTACATGGCCACCTCACTCACGCCGCGCATATCGATGCGGAGGGGCGGTTGCGTGATGGTCCGCCCGACATAGACAGGCCGGTCCACCGCGTCGGTCTCGATATACCCGGTGAGGGTGTTGAAGCCCGGACTCATGTCGTTATACTGGGTGTTGGAGTAGAACTGCCTCCCGTCATAACGCAATTGGGCGTTGTAAGCGGGGCCGGCGGTGCGTGGAACGCCGGGCGCCGTCGTTTCACTCGTGACCGCTTCCCCGGTAAGCCACCAGTTCTTTCGCAGCTTGAGGTGTGTATCGAATCCTCCCACACGATTGTACGTGCCGGCAAACTCCCGGTCGGTGTAGATCATGCCAACGGAGGATTGCCGGAAGATATCGCGATTGACGCGCAACACACCAAAGGCGGCGCGGTCGCCGTACAACGGATTGCCCGGCGGCACCGACTCGCCGGGCGAGCGGTCATCGATGACCAGCGCCCCGATTTCGTAAGGACCCTCCCTGCCGGTCAGACGTAACCCGAACTGCGGATCGGCGATATTGCGCGTGAACAGCAGGTTCATGGGGGTCGCGAAATAGTTGGAATTCTCGAGGAAGAACGGGCGTTTCTCGGGGTAATACACAGTGAATCGGCGGTTCACGGTCACCTGGGGTTGGTCAGATTCCACTTGGGAAAAGTCGGGATTTGCCGTCATGTCCAGGGAGAAGGAGTCTTTGAACACTACCCGCCCGTCCGCGCCGGCCTTGGGGTCAACCGTCTTGCTATCGAACACGGGGTTGTTCGCTTTGGTTTGATCGAGGGTCCGGTACGAGCGGGCATAGGTGTAAGGGATGACGACACCACGCTTTTCAGGATGAATTCCTTCCAGGCCCGCCAATGTCGCCTCCTGGCTAATACGGCCCTCAATGCGCGTCGAGATCCAAGGCCAACAATTGGATTCGTTGTGGCGCGGAATCCAGCGCACGAAAACGATTCCCCAGGTTTGTTTTTCAGTTTTGGGAAAGCGCAGGGTCTTGAACGGGACCGCCAACCAGACGACGAAACCCTGGCCGGTAGGTTTGCCTCGCGACGCCCATACCCCGTCCCAGGTGCCGTCAAACTGACTCCGGGGTCCCTCCGTCCAGAGGCCATCCAACTGATGGCCATACGGGTTGACACTAAAAACGTAGGCCCGGCGGTGATCGTGAAACGTATCGAGGAAGAGGTCGATTTTGTCTTCCATGTAAAAAGTGTCGCGCATGACTCGGTGGGCGCGGATACGCGACGGCTCGGTGTCAAAAGCTACGTAAATGCAGTAGAGATTGTTGTCGTCGTAGCCGAGGTAGGCAACCGTTTTCTGGCTGGCGGGTTGGCCGTCGCTCGGCAAGCGTTGCGTGAAGCCCTCCACCTTCGCCAGCTTACCTTCCCACTTGGAATCGGGCTTCATCGCCAGAAAATCTTCCAGAGTGGGTGGGCTTGAAACGCGCGGGATGACCAAAGTGGTGTTGGCGCCCAAGGGTCTGGAACCAGCGATGGCCAGGCCTGGCAGGAGCACAACCATCAGAAAGGGAAAAGAAGAACCCAAAAGCTTCATAGGGCACAATAAGGTCGGTCGCGCTGCGCGATTCAGTCAGACGGCGGGTGGACCGATAGGACTAACGGCGTGTGTTGAATCCCCTGCGGCAAGAGTTGTGGAGCAAGTTCCCACCGCAGTGCAATGCCGATTGGGCTAACTTGCAGCACCGCAACACGACATAGTAGTCGAACTGCGAGGCAGTGCCAAGCGTTCGTTTCAGCATTGTCGTTTCAGCATGGGCGCACGACATAGGGGCGAAAGTCGCGGTCGCCCGAACGTAGCGTGGGCGTCTCGCCCGCGGTCTCGGGAGCGTCCCGCTCCTGGCACGAACGCGAGGGCAAGATGCCCACGCCCCAGCGGGCGAGACGCCCACGCTACAAGTTTCTCGTCCCGGTCTGCGGAGGAAGCTCACCCCTGCTTTTGTTCCAGTTCGGCCCAGCGAGCGTACAGCTTATCTACTTTCTTTTGGGTCTCTCCCATCTGCGCATATGCCACGTGAAGCCGAGCGGCGTCGCTCACAATCGCGGGATCTTCCAGCGCCGCACGCAGGACTCTTAGCTCTTGTTCCGCCTCGGCGATTCTCGATTCCAACGCGGCGAACTCACGCGCCTCCAGGTAGGAGAGTTTCCTCTTCGCCCCCGGTTTCGGAGCCTCGTCCGCTTCGGAAGGCGGGTGCCGGTCGTCGGCCGGGACGCTCCGAGCGCCCTTTGCCTGCTGCGCGCGCTGCCAAACGGCCCATTGCGAGTAATCGCCAAACCTTTCCGCACCGCCCAGACCGTCCAGGCCGAGAACGACGGTCGAGACACGATCCAGCATAAAGCGGTCGTGAGTGACCAACACCAGCGCCCCGCGATATTCCAGCAGGCTCTCTTCCAGGATTTCCAAGGTCGGAATATCCAAGTCGTTGGTAGGTTCATCCAGCAATAAGACGTCCGCCGGTTGAAGCATGAGCTGGGCGATTAACACGCGCGCCCGTTCGCCTCCGGAGAGCCGGCCGACCGGCTGACTGAGGTCGTCCGGGTTAAAGAGAAACCTTGCCGCCCAGGATGCCACGTGAATCACTCGCTCCTGATAAACCACCGAATCGCTGTCGGGCGCCAGGGCGCGGCGTAACGTGAGGTCTGGGTCAAGCTGGCGATTCTGGTCGAAGTACACAATCCGCAACGCATCAGCGCGGCGAATCTCGCCGCGGCTGGCTTGGATGTCGCCTCGTAGTAAACGCAGTAGCGTGGTCTTGCCGCTTCCGTTTTGTCCAACCAGTCCCACACGCATTCCCGACTTCACGGTGAAAGTCAGGCCTTCGAATAGAGTGCGATTACCAATGGCATAGGTAACGTCATCCAGCGCGATCAATTGCTTGGTTTGCCGGTCGGTCGCGGAAAAATCAATCTTGGCGGTGGCGGTGCGGCTCCGGGAATTCAGGTCCGCCAACTCACCCATCAGCTCGTGAGCTTTATCGATTCGCGCCTTGGCCTTGGTCCGTCGAGCCCTGGGACCCCGTCGCAACCATTCCAGCTCCGAGTGGACTCGATTGGTGAGGGCATCCTGCCGCTTTCCCTGCGCGTCAAGGTACTCCTCTTTCTTCTCGAGAAACTTGCTGTAGTTCCCTTTGACGCGGAACATGCCGTCCACATAGACGCGATTGAGTTCCACCACCTCGCTGGCAATGTTTTCGAGAAAGTAGCGGTCGTGGCTTACCACCACGCACGCGAACGGCGCATTCTGGAGCAGAGTTTCCAGCCACTGGATCCCTGCAAAGTCCAAATGGTTGGTGGGCTCATCGAGAAGCAGAATGTCTGGCCGTTGCACCAGCCCCTCGGTGATCCTCAGCCGTTTGCGCCAGCCTCCCGACAAGGTTGTGGCAGGCGCTTCAAAATCGACAAAACCGGCGCGGCCGAGCGCTTCGGATGTCCGAGCCTCTCGCTCCGCCCCGGGAACGGCGGCCAGTTCAAGCGCCCGCTCGATTACCGACCTGACCGTCTCGCCACCGGCAAATTCGGACACTTGCGCGACGTAGCTAAGGGTGCTGCGCTTTCGAATCGCAACCTCACCGCTGTCCGGTTTTACGCGACCGCAGAGAATCTCCAGCAGAGTCGACTTGCCGGAGCCGTTCGGCCCAATCAGGCCAATGCGGTCGCCTTCCGACACGGTGAAGGAAACATTCTGGAAGAGCGGGGTGATTCCGTACTGCTTCGACAGTCCTTGGGCATTGACGATGGGGGCCAAATTACTCGACATCCTCCGGGAGTGAATTGGAACTTCGTCCTCTTTCGGCGGTCCAATCCAATTTCTCCATTGCGTAACGATGGTACGCGAAAACGCGAATTGGCAGTTAATGAATTAGATCGAATGGGATTCTTCGAGGCCCAGCGTTGACCGTGATAATGGACCAACACGTGACGACCCCCGCCGCTGGCCTGCGGCAACAGCATGAAGTCGAGACTCGCCTGGCCGCGATGATGGATAGGAATCTCGATGCTGAGGCCGAGCTACGAGGGCTTCTCCATCAGCTTGAGTCGCTCCCAAAGCAAACGAGAGGCCCGGCGACCGACGGAATTGGCGCTCTTGTCAGGAAGGTGGCCGCACTCGCAGGAGGCCACGAGGAATCACTCGATTCTGCCTCGCCAGAGACTACGCTCTCCCACGTCTCGAGCAAACTGGGTCAACTGTATGGCCAAGTTAGCAACGCCGATGCCGCCCCAACGGCGTCGCAGATCGCCGCGGTTGCCGTCGTTGAAAAGGACGATTCCGACGTGATGACGCGCTGGAAGGCGATCAAGTCAACGGATCTACCGGCGCTCAACAGCAAATTGAGCGGCGCCGGGCCTACGATAATTGAACTGAAGGCTGAACCGGAGCCGGCGACGGAGTCAGAAAACGAGGAGTGAGTCCGGACTGAGTATTTGCGAGGGATCAATCGCAATGAAGGTTCTCGGATTAACGGCTGCTTCCCTACTCCAATTGAGGCTCGATTCGCTTTTAGGTCGTTAGCTATCCAGTACAGGCGTGATCTCGGCCACAAGCCGGGTCCGATCCTCGTTAAAGATCTCTACATGATTTCGCTCGATGCCAGGATCCACCAGTCGAAATACATAACGGCCGGGCAAAAGCATCGTTCCGGAAATATACATCGGCTCTCGAGACGTGACGCCCATTCGGTTAGGGAAAACGCCGTGCTCCGGATCCGGAGGGTTAGCTGGGGTGGACTGGCGCAGCCAGAGATGGGTCAACCGTTGTTTCAAAAGATCCATTTTCTTCTTCTCCTTCCAAACATCTCCATGCGGCCCTTGCGGCACGCAAGCACGCCCAAACTCAAGGCCTACGACCCCACAAGCCACCCTTCAGAGGTTGCCCCCCCGCGGCCGTGGGCTGATTCTTAACCTCTACTGCCTTCCCCAAGACCATCGGCATCTTTCGAGTTGTCCGTGAGCCCAAGTGTCGACATCAGCTGGCACATTTCATTGGCGGGCATGTGTGGGTTTGTGGACGTTCCGGACCGCTGGGTGAATCCAGCTCTTAAGCGCCAACGCTCACTCATGGCCGGAAGCGCACGATGAACGTACGCTTGTTTTTCCTGGCCGCGTAGCATAACCTTGCTCGCGCAAGCGTGCAGAACCTGCGCGCTGGAAGACACCATCGGATTCTGAATCCTTAACTGTCTTGCAACGCCAATTGCAGCGCCGCCCGCTCAAGACGCGATGTCCAGGAGAACATAAATGAACGAGAACCGGTCGTACCGTACTGCCCTAAACCCATCAATGATCTTTGTTGTCGCTGCAATTCTCATTACCAGCCTTCCAATTACGGTTGCACAGGAGTGGACAAGTCAAACGCCGCCACCCACGCCGAAGGGACCATGGTCCGACAAGAGTTTGTCACCCGACCGTCGAGCCGACCTGCTAATCCAGCAAATGACCCTGGAGGAAAAACTATCACTCGTCCATGGAGACGAGGGCGAGCAATCGCTACAGAAATCGCTCGGGGGCGCTGGGTACGTCGTGGGGGTGCCCCGCCTCGGAATTCCCGCGTTGCAGATGTCCGATGGAAGGTCGGGCGTTGCCAACATCGGCCGCACCGGACGTTACGCCACGGCGCTCCCGTCGGCCTTGGCGAACGCCGCAAGTTGGGACTTGCAGGCGTCATACGATTTCGGCGCGTTGCTGGGCAAGGAAATTCGTGACCTCGGATTCAACGTGTCGCTCGGCGGAACCGCCAACATCATTCGCGAAGCGCGCAATGGGCGGAACTTCGAGTGCCTCGGTGAAGACCCTCTCCTGATCGGCAAAATGCTGGGCAGTGAATTAAAGGGAACGCAGGCCCAGGGGGTGATCGGCAACATCAATCGCTATGCGGTGAACGACCAGGAAACCGGCCGCTTCATCATGAACGTCAACATCGACAAGCGCGCCATGCAGGAAACCGATCTGCTGGCGTTTCACATCGCCATTCAGGAGTCGAATGTGGGTACTGTGATGTGCGCGTACAACAAGCTCAACACCACTTTCACGTGCGAAGATCCGTACCTGCTCTCTGACGTCCTCAAGAAATCCTGGAAGTATCAAGGCTGGGTCATGACGGATTGGGGCGCCGCGCATAGCACGAACCCGTCCGCCCTCGCCGGCCTCGATCAGGAAATGCCCAGTGGGGTCTATTTCGGAACTGCCCTGAAAGCGGCGGTGGAAAAAGGCGATGTCCCGATGTCCCGACTGAACGACATGGTGCATCGAATTCTGCGCACGGAAATAGCCCTTGGGGTATTCGATGATCCGCCGGTGCTGCGACCCGTGAATCCCTTCACGGGGGCCGAGGTGGCGCAAAGGTCCGCCGAACTGGGCATCGTGCTGCTCAAGAACGCCAACAACCAGTTACCTCTGAACGCTTCGAGCATCAAGTCCCTGGCGATCATCGGCGAGCACGCTGACGCCGGCGTGCTCTCTGGCAGCGGTTCTGACCAGGTCGATCCCGCGGAGGGAAACGCCGTTCCCGGTAATCCCTACGGTTGGCATCCTTCTTCTCCGCTTAAGGTCATGCGCGCACGATTGCCGAACACCCAAGTGACTTTCGACGATGGGAAAGACAGGTCTGCCGCAGCTAAGGTGGCAGCAGCAGCCGACGTCGCCATCGTGTTTGTCCATCAACATACCAGTGAAGGTTCCGACGTGCGGGACCTCTCCTTGCCCCATAACCAGGACGCGCTGATTGCGGCAATCGCCGCCGTCAATCCTCACTGCATCGTCGTGCTTGAAAACGGTGGGCCGGTGACCATGCCCTGGATCGGCAAAGTCAGCGCGATTTTGGAGGCCTGGTACCCGGGAATTCGAGGCGCCGAAGCCTTGGCAAATATTATCTTCGGTGATGTTAACCCGTCCGCAAAGCTTCCCGTGACCTTCCCCAAGAGCGAGGCGGACCTGCCCCATCCTGCCCTGGCCGGAATGCAGTACGTGCCCGCCGGCGAAAGTCATAACGGGGACGTCAAGTTTCCGCCCTTTGATGCCAACTATGACGAAGGGCTGAAGGTCGGCTACAAATGGTTTGAAGTGGAAGGCAAGGAGCCGCTCTTTCCGTTCGGCTTCGGCCTGTCCTATACAACGTACTCATACTCTGGACTCCTGGTGGCAATCGCAAAAGCGTTGACGGTGACCTTCAGCGTCACCAATACCGGCCAGCGCGCCGGGGCGGAGGTCGCGCAGGCCTATGCCCTGTTGCCGACGAAAGCGGGCGAACCTTTCAAACGCCTGGTTGGGTGGGAGAAGGTTGCGCTCGCTCCGGGTGAAACCAAGACCGTCACCGTGACCGTCGACCCTCAGTATCTGTCCATTTTCAATGTCCAGAGGAACGGTTGGGAACTTGTCCCGGGCGACTATAAGGTGTACGTCGGAGGGTCGTCCGCGAGCACACCGCTGAGCGCGTCGGTTCATGTCGACGGCACGAACTAAAGGCGAAGTGACGACCTTCGTGGACCAACTGGGTTCGGAACGATTTCCCAGTCCCGTCGTGGAACCATGAACATGTGGCTCCGGCGAGAATGTCTGACACTCAGCTCGCACGACGAAGGTTTGATGAAAGGCCGCCATTTGAAGTAAGCTAAAGGGTCGCGGGGGTGTAGCTCAGCCGGATAGAGCATCGGATTTCTAATCCGAGGGTCGGGGGTTCGAGTCCCTCCACCCCTGCCATTTCAATAACTTACGTGCGGAACAAACATCAGAACATCGGTTTTCGAAACCACAGAACGATTCACATTTAGAATCAGGACATCGCAGTTCTACAAGACTTAGCGGACACGATCCAGAGATCTCCCAGTCCAAGGTGCCTAAGGGGTGCACATTTCATTTGATTGCTTGGCGGCACCCACGGCCCCACGCAGCGGCGAGGTGCATTTTTGGTGGTCGCTGCAGCCGCGTGGCGGTTTTCCGTCGCCGCCGTCGTATGGGCAAATGACAGAATTGTTGGGCGCGAATCTCTAATTCTGCTGGCGCATTCTGTGTTGTCCAAGAAAAGTAATCGACAGCTTCCCTTTCGTTTGCGCACATCGGGGACTGGTAAAGCCCCTCTTGGGAGGTCTGCAGCACGAATACCTACTCGAAAGAGTTGTGGCACGAGCTTGTTACTCCCTAATGTCACCGGAACGTCTTTTTTGCGGAGGACACCCGCAGGCTTATCTTAATCAGGAACCCGTGTGGCTGAAGTTTCAAATCCGCTTATGGGAAGAATATGAAAAAACCAATCATGGCCACCGAAGATTGTATCGACCGCCTGCACGCTTTCGTTGACGATCTTGCACGGAATGGCGCGAGCGCGGAGGACATCGCCAGCGCACTCCTGAATGCGTTCGTTACGACTGCGAAGAAGGGCCGTCGGCCCTTGGACGCTCTTGAGACCGGAGCGGAAGTGCTTTCCAACGCGGCAGAACGCGCCTTGCAGCAGGCAAAGAAGGAGCGATCCGAAAAGGGGCGAAAGGATTGACAGGCTGCGGCCGGCGAGCCCAATTAACGAATTCCCGCAAGGGCGAAATCGCTAACCGGGCAGTTACCCCGCCGCCTTCAGTGGGGGTTCGATGGTCACAAGCGGCAGGCCGCGCCGGGGACCGTGGACGCTCTCCTAGTATTACTATGTTAAGTTGTTCTTGCATTCCCCCTTGGAATGACATAGCCTGGGCGCATGAAGCCCATACCTTGGAATGCCAAGCTTTGGAAAGCAAGCGCGAGGCAATTCCTGGAGTTTCTGAATCCGCTGATTGCCGGGCTCGGTCGGAGTGAACGACGCGTGGCGGCCACTCGCTATGTGGAGGGCTTGCTGATGCCCGGTCAACGCAAATCGATCATCCCCATGGCGGAGCGGCTGGGCGTGGACGCGCAAAGTCTGCAACAGTTTGTTACCGACAGCCCCTGGCAGGAGGAAGAGTTGTGGCGGGCGATCCGGCAGGAGGTCATTCCGCACTTGGAGCCGCTGGAGGCCTGGGTGGTGGATGAAACCGGTTGGGTCAAGCAGGGGTCGCACTCGGTGGGAGTTGCGCATCAATATTGTGGGGCGGTGGGCAAGCAGGCCAACTGTCCAGTGAGCGTGGAAGTGGTGGTGAGCGACGGGGGGATCGCCGCGCCGGTGGGCGGACGGCTGTATCTGCCCGAGCGCTGGACCGCCGACCGGGAACGCTGCCAAGCCGCCGGAGTCCTGGAGGAAGTGACGTTTGCCACCAAGCCGGAGCTGGCGCTGGAGATCCTGCGCCAAGCGCGGCGCGACGGAGTTCCTCCGGCCCCGGTCTTGGGGGATAGCGCCTACGGCAACAACGCGGAATTTCGCGCCGGGGTGCGCGACCTGGACCTGGAGTTTTTTCTGCAAGTCGACGGGCAGGCACTCAAGGGATGGGACCGCGAGGTGCGGACCGAGGTCAAGCGGGTTCGCCGTTATGTCTGTGAGGGGGAACCTCCCGCCGCGACCCTGGCGGAGTTGACCGAGCGGATCCCGGAGAACGAATGGAAGAAGGGCTCTTGGGTGACGGCGGGCGGACAAACCCGGCGCACGCGTCTGGCTTGGCGCGAGGTTTTTCTGCAACACGACTTGCGCCAAGCGGGGGGCGAGCTGGAAAAAGTCTGGCTGGTGGTGGACTGGCCGGCGGGGGATCCCGAACCCTACCACTATTACTTGGCCCATCTCCACCGTCCCCCCACCAAAGCCCGCTGCTTGAAACTGAGCCGTTCCCGCTGGCACATCGAACAATACTTTCAGCGCTCCAAGGATGACTGGGGGTTGGACCATTTCGAAGGCCGCTCTTGGCGAGGCTTTCATCATCATCTGGTACTTTCCGCCGTGGCTTATCTCTTTATCCTGACCGTCTACTTACGGCGTAAAAAAAACTTTTGGTGCGACGTGGGAACAAATTCTCCGCACGATCCAGCCCTGGCTGGTGAGATGGAGCGGACTCTGTCCCTTCTGCGGAACGAAGTTCAACCGAATCTTTGAGGACACGACTTAATATAGTAATGCTAGACGAGTAGAAATATGTCCACCGGGCTCAACTTCCGGCCAACACACTTTTAGGGTACTACAGACGATTTTCTCCCGATGCCAGGGGCTCGAAGACCAGTTCGGTGGTGATGGCGATCGCCTTGTAAAGGCTGAGATACACCGGGCATTTTTCCGCGAAGAAGCCGTGGACCCTGGACGCCGTTTCGCGGTGCTGCTCTTCCGCTCTCAGCCGCAGCTTGACGTGAATGCGGCGGATCACCAGGACGTTGCCCTCCAGTTCCACTTCCCCCACCGCTTCGGACACCAAGCGTTCATTCGACGCCGAAATTTGGCGCGCTTCCAGCGCGCCCCCGAAGGTTCCCGTAAGTCAACCGGCCGCGGCAGCAACAATGTAGTCGAGCGTTGTGGCGTGCGGCGGGAACGCGTCCGGTGATACGTGGTAGTGCTCCGCGACGGCTCCGTGCACGCCGAAAATGACCGGCTCTTTTTCGGCGGGCAAATACGCCCGGCGAACGGGCCCCTTCACCCGCTCGATGCGCACTTCGGATCGATACGCAACTTCGCCCATAATTCACCTCCGAAACATGAATTGTACGCCATGCCGCTCAAGCACGCATGGAAAGTTCCACTGCGGTGGACTCCAGGCCGCGCACCACAATATGGTCCCCTGGCCGGACGGGGTAGAGTGGCAGCGGCGAGCCCGTCAGGACGATCTGGCCCGGCTGAAGCGCGCCGCCGGTGGACGCAACATGCTCGGCCACTTTGGTGAGGGACGCCAGCGGCCCGCCCGGAATCGCATCGCTTTTCGCCGATCCTAGCAGTTCGCCGTTGCGGAAGACCGAGATCGTCGCGCCCGCCAGTTGCGCGCGATCAGGGCAGGGGATTTCGACGGGCGGAAGGACCACGCCGGCGTGCAGCGCATTGTTGGCGATCAACTCCTGCGAGGTCGGCACGGGGCCGCGGAAAACGTTGTTATGCAACTCGATGACCGGAAACAGGGAGGCAATCGACAGGTCGCCGCCGATGCGGACCGCAAACTCACCCTCGATGGCGAGGCCGTCAAACGCTCTTGCATCAAGAACGGCGCCTGAGGGATGAAGTTCGGTCGCGAAAATGTGCCCAAACGCCGGGCGGTCAAGACCCAGTTGCCGTTGTACCGCTTCGCTGATGCATCCGATCTTGTAACCGGCCACCGCTTCGCCCCGAGCGGCGCGCAGCGCGGCCACTTGGCGCTGCACTTCAAACGCCTCGGCGAGGGTGAGGGTGAATGCGGGATCGGCGAAAATCTGCCCCGGCCGGTGCGCGTCGTAATCCGCCAAGAGCCCGCTTGCGATCTTTGCGATCAAGGATTCGGTCACTTCCCAGACTCCACGTAGCGTGTTATTGTACACCGGCGATTCTGACCGGTGAATTTTTCTCGGGATGAGGTAGAGGCGGCTTTACGCCGCC
>JBKQVI010000208.1:0-18260 GCA_052139985.1 Terriglobia bacterium
CTACCTGACGGAATCGCTCCCCTTCTTGCAGAAGATGGAAATCCCTAAAGATTGCACCATGGTCGTCATCGCCGGCCCACAAAATGATTATCTCCCTCCGGAAATTGACATCATCAACAAATACCTTCAAGACGGCGGACGCGTACTCGCCATGCTGGATGCGGGGGTCGAACTTCCCAATCTGACCAAACTGCTGGGTGACTGGGGTGTGAAGGCTCGCAACGATCTGGTAATTGACGAAAACCCGGTGGCCCAAATCTTTGGCACCGAACCGTACATGCCGCTGGTGGTTAAGTACGGGTCCAGCCCCATTGTTCAGCCGCTGAACGGGCGCGCCACACTTTTCCCGCTCTCGCGCTCGTTTGAGGTGGGCAAGGATTCCAAACCGGGTATCAGCGCCGACTCCCTCTGCGACACGTCCTCCGACAGTTACGACGTCACTGACTGGACTCCCAAGATTAAAGAGATTCAGTTCCACGCCGGCAAGGACATAAAGGGTCCACTCTCTTTGGCCGTGTCGGGTACGCTGTCCGGAGGCGGAGAGAAAAGGACGGAAGGCCGCTTCGTGGCCTTGGGAACTTCCCTGGTGGCGGCGAACAGCTTCCTGGGTTTTCAAAGCAATCGCGACTTCATTATGAACTCAATCAACTGGCTGTCGGCGGATGAAGATCTCATTTCCATTCGAGCTACGCCTCCGGAATCGCAGCACCTGAACATCAATGCGGAACAGATGCGCCGGGTGCTCATACTGGGCGTGTTCGGGATACCCATCCTGATCGTGCTGGCAGGCTTCCTGGTGTGGTGGCAGCGCCGATAATAAGAGCAGTGACGAGTGACAAGTGAACAGTGAAAAGCAAGCAAGGCCGTGACGAGTAAGCCCGATGGTGCCACAGTCCATGAAGATGAAAAAATTCCTGAATACCCTGATTGCCCTGGTGATCCTGGCGGCCACATGGGGAGCGTTTACCTACTACGACAAGCACAAGGGCAAAGAGAAACCCGCCGTCGAAACCAGCAACCAGACGAAGATATTTTCCCTCGACCCACAGCACATCCAGTCCATAACGTTCAAACCTCGCGACGGCGATGCCTTCACCTGTCGCCGCGAAGGCGGAAAGTGGACCATCACGGATCCCCACCCTCTGCAAGTGGACCAAGGCAACTTTTCCGGGATTCTGAACAGCTTGACCACCGCGACGTCCGACGAGGTGGTTGACCCACACCCGACCAGCGTGAAGGACTATGGCCTCGATCCTCCCAGCTTCACTTTGGAGGTCACCACAGATGCCAAACCGCCGTCCTTTACTCTGCTGCTGGGCGACGACACTCCCACCAGTGGCGGATTGTATGCGCAAACCAGCGGCAACCCACAAGTCTTCACCCTGGCGAGTTATCTGAAAACCTCTCTGGAAAAGAAAATGTTCGACCTGCGCGACCGCCGGGCTCTAACTCTGGAGGCCGACCAGCTTCAGAAAATTGGGGTTGAATACAAGGGGACAAGCTGGACGCTCGAGAAGAATCCCGAAGGTGTATGGGATTTGGTGCTGCCGCCATCCGTGCGCGCGGACCGCTTTACCGTGGACGGGTTGGTTAGCCAATTACGGGGCCTGACCATGCAGACCATCGCGTCGGAGGATAAAAAGAAGAGCGGCGACTATGGATTCGGTTCACCGGAACTGCGCCTGCAACTGACAGGCAGCGACGGAACGCAAACGATCATGGTGGGGAAAAAGGAAAAGGATGCGGAGCGCTATTTTGCCACGAATTCCGCGCTCGAGCCTGTCTTCACTCTGAACTCCGACTTTATCACTCAATTCAAAAAGAGCCAGGCGGATTTGCGCGAGAAGGATCTGTTCTCATTCTCCGCGTTCGACGTGAAACATGCCGAGGTGGACACGCCCAAGGGACATTGGGTTTTCGACCGGCAGGGGACGCAATGGAAAGAGACCGCGCCCAAGGCCAAGACGGTGAACTCCGATAAGATGGATACCTTCCTGACCCACTTGCGAGACATGCGTGCGGATTCGTTCCCCAAGAGCGGCAGCCTGGCGGATTTTGGCCTGGCCAAACCGGCTTACCGGTTCAACATCGAGTCCGGTGAGAAGAACACCACAGAAATCGTCGAGGCGGCAAAATCCGGCGATCGCATATACTCGCGCCGATCCACCGATCCGCTGCCCAGCGAGCTTTCCAAAACGGCGCTGGATGACGTGGAGAAATCGCTCGGAGAGCTCTGAAAAGCAGTGACAAGTGACGAGTGACAAGCAAGAAGCGTCACGTCGCTTGATTCCGTGTTTCAGCTTTGTCCACCGACGGCTTGTCACCGCTTATTAGTTAATTGTCCTTCGGCCTCGCCTGCCTGTTACTTGTCCTTGCTTGCTCGTCACTTGTCACTGGTCACTTGTCACTGCTTTTCTCGTCGCTGTCCTACCTGTTTTTCCACACCGGCTTGCGTTTCTCGATGAGCGCGCGCAGGCCTTCCCGGGAATCTTCAAGATCAAACAACTGGTTTAAGTAGATACTCTGGGCTCGCTTTAGCGCCTCGTCGAAGGGCTGCCAGGTGCCTTCAAAGACCACGCGCTTCAACAAGCTCAGCACCGGACCGCTTTGTTCGGAGATGCGCTTCACCAACGCATCGACGGTCTCCTTGAGCTTCTCACGCGGCACAACGCGATTGACCAATCCCATTTGTTGTGCTTGAAAGGCGTTAATGGGTTCACCGGTAAGCAGCAGCTCCATGGCGCGGCGCGGCCCAATGACGCGCGGGTAAACAACGGCCCCCATCGGCGGAAACACGCCCAACTTAATTTCGGGCTGACGAAACTGTGCATTTTCTGTGGCGACCACCAAATCGCAGAACGCCGCCAATTCGGCGCCGGCTCCCGAGGCCACGCCTTCCACGACCGCAAGCACGGGTTTGGAGAGCTCATTCATGACGCGAAAGACGCTGTGAAACGCGTCCATCATTTGAAACACCATCTGCTGGGTGTACCCCTCCGCACCCACACCCAATGAGAAGTAGCCCTCGCACTCCGGAGCGGCGTCGAGCAGGATCAGCCGCACATCCTCGCGGACGGTGAGGCTATCGATGGCCCGCACCATCTCCCGGAGCATGTCAATGTTCATGACGTTTTGCTTCGGCCGATTCAGCGTAAGGTGCGCCACCTCGCCCGAAGCATCCCAGCGAATGAATTTGAATTCTTTCTTGGCTTCTTCTCTCGCTTCGCCCGGAATTAGTTCAGCCGGTTCGTCTGCCACAACGACCTCCTTACGGCAGTGACGAGTGAAGAGTGACAAGTGACGAGCTAACAAAACCCGAAGTTCGAAAATCAAAGCCCGAAAAGCGCGGCGTGTCTTGAGTTTCGTTGTTTGGCCATTCGTTACTCACCACTTACCACTGCCTTGCTTGCTAGTCACTTGTCACTTTTCACTCGTCACTGCCCTACTTCAGTTTACTTCCGCATTTCCCGCAATAGTCGAACTTTTCCGGGATGCCTTTCGCGCCACAGTCCTCGCACTTGCGGGTGTGCGCACCCCAAAGAAATTCGCTGGATTTTCCCGCCACCGCCATCTCCCGTAGTTTCCTGGTATCGGGTGGGCGCTTTTCAATGAAGGCCTGAATGCCTTCGTAGGTTTCCCAGGAAGTGGCGTGCACGGCCAGCCAGTCGCGCGCGTGGCCGCTGGTGAGAGTCCACGCCAAATCTTTCCACATGTCCAGTTGCTGGCGCGTGTAGCGCGTGCACTCCGGGAATTTTTGGATCAACTTCTTGGCCAAGGCGTTCACGGCTCGGTCGAGCTGCTTAAAGGGAACAACTTGATTCACGAGTCCCCAATTCAGCGCTTGGTCGGCGGTGACCTCGTCACAAGTCAGCAGCATCTCACGGGCGCGCCGCTCGCCGATTACAAGTGGCAACCACTGGGTGGCGCCCCAGGCATCCACCAGGCCCACGCGCGTGCCCATCTGCATAAAGCGTACAGGGTCCGCCGCAATGGCCAAGTCCGCAGCCAGGTTCCAGTCATTCCCCGCGCCGGCCACCACTCCATTCAGCCGGGCAATGGTAGGCTTGCCGAGATGGCGAAACAGATTAAGGGCTTCGGCGAGCCTGCCTTGAAACTTCCAAAAATTCCGCGGTCGGCGCAGGAATTCCTTGGAGAACTCCCTGGCATCGCTTCCGGCGCAAAATGCCTTGTCGCCGGCGCCGGTAAGCACCACCACTCCCACGGCATCGTCCATCGCAGCGTCGCGAAAAGCTTCCGTCATCTCGCGCAGCGTGTCGGAGGAGTAGGCGTTGTAGATCTCCGGGCGGTTCAGCGTAACTCGCGCGATCCCGTCCTTTTTCTCATAAAGGATGTCGGCAAACGCGAATCGCGATGCGGCTTGTCCGGTATACTCCATGAGTGATGGGGCTTCCTTTCCGGAACGGGGCACGGGATATGGGACACGGTATTAGGGGTTCGGGATTCGGGATCAGAGGTCGGTCGGATCTTGGCTTTCGATTTGCCGAACCCCGGCTCCCGAATCTAATTCCTGCGTCCCTGAACCCTAATCCCGAACCCCGAATTCCATGTCTCAGGTCCCGCGCTTGATGCTATCACAGTCAATTCTGGGGTGGGTAGAGAACGGCAATCTTCGGCGATGTGCCACTTTGAAGGTAGCCCGTCCTGTAGGACGGCAGGTGCCGGGATCAGCAGGCCGCGGAGAATGACCTGGTGGCGGGTTTACCCCGCCATTCGCACGTTGCAATCATTGGTGTGATGGCGACGTAAAGTTGCCGCCACATCGCGTACCCAGTGTTTTTCCGCAGCCTGTCAAGCCCGGCGCTACGGTCGAAATTAGGACACTACCCAACCCCCCGGGGTTTTGCGAAACCTGCGTTATGATAGTAGCGAAAGGAGATTCGATGAATCCCCCAAAATTCTGGTTTTTCGTTGTGTTTTTAGCAGCCATATGCTGCGCCGCAACGCGACGGTCCGCCCCTGTCTACGACGAGGGCGCGGACGCGCATCACGATATTGCCACGGCGATTGCTAACGCCGGGGGGAGTAGAAAAAACATTGTGCTCATCTTCGGCGCCAACTGGTGCCCGGACTGTCGTGCGCTCGATGCGCAAATGCGCAAACCCAACCTCGCTGCGATCGTCGAGGGTAATTATGTCGTCGTCAAGGTAGATCTGGGGCGGCACGATAAGAACCTGGATTTGGCCACCCAGTACCATGTGCCGATCGAGCGCGGAATTCCTGCCCTGGCGGTCCTCGACTCGCACGGCAACCTTCTTTACGCGATGGACCAAGGCCAGTTCGCCGACGCCCGCTCGATGAGTTACGAGAGCATCAAGGCGTTCTTTGTGCAGTGGAAGCCCAAACACTAAAGTATGTGGTCATCGGGTCATCGGGCCATCGGTTCATTGACCTGCTAGGCGATTGTGGGATTGAAACCCGAAGGAATGGCCGCCAATGACTCAATGACCCGATGGCCAGATGACCCAATGACTTGCTGGCCCGATTGGCTTGACGCTCCTCCGCCTGTCCATTAGACTGGCAGCTAATCCAACTTTGAAGGGTTCATGAAAAAGGAAACGATCATTACGGCGGTAATCTTCCTCGCAGTCGGTTTTCTGGCGGGGTACATCACGGACGCCCAGATGAACTGGAACGGCCGTCAGAAGGCGGTTCAGACTGCTGCTGCGCCTTCCGAAATGCCGCCGCAAGAAGCCGCCGCCCCTGCCGGTGGAGCGATGCCGCAACAAGGCCTGCCGGAAGGTCATCCGCCCATTGACAGTGCGGCGATCGTCAAGCAGATGGAAGACGTGGCGGCGCAGAACCCTCAAGATGTTGACGTTCGGCTAAAACTCGCCAATTTTCTTTACGACCAGAAGCAATACAACAAGGCCATTGAGTGGTATCAGCGCGCGCTGGAACTCGATCCCAAGAATGCCAATTCGCGCACCGATTTGGGCACCGCCTATTTTTACACGGGGCGCCCGCAGGATGCTCTGCGCGAATACGACAAGGCGCTCACCATCGACCCCAAACACGAACAGACCCTGCTTAACACCATTGTCGTGAACCTCCAGGGCACTCACGATCTTGCCGGCGCGCAAAAAGCGTGGGACCGTTTGTACAAGCAGAATCCCAATCACCCCGCCTTGGCGGGCTTGAAAGAGCAGATCGATGCCGCTCGCACTTCCGGCAGCGCGGCAGGACCACACTAGCCAGGTACCGGGGCTGGGGCCAAGCCCGGTCCCGGGCTCTCGGGCATCTCCCTGACGTAAAAGGCCGTCTGACTCCATATGGGAAGTTTTCTCCTCGATATTTTGGAATTTGTAATCCTGGCGCTGTTTCTGAAGGCGATGGCGCGAAGTTTGGGGTCCCTCTTTCGTTCGCCCCGGATCAACATTCGAACTTCGGGTGGAGTTCCACCCGCTGCTACCTCCCGACCACCTCATCGCGGTGAAACGGCTCGTGACCCCGTCTGCGGCATGTTTGTGTCTACAGAACTCTCCCACCAACTGCGGCGAGGTGCGGAAACTCTGCATTTTTGTTCACACGAGTGCTTGGAAAAATATCAAAAGGATGCTGAACATGTTGCCTCCTGACAGCTTCATCCGGGCAGTCGCGCGACGTGCAGGCCTGGTCCTGCCGCTGCCTCGGTACGCTCGGCGGAACCACTGGCACCCCAAAAGGGTAGTAGCTTTTCCTTTGCTGGTGCTAACCGGGGTCACGCTGGCGCAGGCTGGCGGCACAGTATTGTTGTCTCGCAAATACCGCGCCGGGCAGGCAATGGTCTACCGCTCGAAGGTCGAGACGAATTCAAAAGTGGATTCCGATCCGCCGGGCTTGAAAAGCTTCCTCCCCCCTATGCCTACGAACTTGCGAATGAGCCAGCAAAGCACCGTGACGGTGTCGAGTGTCCACCCCGACGGCGGCGCGGATGTCCAGCACCGGTTCGATAAATTCGATATTCAATCCGACCTCACGGAACTCCCCGAGAACATCCGCGACACGATCACCCAAGCCCAGGAGGAAGTAAGCCAGCAGATGGCGGGTAAAACGCTGACGGCCCATTACGGTCGTGACGGCCGCCTGGTGGATTTCGAGGGCGCGGACAGCCTTTTCCAGGGTATTGATGCGCCGGTGCGAGATCCGCTCTTGCAGATGCTGCGGCTATTCCTGGAGCAGATGGGCGGACAATCTCTCTACCCGGACCACCGCGTCAAAGTAGGTGACGAGTGGGCACAAAACCTCGACGCGCCACCGGCCAAGGACTATCCTTTCCAGGTACAGGGCAAGAACACCATGCACTATTCCGGCAAAACGCGCTACCAGGGAGTAAAGGCCGCCATCGTCGATTACCACTTTGAGAATACTCTCACGCCGGCTGCGGAGGAACTGCACAAAGGGGGGGCGCTTCCCAAACTCGAAGCCCTGGGAGTGCGGCTGGACATGCAAATTAGCGGAAAGGGACAAGGCCGGATACTGCTGGCGCTGAATGACGGCCGCGTGCTTCAGAATCACTCCACCTTGCACCAGACCCTTAGCGCCCTCATGAAAGGAAAGGAAGGATTCCTGGCGCCCACCGAACTGGCTCCCCGGCTTGAGATTCAGTCTGACACCGAAATGGAAGTGGATGGAAACAAACCGTGAGAGGTCTCAAAGGCAAGACTGACAGGGAGGGGTAGTGTCCTAAATTGAACGTAGCGCCGCCCTTTAGGGCGGCACATGCCGGGCTAAAGAGGCTGCGGAAAAACGTGTAGCGGCGGGTTTACCCCGCCATTCGCACGTTGCAGTAATTGATGTTGTGGCGACGTAAAGTCGCCGCTACATCGCACATCCGGGGTTTTTCCGCAGCCTGTAAAGCCCGGCGCTACATCTGAAAATAGCACCGTACCCAGGCCTGAAATGTTTATTGACAACGCGGCCGGTGCCCCTATAATCGATAAAAGTTTGGCTTAACCTCAGGAACTCAAGGGAGTAGATGAATCAATCCATCAGCACGGCATGGCCCGTGGTTCTTAGTGTCGCGGGATTTGATCCCTCGTCCGGCGCCGGCATCGTGGCAGACCTCAAGACCTTTGCGGCGCACAACTGTTACGGCGTGGCGGCCATCACCGCGCTGACCGTACAGAACACCCAGGGAGTGACCTCCGTCCATCCGGTCGAACCGTCGTTGCTGAGACAATCCATCTTATCCCTTCTCTCCGACGGCCGCGTGAAAGCCCTCAAGATCGGGATGCTCTGTAACCCGGCTACCGCGGAAGTCCTGCGGGAAATTCTGGAGTCGAACCCCGATCTGCCCGCAGTGCTCGATCCCGTGGTGCGTTCCTCGGATAACTTTGACCTGTTGGATGCGAAGGGCTTGGACTTTCTCCGGCGGCAACTTCTCTCCCGGGTAGCGGTGGTAACGCCCAATATTGCGGAAGCGGCGGTGCTTGCGGAAATGCCCGTCGATAATCTCGAAAGCATGAAGGCCGCGGCGCGCAAACTGGTGGAATTGGGCGCCCGCGCAGTGGTGGTGACCGGCGGGCATCTGGACAAGGCCATCGACGTTTACTTTGATGGGACGACGATGGAGGCGTTCGCTGGCGACCGCATCAAGCCTGACAACACGCACGGCACCGGCTGTACTTTTTCCTCGGCGGTGGCCGCCAACCTTGCCTTGGGACGCCACCTGCGGGATGCCGTCGTTCTGGCTAAAGCGTATGTGGTGGAAGCCATCCGCCAAGCCTTCCCCGTGGGGCCCGGCCGCCTTCCGCTGAACCACCTCTATCGCCTGACGCAACCTGCCCGTGTTACTGACCACTCACCCGACGTCGCAGAAGCTGTGCACTAGCGGCTGGCAGCAGTTCGCCCAGAGGTTGGCGCAATGGCGAAGGTCGTCCAGGAATAAGCATCCATGTCGAGTAGGAGAGGCTTTTCCCAGGCGAACCCGGGATGCTTAGCCAGATAATCGGCCGCGTCGAAGTTTAGGCCGCATGCATGGCCCCTTGCTGCGGTTAAAGACATGCGCTCCGCCATGGTCGCGTCGGCAACTTTATTCTGAACGGCGCCCGCCGCTCCATAGGGAGGCTGCCACCCCGGCTCGCCGCGGGGCGAAAGCTCAACGTGGCCGCAGATTGTGCGTTCGTTGGCGTCATCCTTCTTCTGAAACGTGTCATAGTGGTCACCGAGAAAGCGCTGGGCGGCCGCTAGGTCGATCTTTCCCTTATACTCGGCCATCAACTCATCCCATCGGACATGCCGGGCGTTGGCGCTGCTCGCTGGATCCTTGACGTTGAAGTCGGTCTCTTCTTTTACCAGTTTGGGATTGGCCGGGAAATTCGAGCCCACAAAATAGCCGTCCGATTTCCGCAATAACGTAACATTCTTGAGCCCCAGTTCGAGGCTGCCGATTTCGTTGGTCTTGCGATCGGCCACCAGCCACGTATTGGCGTAACCACCGTTGTTCCCTTCCTTCATGATGCGCGCAAAATCATCGATGGAGGCGGAATACTGCATTGCTTTCCGCGCACGTACGAATTCCGGAATCCCGTTGGGGTCGTATCCCGAAAAGTGCGAAATGGTCGTCTCGGTAATCATGATGCCGGCGGAATTAATGCCAAAGTCGTCGGCGCTATGAATGAGGCCGGGGACGCCATCCATCAGGATGCGATTGCCGCTGGCAGGCACAATGTCGAAAATGATGGTCCACCGCTCGCCTTCCAGGTAACTGGTCCAATTGTTGTGGGCAATAATAACCTTGCCATCCTTCGTGTAACTACCCGTGGCGGCGAAGGCGCTGCAACGTTCCGGCACAGCCAGCAAAGCGGACGTGGCGACGTGATGCTGGCGGTCATATTCCTTAACGTAGTAGGGCCACTCGCAGATGGCATTGAGCGCCACCACATCCCAAAGATCCAGTTTTGCGCCTTTTGCCTTCAGGCCGGCGGTAATTCCCTGCAGTTCCTCGCGGTACTCCTGTTCGATGTGCGGCCACATCATGCCCTTTGCGGCGTTGCGGAAAAAACTCCAGTCGTGCTTGCCATCGTGGGTCGTCTCCAGGACTTCAACTTTCACCGCGTCCTGAATCTCCGGGGCCAGCAGGTATCCGTTCTGGAATCCCACGTCGAAAGGCGATCCCTCCAGGTGCACATAAATCCAGCCATTTTGTGCCGGCTTACGAAATGCGCCTTTCAAGTGCGCATCGGGTTTCACTTCCCCTGAAAACAGCGGCAGAGAGCCAGCCACCAATGCCACGCTGGCGAAAAGGAAAACAATTCGGCGCATTCCAGCCTCCTAAAGCATCACTGAGGTTAGCGTCACCGGAAAAACCCTGGATGACGACGGGAGAAGGTAATTATACACGAAGCTCCTGCCGGCGCGTCTTCCAGAACTCCCGTGGGTGCGCGACATAGACGTGAAAAGGCGGAGGCAGCGCAGGGAGAGACACCGGCCACCCTTCGCGCTACAATGTTCCTATGCAGGTAAACTTTGCTTTTGGCCGGACTGGTTTGACCCTCGAGTTGCCGGAGGGCTTCGAATATCGCTTGCTGGAAGCGCGATCGGCTGTTCCCTTGGATGACCCCGCAACTGCTATTGAGCAGGCGCTGGACGCGCCCATCGGTTGCCCACCGCTCGCCCAGATGGCCAGCGGCAAGCGCTCCGCGGCAATCTCCGTTTGCGATATTACCCGGCCGGCGCCCAACCGGGAAGTGCTTCCGCCGGTGCTGGCTCGATTGGAAGCGGCCGGAATTCCGCGCGACGATATTACCATTCTCATTGCCACCGGACTGCACCGGCCGGCGACAGACGCGGAGATTCGGGAAATCTGCGGGGAAGAGACGGCGGCGCGTTATCGGGTGCTCAATCACCATGCGCGCGAACTCTCCGAGCATCGCAGCCTGGGAAAGACCGCCGCCGGAACGCCCGTCTTTATTGACGATCGTTTCGTCTCCGCCGACCTTCACGTCACTTTGGGGTTCATTGAGCCGCACTTGATGCTCGGGTATTCCGGCGGGCGCAAACTCATCGCTCCAGGCCTCGCCGCGCAAGAAACCATCAAGGTCCTGCACAGTCCTCGCTTCATGCGCGATCCGCGCGCGGTTGAGGGTTCGATTGAGGACAACCCACTGCACCGGGAACTGTTGGAAATCGCGCGCATGGCCCGTCACGATTTTCTGGTGGATGTGGCGCTCGGCCGCGGCGCCCCTCGCCGGCCCATCGCTGCAGTCTTCGCCGGCGATCCCGTGGCGGCACATCGGCAAGGAGTGGAGTTTGTCTCGCGTGTCATGCTGGAAACGCTCGATCAGCCTGTCGATGCGGTGATCACGACGGCGGCCGGCTACCCGCTCGACCTGACGTTTTATCAGGCCGTGAAGGGGATTACTGCCGCATCACACATTGTGAAACCCGGAGGCAAAATCTTGCTGCTGGCGGCCTGCGAGGAAGGTGTGGGCGGGCCGGAATTTGCTCGCATGATTTCCCAGCGCTCGCCCGATCACGTCTTCATGAAGCAAATTGAGAGCGGGCCCGTGACCGTGGACCAATGGCAACTGGAGAAGCTCGCTCTCGTCACCACCCGAATGGAAGTCTTGTATTACGTGCCGGGCCTGCCCCGTGAATTTCGCCCCGGTCTTTGGGGAAAGGCTTACGCGAGCGCGGAGGAAGCGGTTCGCGCACTCGTCGCGTCGCTCGAAAGAAACGCGCGAATTGCGGTGATTCCCGAAGGGCCGTACGTGTTGGCGCAATCGGCTGCTTTGGAAGATGTAGTTCGATGAGGCTTCAGATATTGCGAGGGGATCTTCCAATACTGTCATTCTGAACCCGCATTTTGGGCGAAGAACCCCCGTAGTTCGCTCCGCTCACGGCTCCTGGATACTACGGGGGTCCTTCGCCCCATTAAGTACACCGGGGCTCCGTCGAACGACGCGCCATAACTCTTTTATTTTCAGTGAGGGCCTGGCGGCGCGACGTTCATGTATATGGGTGGGCCGGAAGGCCCATCCTCACTCAGGATGACAGTGTTGAATGGTTTTTCCAATTACTCTTGAGTTTCACGACAGCGAGAAGAGGACGCCGACAAACCTAGCCCAGACCTCCCACGCCTACAGTCGCAACCCCAGCATCAAACCCCAATCTGCCGGCACGCCGCTGACCACTGGCGCAGGTTTTGGGCGGTGTAGTGCAGGAAGCTGGTAATCTCCCCGGGACACCACGCAGGTAAATGGGTGATGGCCTCGCCCTCCAGGAATTCCGCCAATTCCACGACTCTTTCCGTCATGCTGTGACTGGTCGGCTTAAACGACCTGCGCAGAATCTCAAGCAGCCAGTCGGTAAGGATCATTCCCCAGAACTCGTAGCGAAGATCGTCAACATAGTTGTGGGGATTTCTCCGATGCTCCACCAAGGGCCGGCCAAACGCCACGTGATACTTTGTGCCCTGCATCAATGCCAATAGGAAGTAACCGCCCCAGATGTCGCCATAGCGATCGAGCTTGCCGCCAGGAACCGGCCAGGCCATCGTGACAAACACAAAGGCTGGAATTAGTTCTCTTACCACGCTGGTATTCTGGGTGTTGATGGGGGACCACGTGGTTGCGTCGAGCACAAACGCGTCCGGCCCCCAGTATTCCACTCCCTTCACTTTGCCATTGAGCCAGGTGGTGGCGTCAACGTCCGGCTCATCAAACCATAATCCTTCCGTCACCCCGATGACAGCGCCCTCGGGACTGGGGACCTGCCGTCGCTGATTCACATGGCCGCGAAGCTGGAAGGGAAACCCGCGCGGGAACACCAGGCGCTGCGGCTCGAAGACCAGGTATTCGCAGATATTGTGGAATAGCTTCTCCTCTTTAAGGACCGGCTGCCGCCATTCCTTTCCCGTCATGCGGTGACAACCCACAAAGTCGTCCGGCGTGGGGAAATTGTCATCGTCAATGGAGATCAGCAGGTCGCACCCTTCTTCCAGCGCCCGCAAGTACCCAAACACTCTCCTGCCGTCCGTGTTGTATGGAATCAGCGGATAGAGCGCAAATGGCTTGCCCCATTGATCCTGCTCTTCCACCCCAAAATAAACGGTCTCCAGCCCCAAGGCGGAAACCTCCGCGGCAAGGGTCGCGGCGCTCGACGGAGTTTTGCGATCCCCCACTACCCAAACTTTCACCTCGTCCAGATGGCTGTGGCGACGGATGTTCTCGTAAAGGTCGCGCAGGATAGCCGGATGGTGAATCGTTGTGAATACAATATGACAAGGCTTTTTCACGGACCTACCCCTTTATTAGGTTACAGGTCATAGGGAACCTGAAACCTGTCACCTCACCTGAGCCGGTTTCGCACTGCGGACCGGCGTTAGGAATACCCTGAGCCCTAACTTCACGTAGCGAAAGTTTTTGAAGAACGTATTGACGCTGGCGCCTTCTTGTCTGCCGACCCAAACGGTGGAGACTTGTTCCAGATGATAGCCTTTCTTGAGGGGCTTTACGGTGGTCTCGATGCAGATTTCGTGCGTCGTGCCCTCCCACTCGATCGCATCCGCCAGTTCTTTGCTGAGAAGTTTCAACCCGAAGGTGAAGTCGCCGATACGGGTCCAGAACAATACTCGAAAGGCCTTTTGAAAAATCCAGTTGAGGACAAGTTTCAAAGGGTCGTAGTTCGTGAATCCGCCCCCCGGCAGCCAGCGGTTGGCGATAACTTCGTCGCAACCCGTTTCCACCAGTTTCTGCACCATGCGATCGATGGCGGCCGGCTCTGTTTCCAGGTCGGCGGCCATCAGCGCCACATAGTTTCCCTTGGCCGCTTCCATTCCTTCGCGATAAGCCCAGCCAATGCCGGGGTTGTTCTTCTGGACGACCACCTTAACCCGCGGTTCCTGCTCGGCCCACTGCCGGCAAATGGAGAACGTCTCCTCGGAGGCGCGGGGAGATGTCAGGAGTAGTATTTCGTGAATGTAGCCGCGGTCCTTCCCCAAGAGGATCTTTATGGTCTCGTCGATCGAAAAAGTCTCCGAATACACCGTGACCACAATGGAAAGTCTGATGGTATTAAGCGGCACAGTTTTTCGTGTCATGACGAATAAGTTATAGACCGTTAAGGATGAGGGGTAAAGGATAAAGTGTGAAGCCGGTCTTCCCTTTGCACCCTATGCTTCGCCCTTATCCAGCCCATGGCATCCCGTACTCTCTTACGGGGTACCGGGCGCGTAATAGCCTTGCCGCGTGTAGAGGGTGTATTTGCGCCGGTGAGCGTCGCCGCGCTCGTTGAGGCGCACTTCAATGGCGCGGTAGGTTCCGTCCTGGCGCTTATTGGCAGGAGAATAGCCCAGCGTGTAGCCCTGCTTGAGCCACGTGAGGATGGTCTGCATGGCCGATGACACGGAGACGCCCTCGCGGGTGTCGATCAATTCGCCGCCGGTCTGGTGGCAGATTTTCTCCACATCCTTAAGCCGTGACTCGGAGTGCGTCAGGAAGTACGTCCTGGAGTGTTGCAAGTACCCGACCTTGATGCTGTAAATCGGCGTCCCGGATTGCTGGGCGGCGCGCACCACCCGGGGGACGTCGCTGGTTTGATCCTCGGAAGGCTCATTGTCGGAAACCAGAATTACGGCGCGGCGGCTTTCGGGCGCCGTCCGTCCCAGGTAGAGCGCCGCTTCATACAGCGCGCCGTCGATGTCCGTGCCACCATAGGGACTAAGCGCCCACAAATCGACGGAAAGGGCCTCATGGTCCGAGGTCAAGCCCTCCACCATTTCCGGCTTTTCACCAAAGCTGAAGATGGCCACCTGGTCGTCGGGCTTGAGCAGCGCCAGCGTGTCCAAAGCCCCGGAACGCAATTCATGGAGCGCCGCGGCGATGCTGGAACTGTTGTCAACCACCAGAGCCACCGCCAAGGGCAGCTCTTCGTGGGAAAAGGCGAGAATTTCCTGCTCCTTGCCGTCTTCGAAAACGCGGAAATCCTCTTGCTTCAAATTGCCCACGGCGCGCCCATGGTCATCGTGAACGCCCACTTCCACCAGCACCAGGTCAACGTCCACTTTAAAAGTTGCGGCACTCGTCGCCGGCGATGCAGGATTCGTGCGCGTTTTGGATGGAGCGGTGGCCTGCGCACCCAGCAAGGAACAACCGGCCAGCGCCAGTGCTATCCAACCTCCAACCACCCGGACCAGCCTCATGGCCCACCTGCCCCCTCTGGAGATGCCACCCATCCGATAGGTGTTGTACACTAGGTGCAATGCAAGATCAATATGACGGGATCATTATTGGTACCGGCCACAACGCACTGGTGATGCAGGCATACCTTTGCCGCAGCGGGCTGCGGGTGCTCTCTCTCGATCGGGCCGACGTCCTGGGTGGCGGCTTGGCAACCATCGAGAATCCGCGCTTCCCCGGCTTCCGGCATAACACTCACTCCTTTTTTCATCGCGCGCTAACCGTCATGCCCTGGTATCGCGATTTGGATCTCACCCGGCACGGCGCGGATTATATCGAGCCGGAATTGAACGTGGCTTTGATATTGCCCGACGGGCGCGCGCTCGAGTGGTGGACAGCGATCGAAAAAACGATAGATTCGTTCTCGGAATTCTCGAAGCGGGATGCGGCATCCTTGCGCCGTTGGGTGGAAGAATTCCGGCCGATTGTGGAGAGAATCCTCTTGCCAGAAGCGCAATCGCCTCCGCTTCCTCCCGAACGCCGCCGCGCACTTCTCAGCCGGTCCAAGCTGGGGCAGCAACTCTTGCGCGTGTCCGCGCTTTCTCCTTTGGAGTTCGTCGAGCAGGAATTCCAAAACGACGCGATCCGCGCGGGGTTGCTCTTCTTCAATGAGCTGCGCGAAGTCGACCTGCGGCTTAAAGGGTTTGGCCATAGCATTCCTGCGCTGCTTTCCGGACAACACATGGCGCAGATGTGCCGGGGCGGTTCCGCGAAACTCGCCCAGGCCCTTGCCGCCGACATTCGCGAACACGGCGGGGAAGTCGCGACCCAGGCCGAGCCCCAATCCATTTTGGTTCGCCGGGAAAAAGCCATGGGCGTCGAGCTTAAGAGCGGCCAGAGAATCACGGCTCGCGCCTTCGTGGCCTCGGGACTCAATCCGCAGCAGACTTTTCTGCAACTCATGGATGAGGATGCGGCCCCGCTTCAGATTCGGAAGCAGGCAGCGGAATTCCAATTCAACTTGTTGGCGCCGCTCTTCGCTCTGAATCTGGCTCTGGAGGAACCGCCGCGTTACACTGCCGCACAGAACCGGCCGGAGTTGAACCATGCCTTCATGATCATCCTCGGGCTCGAAAGGTACACGCAATTCGCCGAGATCGTGGCGGCACACGAATCGGGCCAGATCCCGTCCACCGTGATGTGGGGCGCATGTCCCACGCTATTCGATCCTGCCCAGGCGCCCAATGGGAAGCACACCGCTTTCATGTGGGAGAAACTGCCCTACGCAATACAGGGCTCTGCTGCAAACTGGGACTCCCTGAAAGAGAGCCACGGCGAGGCGATGCTGCGTCTTTGGTCGCGGTTCGCACCTAACTTGCACGGCAAGACCGTCATCGATTCCTTTACGCGGTCGCCGCTCGATACCGAGCGAACGCTACCGAACATGCAAGGCGGTGATTTGCTGGTAGGATCGTTTGCCAACGGCCAAGTTGGTTATAACCGTCCTTTTCCGGGAGCGGGCCAGTACCGCACTCCGGTTCGCGGGCTCTATTTGTGCGGTGGCTCGACGCATCCGGGCGGTAACGTGACAGGGCTGTGCGGGTATAATTGCGCTCGCGCCGTCGCGGTGGATCTTAACCTGCCCGTCTGGTGGAATCCGCCGCAGATCGAAAGTGCCCTAGAGGACCTCTAATGTTTTCCATCGCGTGTGCGACACAAAGGCTAAAGCCGAGATCCCCCGGACGTGGCACGGGCATCTTGCCCGTGTAAAGTCATGGCCAGGATGGCCATGGCACGAAATGCAGCGTGGGCGTCCCGCCCGCTGTCACGGGAGCGTCCCGCTCCGGCCAGAATGGCGCGGGCAGGATGCCCACGCCCCAGCGGGCGAGACGCCCGCGTTACAACCTTGTTGGACCTGACGTGTCGTGACGGAGACCTAACCGGAGGCCGCAAACCATGGTACCCACAAAGAGGTGCGCATCTCTATCGAGCTTTAATCGCCGCAGCTTTCTAAAGGCCGGAATGCTGAGCGGAATTTCGGCGGCCGCCTCACCGCTGGTGTCGAACGCTCAGGAGGCAAGTGCCGCCAGCCGAGCCGTCCCGCCTTTCGAGTTAGATGAAATCACCATCGCCGCTCTCCAGCAGGGAATGAAGTCCGGCAAGTTCACGGCGCGCTCCATCACCGAGAAGTACCTGGCACGCGTCGAGGCGATTGACAAGCGCGGGCCCTCGATAGCCTCCATCATCGAGTTAAACCCAGACGCCTTGGCCATAGCCGATGCGCTTGACCGCGAGCGGCAGGCGCAAGGACCGCGCGGACCGCTGCACGGCATCCCGGTTCTCATCAAAGACAACATCGCCACTCGCGACAAAATGCAAACCACCGCAGGCTCCCTGGCACTCGTGGGTTCTGTGCCGCCCAAGGACTCGTTTGTAGCCAAAAAGCTCCGCGATGCGGGCGTGGTGATTCTGGGAAAGACCAACTTGAGCGAGTGGGCCAACATCCGCTCGTCGCACTCCACCAGTGGTTGGAGCGGGCGCGGCGGGCAGACGCACAATCCCTACGCGCTTGACCGCAATCCCAGCGGATCAAGCTCCGGCTCGGGCGCCGCCGTGGCCGCGAACCTCTGCGCCGCCGCCATCGGGACGGAAACCGATGGCTCCATCGTTTCCCCCGCGAATAACAATGGTATCGTCGGCATCAAGCCCACGCTGGGCCTCGTGAGCCGCGCCGGAATTATTCCCATCGCCCACAGCCAGGACACTGCCGGGCCGATGGCACGTACCGTCACCGACGCCGCGATTTTGCTCGGCGCGCTGACGGGAGTTGACGGTGACGACATTGCCACACCGGCGAGCCGCGGGAAGGGCTACGCAGACTACACGAGCTTTCTTGACAGCAAGGGCCTGGCCGGCGCGCGACTGGGAGTGGTACGCAAGCTTTTCGGCTTTAGGAGTTGTCAGGAAATAACCAGAACAAGTTGAAGTAGTTTTGTTTTATACTGGTGGTGATGAACCATCGTGACATTGAGCGCCGCTTCCGTTCTCTGGTACCCTTCCTGGACGAGCGGATGCGCCGTCTTGTGGCGGCTTCGGAGAGTAAGGTGATCGGATATGGGGGCGTCTCGGTGGTGGCGCGGG
>JBKQVI010000209.1:0-38410 GCA_052139985.1 Terriglobia bacterium
GGAAATCCGCCTGTCCGGTTTGGAGGGAGGGGGGACGGACAACCGCTTCTCCCTATCCCTATAAAGTCAAGCCGAGCCGCAGCCTCAATTCGAATCCGCTTTCACCCTTTACCCTTTAAACTTTAGCCTTTATCCTTTACACTTTTTCTACCATGCCGAAGAAAGACTGCCCTCAGTGTGAAGGAACGGGATGGAAGCCGGTGGAGGTGAATGGCGTCCGCCGCGTTGCGCCGTGCGACTGCCAGAATCTTGAGCGCTCGGAGCTGCTGCTGAAGCAGGCGCGCATCCCGCCGCGTTATGAGCACTGCGAACTTGCCAATTTCGACGTCCGCAAGAACATGGCCACCGGCCAGGACAACCCCAGTTTGACCGTAGCGAAAATCTGCGCGCAGCGCTTTGTGGAGGAGTATCCCACCGATTTCGGCCTGCTCTTTGTAGGGCCGACGGGGGTGGGGAAGACGCACCTGGCGGTGGCGGTGCTGCGGGAGTTGATGCTGCGCAAAGGCGTGGAATGCCTGTTTTACGATTTCCACGAGCTGCTGAAGACCATTCGCGATAGTTACAATCCCGGAACCCAGAGCACGGAGTTGAGCGTCCTTCAGCCCGTTATGGATGCGGAGGTTTTGTTACTCGATGAGCTGGCCGGTTCCAACCCTAGCGACTGGGTGAAAGAAACCTTACAGCATATTATCAACTCGCGTTATAACTATAAAAAGGTTACGCTCATTACGACCACCCTCCAATTCGGCGCCGGTGCCGGAAGCCGCGAGGGACGCCAGCCTTCCGGTGAGATCATCCCCGACGTTGAGTTCACGCTGAATCGACTGGGGGTGACGCTACGATCGCGCCTTTACGAGATGTGCAAGCTGGTGGAAATGAACTCCGACGACTACCGCAGGGCCATCAAACAAGCGGGCTATAAGTTTCACGTGGAATGAGTACGATATCCTACAACCGCATCGCGGGGCAAAGCGTGGAGCGGCTTGCCGCGCTGAGCGACGGTATTTTCGCCGTTGCCATGACGCTGATGGTTTTGGACCTGCGCCTTCCGGCCGCCGCAGCCATTCACAGCGAACGTGACCTATTGCGCGCGTTGCTGGCTCTCCTGCCTCGACTGCTTACCTATCTCATGAGCTTCCTCACTCTGGGCATTTTCTGGGTCGGCCAACAGACTCAACTTAACCACCTGGCCCGCTCTGACCGTAATCTGTCGTGGATTCACCTTGGCTTTCTGTTTGCCGTAACCCTCAGTCCCTTCTCCACCATGCTGCTGGCGGAGTTCATGGCTTATCGCGCGGCGCTGCTGGTTTATTGGACCAATATCTTCCTGTTGGGAGCGGTCCTGTACGGCAGTTGGGGTTATGCGCTGCGGGACGGCTTGGTGAAGGACGACCTTCCCTCCGACGTTCCCGCCGCCGTCTGCCGCCGCATTATGATTGCCCAGGCACTCTACGCCGCCGGCGCCCTGCTGTGTGTCATCAACACTTATTGGAGTATTGCCTTTATCCTACTCGTGCAACTGAACTATGCGGTGGCCCCGCGTTTTCGGCGGGCGGCAACGGGCGATGCATGACGTAAGACTTGTAACGTGGGCGTCTCGCCCGCTGTGGCGTGGGCATCCTGCCCGCGCCTTGCGGGCGGGAGCGGGACGCTCCCGAGACAGCGGGCGAGACGCCCACGCTACGGCTCGAGGCATGGCCATCTGGCCATGATTGTCCACGGGCGGGCCCCACCCCCCAACGGGACAGAGAAGGTGTGAAAGAATCGCGGGAAAAGCAAAGGTATCTCGCGCAGAGCCGCAAAGGCGCAGAGGCTGAAAAGAAAACAAAGGCGTTGTCTGTTTTGAATCTCTGCGTCTCAGCGTCTCTGCGCGAGTTTCCCTGTTTTTTCGCAGCTTCAGACGCCCGTACCACGCCAGCCCGCTTCACACTTTTATCACCACAACTCATTTCCGCAGTGCGATTGACTTCGCTTCGGATGCGGAGGTAGAATGAGCCTTTCCTGTTAGCCTGCGTCGGGTACTAGAAGGAGGCACGTTGATGTTGTTGGAGGATAATCGCAGCGTACAGGAGGCAGGAACTGACCTTGAACAACCCGCGGAAGTGAGTCCTCTCACTCCTGGCACACCCGAAAGCAGCGATATGTCGAACCTGCTGGCGGGCATGGAGACGCTTTCGGCGGCTCCCCTTGCGCCGGGACAGGTTGTGCAGGGTAAGATCCTTAAAGTCGCGGACGGAGAAGTTGTTGTTGACCTGGGCCTGAAGACCGAAGCCACCGCACCCCTCGCCGAATTCCTGAACAGTGAAGGTCAGGTTAGCGTCGCCCTGGGCGACACCGTGGATATTTGGATTGAGCAGTATGACGAAGTAACGGGGCGCGTCGAGATCTCGCATCAGAAGGCGGCCCGCCGCAAAGTTTGGGACGATATTGAGCGGGCTTTCCAGGAACAAAGTACTATCAGCGGCAAGGTGCTGGACCGCATCAAGGGCGGTCTGACCGTTGACGTGGGAGTGCCGGCTTTTCTCCCTGCATCTCACGCCGACGTTCGAGTGCACCGCAACGTGGATGAATTGAAGGGCCAGGAGATCACCTGCAAGATCATCAAGATCAACCGCAAGCGTAACAACGTGGTGGTCAGCCGCAAGTTGGCCTTGGAAGAGGAATTCAACCGCCGCAAGAGCGAATTGGCGGAGCGCCTGGTGGAGGGCGCCGTCGTTGAGGGGAAGGTCAAGAACCTGGCTGAGTACGGCGTCTTCGTTGACCTGGGCGGAATCGACGGACTCCTACATATTACGGATCTCACCTGGGGGCGCGTCGGCCATCCCTCGGAAGTTGTGCAGGTGGGCCAGGAAATCCGCGTCAAAGTCCTGAAACACGACGTAGAAAAGGGGCGTGTTTCGCTTGGCCTGAAGCAGCTTACGCCGGACCCCTGGGAGATGGTTCCCCAGACTTATCATGCGGGTGACCGCGTCTCCGGCCACGTCGTGAGCCTGACGGATTACGGAGCTTTTGTGGAGCTAGAGCCCGGAGTCGAGGGGCTTGTGCACATCTCGGAAATGAGCTGGAGCAAGCGCCTTCGCCATCCCTCGAAGGTCCTCAACATGGGCGACCGCGTTGACGTGGGCGTGTTGGAAGTCGATCTGGCCAAGCGGCGCATTTCCCTGAGTTTGAAGGCGAGTCTGCCGGATCCCTGGACCACTATCGGCGAAAAGTACGCCGTGGGTGCTGTGGTGCAGGGGCGAGTGCGGAACCTGACGGATTTCGGCGCCTTTGTGGAAATCGAAGATGGTGTGGATGGTTTGATTCACCTCAGCAACATGTCGTGGAATCGCAATATCAAACATCCCTCGGAGATTTTGAAGAAGGGCCAAAAGGTTGACGCTGCCGTCCTGGCTTTGGACCCCGGGAACCGGCGGCTGGCTTTGGGGTTAAAACAATTGGAACAAGACCCTTGGGAGAATTTCTTTGCTAAGATACACGTAGGCGACGTCGTTCACGGCAAAGTCTCCCGCCAAGTCACTTTTGGAATTTTCGTCGAGCTGGCGGATGGCATTGAAGGCTTGTGCCACGTCTCGGAAATGGAAAACGCGCCGGGCGGCAGTGAGAAGACCAAAGTTGAGATGGGAAGCGAGCACGAATTCCGCATCATTCGCTTGAGTCCCGGAGACCGCAAGATTGCGTTAAGTATGAAGGAACCGGCGCCGCCTCCGCCTCCTCCTGAGCCGGTGGTTCCCAAGGCCAAGGAACCTGAAAGACTGTCGACGATGGCGGAAGCGTTCTCGTCCGCCGGCATCACCTTTACGACCTAATCTTGGCGTCTGATGGGTACGACGCAGTCCGCGGGTTGGTTTTGGCAGCGGGGATATGCCGCCGTTGCGCCCGCCGGTGGATCTGCGAAACCACGGCAGCGGTTCTATAATCGGGAGCAGCAGGGCAAAACAGCAGAAATCCACGCAGCAGGAGATCACTATGACGAAGGCAGAATTGATCGAGGATGTTTCTCGTGTGGTGGAAATGAGCCGTAAGGACTCCGAGATCATCGTCGAGACCATTTTTGACAGCATTGTGAAGTCGCTTAAGGCCGGCGACAAGATTGAGATTCGCGGCTTTGGAAGTTTCCGCACGCGCCAACGCCAGCCGCGCGTCGGGAGAAACCCCAAGACCGGAGCGCGTGTGGACGTGCCCGCTAAGAAGATTCCCTATTTCAAGCCCAGCAAGGAATTGAAAGACCTGGTGAATACATCCCAGCCCACAGAGAGTCCTGCGGCTCCGCCTCCTGCTCCGCCAGCGGCCCCGACCCTGGCGACTCCCTAGGAGTTCGTGCCCCCACGGGGTTTTCGAAAATTATGGATTATTTGTGGAGTCCCTGGAGATACCGGTACGTCAGCCAGGCGGGTAAGGGTGAAGGGTGCCCGTTCTGCGAGCGGGTGGTGCTCGACCCCTCGCACGACCGCGAAAGCTTGGTGTTGTACCGCGGACGCGACAACTTCATCCTGCTTAATCTCTATCCGTACACCACGGGCCACGTGCTGGTAATCCCCTATGCCCACGTGGCCAACCTCGACCAAGTGGCACCCGAAACCCTGGTGGAAATGATGGGGCTTGTTCAACGGCTCCAGATGGCATTGCGAGAGACCTATCATCCCGAAGGATATAACCTCGGAATGAATTTAGGAAAGTGTGCCGGGGCGGGCGTGGCGGACCACTTGCACCTCCACCTGCTGCCTCGCTGGACGGGGGATTCGAACTTCATGACGGTGACCGCGGAAACACGCGTCCAGCCGGAAGACCTGCTCGTCACTTACGACAAACTCGCCGCTTTTTTCCCACGCTCGCAATAAACAATTACTGGAATTGTAGTGGCAGGGGGAACGCTGGCACACCCCGCCCTGCATTTCCGTGTCAGCACCACCTCGGTACTAGAAACTGGAAACTGGAAACTAGAAACTCGCGAGGAATGTGCCGAGTTTCGGTCTTAGAATTTCCAGATTCCAATTTCCAGTTTCTGGTTTCGAACGCCGGGGTGGTTGCCAGCGGCGCCCCTCAGTGCCCCGCCTTGACCCGCGCTTTCGCGCGCCGATAGAATCAACTCTAGCGGAATCGCGTATGCAACTTCGCTTCAATACGTCGTTCGACGCTGGGGCCGTAGCGGACGGCTTCCTGGAAAGCTTCCCCCCACGGCCGGCGGTGTTCGCTCTGTTTCCCGCTCCTCGCGAGGGCGTTCCGACCGTACCCTATCTCGGCCGGACCAGCAATTTGCGCAGGCGGCTGGCGCGCTTGCTCTCTCTCCGCCGCCAGAATTCCAAAATGCTGAACCTGCGCGAGCTGACGGCTCGCATTGAATACGAACCTGTGGGTTCGGCATTCGAAGGGACGTGGCTTCTTTACCTGCTGAACCGGCACTATTTTCCCCAGCAGTACCGCGAGCGCATGCGTCTGAAGCCGCCCGCGCTGTTGAAATTGAAAATGCAGAACCGTTTTCCACGCTGCTATCCGACGCGGCGAATGGCGAAAGACAACTCGCTGTATTACGGCCCATTTTCCTCCATGGCCGTGGCCGAGCGCTTTGCCGGTGAGTTCCTGGACTTCTTCAAAATCCGCCGCTGCGTGGAGGAGCTGAATCCCGACCCTTCCCATCCCGGATGCATCTACTCGCAGCTTCACATGTGCCTGGCGCCTTGCTTTGCCGGATGCACGGATTCCGAGTATCAGGGCGAAGTCCACCGGGTAGTGGAGTTTCTGGATTCGCAAGGCAAATCGCTTTTACGCACTTTCGAGGCAGAACGAACCCAGGCATCCGAGTCGCTGGAGTTCGAGCAGGCTTCCAAGATCCACCAGCGGATCGACAAACTAAATGGATTGCTGCGGCAGAAGTCCGACCTGGTCAGGAATCTTCGCGACCTCCATGCCGTGATGATCTTGCCGGGAGCGGACGCGAAAACGGTGGTGTTTTTCCGGGTCATCGGTGGCGAGATTCACGGTCCCGCTACACTTTCGCTCGATGAAAATGTTTCCAACCCCACCCCGCTTGACCGCCAGCTCCACGACCTGATGGAATCTCTCGGCGGGGAAGGGAATCGGCCGGTTCCGCCACCCCTGCCCCCGTGGGAACACCTCAGCTTGCTCGCGCGCTGGTACTACAGCAGCTTCCGCCAAGGTGAGTTGGTCATGCTGAATCCGGACCAGACCATACCGCACAGCCGGTTGATTCGCGTCTGCCGCAAGCTTCTGGCGCACGAGGATGCCGCAGCGAAGGAGGGGTAGCGCGGACCTATTCTGTAGGTCCGCGGCTTTTAGTTGTCAACCGGGGACGAACCGCGGAGCTACAAAACCGGTCCGCGCTACACCTGCTTACGCCGCCCGCTCAAACCGTGCCTGGAAGAAGCGTAGATACCTGGGCTCGTAGGTCATGCGCAGGCCGCGCGCTTGTTCACGATGCTCGTAGACTTCCAGAACGGATTCCGCCACCACATCCATATGCGCTTGGGTGTAGACGCGGCGGGGAATGGTGATACGCACCAGTTCCAGTTTCGGAAAATGTTCCTCTCCGGTTTTGGCGTCGCGCCCGGCGGAGACGGCCCCGCGCTCCATCGTGCGCACGCCCGAGTCGATGTAGATATCGCAGGCCAGCGCCTGGGCAGGGTACTGGGACTGCGGGATTTGCGGGTAAAAAGCCTTGGCGTCCAAAAAAACCGCGTGCCCGCCGATGGGCTTGACGATGGGAATGCCCCAGTCGATCAGGTGATTGCCGAGATACTCGACTTGGCCGACGCGCGTGCGGATGTGGTCGTCTTCCACGCTTTCCGCGATGCCGCGCGCCATGGCTTCCATATCGCGTCCCGCCAGGCCGCCGTAGGTGTGCAAACCTTCGTACACCACCACCAGGTTGCGCGCCTCCTCGTATAGACCTTGGATGTTGGTCGCCAGCCAGCCGCCAATGTTCACCAGCGCGTCCTTTTTCGCGCTCATCGTGCACGTGTCGGTATAAGAACAGTATTCCTTCAGAATGTCGGCCACCTTTTTGGACTGGTATCCCGGCTCACGCTGCTGAATGAAGTAGGCGTTCTCCACGGCGCGAGTGGCGTCAAGCACGACGGGAATATCGTGTTGCTGGCAGAGCTCGCGGACGGCGCGGATGTTCTCCATGGACTGCGGCTGCCCGCCCGCCATGTTCACCGTGCCCGCAATGCACACGTAAGGGATCTTGCGCGCGCCGGCCTCGTTAATGACGCGCTGAAGTTTGGCGAGGTCCACGTTGCCCTTGAAGGAATGCGGGTTCGCCGGGTCGTGCGCTTCATCGATAATCACGTCCACGAACGTGCCCCCGGCCAGTTCCTGGTGCAGGCGCGTGGTGGTGAAGTACATGTTGCCGGGAATGACGTCGCCCGGGTGAATCATGATGCGCGATAGGATGTGCTCGGCGGCCCTTCCCTGATGCGTGGGGACAAGATACTTATAGCCATAATACTGAGTTACGGCCTCCCACAAGTTATAAAAGTTCTTGCTGCCGGCGTAGGCTTCGTCGCCCAGCATCATGCCCGCCCACTGGCGGTCGCTCATGGCGTTGGTCCCGCTGTCCGTTAACAGGTCGATGTAGACATCCTCCGAGCGCAGCAGAAAAGTGTTGAATCCCGCTTCCGTGACAGACCTTTCGCGGTCGGAAAGCGTGGTCATACGAATGGGCTCGACCATCTTGATTTTCCACGGCTCTGCCCACGAGCGCCGGCTGGGCTTGGGATAGGACATAAACTTCCCCTTTCGGGCGTTTCTCGCAATGTGAAAAGGTATCATAGCAACTTCGCGCCCGAGCAGCGAGCGAATTGCGGTGGATTTTCCGGCTACTCGCGCAGGTACCTTGCCGGGTTGACGCGGGTATCGTTGACGATCACTTCGTAATGCAGATGGGGCCCTGTCGTCCTTCCCGTCATACCCACGGCTCCGATGACTTGTCCTCGCTTAACTTCTTGTCCGGCCAGGACAAGAATCTTACTGAGGTGTCCATACGTGGTGGTAAATCCGAATCCGTGGTCGATGAGAATTTGATTGCCGTAACCGGAATTGGGTCCCGCCTGCAAGACGAAGCCATCGGCCGAAGCCTCGACTCGGGAGCCGTTGGGGGCGGCAATGTCCACGCCGGAATGAAATTCCCCCTCTCCGCTGAAGGGGTCGAGGCGCTGGCCAAAACCGGCGGTGATCCGGCCCCGAACAGGCCAGAGGGATGGCAGTGTCTCGCGGCCAAGCTCGGCATTCGACAACATGCCCAGCCCGAGAGCTTCCCGGGAAGGCTTCAACGACCAATGCTGGATCAGATTGAAGGCATAAAGCGAAGCACGATAGCTCGACTCCACCGTGGAGTTGGTTTGGGTAACCAGAGCAAGCGCCGCCTGTGGAAACCTCAGGTGGTGCGCCCGGCCGAATCCGTAAGTCAAAGCGACTTCCGCTGCCAGCGATTGCAACGAGCCCAACTGGGCGCTGGTTTTGCTTACGACATTTCGCAACGATCGGTTTTCCACTTTCAGGGCTTCACGTTCGGTTCTCACACTGTTGTAGTTTGAAACCTTCAACAGCATTCTGGCATAACTGCCTGCCAGCGCCATCACCGTGACGGCTCCCACGACGCTCAGCATCAGTGTCAAGTGGACGACGTAAAAGGGAAGTCGGATCTTATGAAGTGTCCCGTGGGCGCCCGGGCAAACTATGAATGTATAAAACGTATGATCCATTGGCGTGCTCCTTGCACGCCGGAGGGGCGACGGCTGCAGGACCACACTATTCGCACGCTCATCCCGTAACAACAGTACCGGCGTACCATTACTAAGGGTCAGCTAGTTTGGGGCATCGAGCTGCCACCGTCCAAGGCACCTTCGGCACATGGTGTTTCCCGAGGACAGCCGAGACTAACAAACCAACTCCTGGAATCCTACGGGCGCTTGATTCCGAATTTGTCCAAGGTAAGGCGAAGGTTATTCGATGATCGCGAACAAACAGACTGCGTGCCTTTGCCTAGTGTGTGCTGTGAGTTATAATCCTCATCAAGGAGGCCACGATGACTCAGGTTCTGATGGACGACGCGAGGCTTAAGGCGCTTTTCAAGGCCGCCATCGTTGAAGTGCTGGAAGAGCGCAAGGACCTCCTGCGAGACGCGATTGAAGAGACCATGGAAGACATCGCCATGGCCCGGGCGATCGAGGAAGCTCGGAGTGCGGAAGATGTGAGTCGAAGCGAAGTCTTCTCCATCATCGAGGGCGCACATTGAAGGTTCGCTTCAAAGCGAGCTTTGCCAAGGACTTGCGATCCCTCAACGACAAAACCCTTCTAGAGCGAATCAAAGCGCTAATAACCAGCGTCGAGGCCGCACAAAACTTAGCAGAGGTGTCGAACCTTAAGAAGTTGCGGGGCGGTGGCTCACTCTACCGGGCCAGGATCGGTGACTACCGTGTCGGATTGATCCTTGAAGATGAAGGGGTCGTTTTCGCCAGGGTGCTCCACCGCCGGGAGATTTACCGCTACTTCCCGTAGCTGGCTCCCCCAGCCTACGGGCAGAAAATTCGAACCTTCCCCCCTTTCCCGACCTGCTGCAAGTATTTCCAGAACTTTTTGGCTTCTTGTGGCATGGTCTTTCCTCCTTAAACAATCACGAGAGCTTTTCCAGTGCTTCCTCGACGATGTGCCACCCTAAACCGCAGCGCTACGTTCTGTGGAAAACCTTGTTGCCCTAGGATACACTGTGAGCGGAGGCGTGTGGCGACTCACCGCACGCGATCCGCTAAGGATTCACAATGACGACTACGATCCAACTTCCCCCGGAAGTAAGCGAACAGCGATTTGTGCTGAGCCACGTTAGCTGGGAGACCTATGAGAGCCTGCTGGCCGATTATTCCGACACCAGGGCACCCCGTTTCACTTACAGCGAAGGGATGCTGGAAATCATGAGCCCGACTGCTGAGCATGAGAAGCTAAACCGGACTCTCGCTGCGATTGCTGAATTGGTTGCAGAAGAAACGGGTATTGAATTCGAGGGCCTCGGCTCTACTACATTTCGCCGCTTGGATTTGAAACGAGGCACTGAGCCTGACTCCTGTTTCTACATACAAAATGTCGAGCGCATCCGCGGAAAGAAAGAGATTGACCTCACGGTGGATCCTCCACCTGATCTGGTCATCGAGGTGGAAATCACCAGCCCCGCCGTACCCAAGCTGCCGGTCTATGCCCGCCTTGGAGTTCCAGAAATCTGGCTGCACGATGGCCGCGCCCCGCGAATTCTCCGGCTTGCGGGCGACCAATACGAAAACAGCGGCCGAAGTGGCGTCTTGCCCCGCTTGACCGAATCGGTGTTGGCCGATTTTTTGGAACAGAGCAAAACCCTTACTACGCTTGCCTGGCGCCGGATGGTTCGCACTTGGGTGAGGGAGCAAAGTCAGTGACAGCGCGAATTGTTCGTGAGTTGATCCGCGAGGACGAAACGCGCAAGGCCCAAGAGCGGCTAGCGGCGCTGCTTCTGGAGGGATTGGCCAGCGAGGAATCCGAGTTGACGCGCCAGGATTTTGAGGACATTCGCAACGAGGCCTTGGCGCAGGTCACGGTGGGCAAGAAACAAGGTTGATAGGGCCCCGGTCCGGAAGCACGCCGCAGCCGGGGCGGCGGGCGAAGCTGAGCCTCAACGTCGGTATTTCAGGGCTCATTGGAAAGCATGAACATGCAGCGCGGACCTGTTCTGTCCTGGATTGCTCACCAACTGATGGGAAGAACAGAGCGGAGCTTTGGAGTGCGTGCAGCTTGCTGCCGCTTTTGCCCCAGCCAGCTTGCTGGCTGGGACTCGTGCGTACGGGGAAGAAAACAAATTCAGATCGGTGTGGAGGTTTAAATTCCCGCAAGCGAGCTTGCGGGGAGGAAAGCGGCAGCAAGCTGCACGCACTCCAAAGCTTCGCTCCGTATGGCGGCGATGCTTAAGGTTCATCGCTGGGCATCAGTTGCGCACACGCGGGACAGAATTCGGCATTTTTCAGGTCGATGCGTTCCACGCCGTTGGAGGAGCTCATCACGCACGCATAATCCGGGCAATGGCGCAGGCCGTAGGTGTGGCCCAATTCGTGGAGGGCTTCTTTCAGCAAGCGTTCGCGCAGGAGTTCCGGATCGGCAGGCATGCCATAGAACTCCTGGTGCAGGCGATAGGCGGAGACCACCGCCCCACCGTCCGCGAGTTGCGCTTCCCCGAACACGAATGTCAGCACGGGAATGTAGAGGTCCACTTCCGTCACTCCTAGCACTTTCCAACTCTCGCTGGGTGGCCTCTGGAGAATCTTCTTGAGGATCTCGCTGGAGTGATACTGCCGGCGCAGGGGATTGAAGGCAAACTCGGCCTCCAGACCGTCGGGTTGAATGGAGCAAGCCACCCGCAGCCGCTGGGTCAGGCCCTCGGCGAGAGGCCCCAGCAGCGCGCGGTCAACTCGACCCACCGGCATCAAGGAGATCATTCTCATGCCGCAGTTGCGTTCGCTTTCTTGAATCCGTATTTCTTGATCTTATTGTAGAGCGTGACGCGATCGATGCCGAGCGCCTTGGCGGCGCGCGTCTGGTTCCACTCACAAGCTTCGAGCACGCGCTGGATGTGGCCGCGCTCCACGTCCTCGAGCGCCATGCTGCCCTCCGGTGCGATCGGCGTCGAAACCTGGAGCGGGAAATCGCCCGCTTGGATTTCCGGCTCGCGCCCAATCACCATCGCGCGTTCGATGGCGTTCTCCAACTCCCGGACGTTGCCGGGCCATTGGTAGTTCATCAGGACGTCCAGCGCCGCGTGGCTGATGGTGGTGAAATGCTTGTTCATGGTGCGCGAATATTTGCGCAGGAAATGATCGACTAGAAGCGGGATATCGTCTTTGCGCTCGCGCAGCGGCGGCAGCGTGATGCCGAAAACATCGAGCCGGTAATAGAGGTCGGGGCGGAAAGTTCCTTCCTTGACGAGCGTCGGCAAATCCTTGTTGCTGGCGGCGATGGCGCGGAAATCCACCTTGATCGTCTGATTCCCGCCCACGCGCGTGATCTCTTTTTCCTGGAGGACGCGCAGCAGGTCGGTTTGCGTCTTGAGGCTGATGTCGGCAATTTCATCGAGAAAAACCGTTCCTCCTTCGGCGACTTCGAACTTGCCCTTCTTGCGGTACTGGGCGCCGGTGAAGGCGCCCTTTTCGTGCCCGAAAAGCTCGCTTTCCAGCAGCGTTTCCGTCAGCGCCCCGCAGTGGATGGTGACCATCGGCATAAAGCGCCGAGGGCTCAAATTGTGGATGGCGCGGGCCACCAGTTCTTTTCCCGTGCCGCTCTCACCGTGAATGAGCACCGTGGTGTCGTTAGGGGCCACGGTGCGAATGCTTTCCAGCACATGTTGCATCGGCTGGCTTTGGCCTACCATTTCGACCGCCTGAACTTCCTCCAGGGTTTCGCGTAGGCGCAGGTTTTCTTCCTTCGTGCGGCGATGCTCGAGGGCTTTCGAGACAGCGTGGGCAAGATCGTCGGGGTCGAAAGGCTTCATGATGTAGTCATAGGCGCCGTCCTTGAGCGCTTGCACCGCGGTTTCGACCGAGGCATAACCCGTCATGATGATGACAATGATGTCCGGATCGATCTCGCGGATTTTGCGATGCAGCTCCAGGCCGTCCATGCCGGGCATCTTGATATCTACCAGGGCCAGGTCCCACCGCTGGCGCGGCAGCTTCAGCAGCGCCTCGCGCGCGCTGTTGGCCGTGTCCACACTGTAGCCTTCTTCTTCGAACCATTTACCCAACGAGTCCCGGACGACGTTTTCATCGTCCACAATCAGGAGGCTGGCCTTTGGATTCATAACGTGCTCCTCATACGAATTGCCGATTGTCGATTGTCGATTGTCGATTGACTGAACGACCTTGTGTCTTCGCGGTCTTTCTCGACGCCAGTACGATGGCCACAAGTTCGTTGGCTTCTTTGACGATGGCGGTCAGAAGCTCAGGCTTCACTAGCTCCGTCTCACGTACCAACTCAAGCCAGTAGAGCGATTCGTCCGATTCTTCGACAACAATGGAAAGCTTGGCTGCAAACTCGGCGCGCGATTGGGCGCGACAGGCGGCCCGGTAGTTGGCGCCTACCGAAGTAGCTGAACGAAGGAGCTGTCGGCCGATGACCTGCGCGGCCAAACCACGAGGTAGCGCATCAACCAATTTGATCACGCGCACAGCGAATGCCTTGGTCCGAGCTTGCATTTCTTTTGGCGTCATGGAATTGCCGATTGACGATTGTCGATTGACGATTGGCCGAGAAGAAGTCTTCCTCCGCTGCCAATCGTCATTAATCCATCGTCAATCAGCCATCCTTTCACTCGATTATCCGTTCAATCGGCTATCCCTTATGTCGCTGTCTTTCAATCGACAATCGACAATCGGCAATCGAAAATTCCCACGTCAATCGGCAATTTTCACGGGCGGCTCCTCCGGCAGCAGAACGGTGAACACCGTTCCTTTCTGCTCGGTGGAATTCACCTCGATGTTGCCTCCGTGCTGCTGGATGATGCCGAGGGCGATGGCCAGGCCCAGTCCGGTTCCCTTGCCATCTTCCTTGGTCGTAAAAAAAGGCTCGAAGATGTGGGAAAGGACCTCCGGTGGAATGCCCGGCCCTTCATCGCTGACTGCCACGCGACCGAGGCGATGGGCCGGGTCGTAGGCGCTCACGACGCCGAGGCGTCCGCCGTGCGGCATCGCTTCCACGGCGTTGATCAGGATCACCAGCAACGCCTGCTGCACTTGTCCCGCGTCACAGTAGAGCGATGGGAGCTGGGGATCGAGTTTCTTCTCCAACTCGATGCTCTGCAGGTCCATCTGGTGTCCGACCAGCAGCAAACAGCGTTCGATGATGGCATTCAAGTCGTTTTTCTGCGGATTGATGGGAGTCTGGCGCGCGAAGGTCAGAAGGTTCTTGACGATGCTGCCGCAACGGCGGCTTTCCCCTTCGATGATGTGCAAGTAGCCTTTGGCCTCCCCGAGCCGCTGGTTCTCGTTGAAGCCCTTGTCCGCCATGCGCGAAATCAGTTTGCTGTAGGTCAGGATGCCGGCCAGGGGATTGTTGATTTCATGCGCCACCACCGCCGCCAACTTGCCCAGTGAGGCCATCTTTTCCGATTGCGTCAGGCTGCGATAGGCGCGTTCCAGTTCTTCCGTCTTCTGCCGCACGCGGTCTTCCAGGGTCTCGGTCCACTGGTGATTTTCCGCTTGCGCCTTCTTGAGTTCTTGAGTCATGTGGTTGAAGGAAACGGCCAGGCTGCCGATCTCGTCCTGCCCCGTTTCCGGCAGCAGATAATCGAGGTTGCCCTGGGCCACGGCGCGGGTGGCCTTGGTGAGCTTCCGCACGGGCTTATGGACAGTCAGCCAAATCAGCCAAGCCATGAACAGGCTCACCGCCAGAAGGGAAGCGGCCGTGAAGACGATCGCCCGCCGCTCATGGTGCGCCACAGCCACATCCATGGCGGCCAGTGAGACATTCGTGTCAAGAACCCCCAGGACGCGGTTATCGTTGGTGTGCGCGTGGCAGGCGGCGTTCGAACAATCCGCTTCGTTCTCGATGGGCCGGATCAACCCCAGTACGCGCGTGCCGTCGTGCGCGGTATAAATCCGCATGCGGTCCGGCCGGTCGAGCCGCGCCAGGGGTTGGGCCTGCGCGTGGCAGACGTAGCAGGCCTCCGCTTTCTTATCCACGAACTGGCCCACCTCCTGGTCGTCGGTGGAAAAACTGATTTGGCCTTCCCGATTGAAAATGCGGATGCGGCTGATGCCGTTTTCGTGCCCAATGGTGTTGATGATGTGGAAGACTTCTTCGCGCTGGTTGCGCAGCATCGAATAGCGAATGCTGCGGCGAATGATGTCATTAATGCGGTCGGCGCTCTGAAAAATGATTTCCTGCTGGGATTGCCGCCACAGGCGCAGGTTCCAATACCCGTAGATCGAGAACAGGAGCGCCATGCCCCCTACGACGCAGGCCGTCAACTTCATCGCGAGAGTGTGGGTCAGCCGACTCATAGAACGTCCTCGGGACACGGGAGACGGGGCACGGGATACGGGAGACGGGGCACGGGCCACGGGCTACGGTTCACGGAGCATCGGAGACGGTTCGCGGGATACGGGCTACGGTTCACGGGATACGTCCTCCAGGCCATTACGATCTCGGTTTCGTTTTGCGCGACCACCACTCCCCCTGTCATCCTGAGCCCGCTCTTGGGGCGAAGGACCTTTGTAGTTCGACTTCGCTCACACGCCTGGGTACTACCGGGGTCCTTCGCCCAAAAACCGGGCTCAGGATGACAATGTTTTGCGTGAGTGCTTTCATCCTGCGGCCACTCGCGGTCTCCACCGTCCGAATGAGCGAGCCATCGTGGCATTAATTGGGGCTTCGCCCCTTGCTTTGCGAAAAGGCTCCGCCTTTTCTTGGAGTTTCTACATTTCGAACGCCCCCAACGACAACCTCTTCCCTCGCCCCTTGGGGGAGAGGGTGGACCGCAACCCGCGCCTTCACCAGCGGGGGCGGGACGGGTGAGGGGGTCAAAACCCAAACGTGCTCAGCCCAACGCCTCCGGTAGCGACCATCCCATTAACCTCAACTTGCGAAGCAAATGCCACGCGGCTTGTTCCGCTTCCGTGGACGAGCGACGAAGCTCGCGGGCTTTATCAATCTGTTCCGTCGTGCGTGCGAGGGAGCGCGTCTTCCGGTCAGGAGGTGGAGAACTCACGGTTTCAACCCCCTCACCCGGCCCGCCCCGGCTGATGAGAACGCCGGATGCGAGCCACCCTCTCCCCCACAGGGGCGAGGGAAGGGAATTAGCGTTTCCCATCGTTTCTCCGTTCAACGTTGCCCTCACAGAAATGTAGAAACTCCAGGAAAAGGCCGCGCGAAGAAGATTTGCGGGCGACCTACTGCCACGAAAAGGCGCAGCCTTTTCGCAAAGCAAGGGGCGAAGCCCCAGGTCGATGCTCGCTACGAACCGCTTATTTGGACAAGGTTGACTCACGGTCTCCCGCCTCGCGGCAAGCGTACACACCGGCTCGGCCAGGCGCTTAGCCTTGCTCCCATTCCGTCTAACTCTGCGGTGCGAGCCGCGCATCTTGTGGCACGTTCTCCGTGTCTCGCTTCACCTGTCCCATGTCCCGTGTGCCGTGTCCCGTACCGCGTGTCCCGTCGTCGGCGGAAATACCTTCAGATACTGCACGGCCAAACCAAAGGCAAAAACCGCGGCCGCCACGGTTGATACGGAGATCGCCAACTCGGTCCAGCGGGGGAAATAGCTGCCCCCCGCCCATCCTTCCAGACCGGTGATTGCCACATTCAGGCGGTTCAGCAGGAATCCGGTAATTACCAGCACCGACGCCGCGAAAAGTCCTTCCGGATTCTCCCGAACGCGCCGGATCAGAAGCAGAACGATGGGAAGGATGATGCCCACGATAACTTCCAGCAAAAATGAGATGGTTTCCACGGTCGGCTGCCGCAAGTAAACGAAGGTCCCACGCGCCCAGAGATCCTGAAATCGCAGGGTACCGTAAACCAGCATGACCACTGCCATGGCCTTGCCAAGATCCACCAGGATAGACTGCTCGATGCCTGCGCCGAATGCCCGCTTACTGAGGTGCGAGGCGAGAATCAGCAGCGCCAACCCCACTCCCATGGCCGACACGATAAAGAACAGAGGCAGCAGCGGCGAGTACCAGTAAGGATGCAGCTTGGTGGGAACGATCAGGAACAAACTGCCGAGGGACGACTGGTGCATTGTGGAGAGAAGAATGCCGAAGAATACCAAGGGGATCATCACCGTTTTGAGCGCCTTTATCGGGGCTTGCCAACCCAGGCGCTCTAAAATGACGGGCGCGAATTCCAGGCCCGCCACCGTGACGTAGAGCATCACGCACCAAGCGACCTCAAAGAGCACGGAGTGCGGGTTCCAGAGAATGAGGGGATACCAAATCCGAATCGGACGGCCGACTTCGAAAAGCATCGTCGATCCCACACGCGCATAACCTAAGAAAGCAATCAAAATGGCGGGGCGAATGATGGGCCGGAAACGCTCCAGGTGAAACACGTAAACGACGGCCGCCAGGGTAAAGCCTCCGGCGGCGGTACCCACACCGCAGAGGACGTCGAAGCCGATCCACAGACCCCAAGGGAAACGGTCGGAGAGGTTGGTGGAAGCCCCCAGGCCATGGAAAAATCGGGCGTAGGTGGAATACGCGCCGGCAGCCAGAATCAAGACCAGCACAACGCGCCAGAAAGTGAGCTTAGGAAATTTCGAGAAATTCATCGGTTTACTCCGTCAGAAAATCGAGCCATCTAGCCATCGGGCCATCGGGTCATTGAAACATCGGGCCATCGAGCCATCGGGCCATCGAGCCATCGGGCCATCGCGCCATCGGGTCATCGAGCCATCGGGCCATCGGGTCATTGAGCCATCTGGCCATCGGGTCATCGAGCCATCGGGCCATTGAGCCATCGGGTCATCGAGCCATCGGGCCATCGGGTCATCGGGCCATCGGGCCATCGGGTCATCGGGTCATCGGGCCATCTAGCCATCGGGCCATCGGGCCATCGGGCCATCGGGCCATCGAGCCATCGGGCCATCGGGTCATCGGGCCATCGGGTCATTGAGACACCGGGTCATTGGAGGATTGGCCTTGCCTCCTTTCCCTGGCTGTCCAGAGGGAGGCCGCGAAGATTGCCAGGAGTTCATTCGCCTCTGAAAGCAATTCGCGCAGCCGAGCCGCGGGAATTATGCTTGTCTCAACCAAGAGTTCGAGCCAGAATACGGTCTCGTCCGCCTCTTCCACCACCACACCCATCTTGGAAATGAACTCCGCTTTTGACCGTGCACGGCAAACCGCACGATAATTCGCAGCAACGGAAGTCCCTGCGCGCAGTAACTGTTTCCCGATAATTCGAGCCTCGTCACTCTTCGGAAGGTTTTTGAAAACCCGCACAATCCGAATGGCAAACTGCTTGGTCCTTGCGCGTAACTGCTCAGACTGTGTCGCCACCTTGAGTACCCTTCCTGATCGCCTTGCCGGCTTTTCAATGACCCGATGACCAAATGGCCCGATGACCCGATGACCAAAGGGCCCGATGACCCGATGACCAAATGGCCCGATGGCCCGATGACCAAATGGCCCGATAAATCAGTGCCCCGATTTCTTGCCTTCCGCCTTCGCCACCTCTTCGCGGCGGTTCGTCAGCCAGTAAATTCCACCCAACAGGACTCCGGTGGCCGTCACCAGGCGCGGCAGCTTCGAGAGGACGCGGTAGGTGTAATTGGGAAGCGCGTCGTGGGGCAAGTCTGCCGGCAACCCCAGGGTTTCAAAGGGCACGGCCGAAAGATAAAGCACTGAGGTGCCACCCACTTCGTCCTTGCCGTAAATGTGGGGGACGTACTTCTTGGGCTCCTGCCGGATGCGGTTTTCCGCCTCCTTCAACAGGTCGTCACGCTCGCCGAAAACACCTGCCTGAACCGGACAAACTTCCGTGCAGGCCGGCTGCAAGCCCTTGGCTTGGCGCGGGGCGCACATGTTGCACTTTCTCACCCGGGGCGCCCAGATTTTCCCCCATTCGTACCGGGGAATGCCAAACGGGCAGGCCATCATGCAGTATCGACAGCCGATGCAGCGCTCTTCCTTATAGATGACGGGCCCCGCAGCGGTCTTTTGGAAGGCGCCGACCGGGCACACCGATGCGCAAGTGGGGTCTCCGCAGTGCATGCAGAACCGGCGGATGAAGACCGGCCCGTGGGATTCCACCACATTGAACGTCTTGTCCGATAGCGTCAGATTGATCAGATTGTCGGCGGGGGCAGGAGGAAGCCCGTTCGTTTCTTTGCATGCGGCGACGCACGCCCCGCACCCGATGCATCGCGTTGTATCAACCAGAATCGATTTGCTCATTTTTTCAACATCTCCGACGAATTGCCGGTTGGACAAAATATCCGTGTCGAAAGTCCAACCTGCTGTGTATATGAGCACGCCATGTGCCGAGAAATTCATCACTTCGAGTCGATAAACGACCTTAAAGCCCGAGATACTTGCACCCAGCTTGCATCAAGCGCCCACTGTGGTGAAATTACGCAATCCGCGATTTTCCGGCTGGAGAACCTTGGCTGGGGGTAACACGGTTCATTTAAGAGGTTTGAGGGGGCTGTCCATAAAAGCCCGCAAAGCGCGCGTTGTCATGGAGCCCACGGTGAGCCAGCCGTGGGTTACTGACGGCATTGGAAGATTTGTCAGCCCCGGCAGGGGCGGCGTCAGGGAATCTCTCGAACTGCCGGATGTCGCCCCTTGCGGGGCTCAGCGCACCTTCGGCTAAATACCTCCCCGCGGCTGGCTCACCGTGGGCTCCATGACAATGCCCGTGACACGGGCGTGGGGGAGAAACTAAAGACGAGATGGCGTGTGGGATTTGAGTTGAGAAGGGGGCGCTCCCGCCTTTGGAACCGCCCCCTTGCCTTTTCCCGGATCGGACTTCATCGGGAAGGCTGCGCGCTACTTCCCGCTAAGAAATTCCTTCTCAAACGCGCCCCATGCCGCACTGTCAAGTTCACTTAGACACCCGCACGACGGATAACCACCGTCCTGGCTGGTTGCACCTAGGAGCAATTCCGCGGGGATTTGAGCGGAGAGGAAGCCGCTGAGCCGGTTGAATTCGGCTTCGAGCCACTGCATGGCTCTTTTACCAAAGTACCTGCTCGATGCCCCTCCCTCGACGAAGGTTGGCGTGATCTGGCAGATCCAACCGCTGCCGTAGGGGTCCGAATTCAGCAGAGCGGGTTTGTTGATGAGGCGGTCGTTCGCCGCCAGGACTTTGCCGGTTACGGTGGACGGGACCGTGATGCTACGACCATCCTGCACCAAGCGGAAGAGAGGTTGCCCGGCGGTAACTTGGTCGCCCGGTTTGGGCAGCACAATCCGGCTGACGGTCCCGATGGCGTAGGTGAGGAAGGAGTCGGCGCCAGTTATCAGTCCGCCGGCAGGATCGGGTTTAAACCAGGTGTGAGAATTCGAAAGATGAATGCCTTCGGGCACTTGCCACAACGCTTCGGGCGCGACGGCCGTAATGCTTTCCGGGCGCCGAGCCCGCGCCGCTTTCCACTTTGTCACTCCCAGGTCCGTCAGAACCATGCTTACGAAGATGAATGCCACAAAAATCGCTGCCATATGATCCTCCAAACACACTCCGAACTTTGCCCGTGCCTGCCACCTTGCGCGCGTGGCCTTAGCCGAGCAGTATCTCTTGCACAAACTTTTCCCACTGGAATTCAGGGACCAAGCTCAACACGTCGTCGATGGCGTGACCGCCGTCTTGCAGACGAGTCTCCGAACCGGGGCTGAGGCGCGTGTGAAGGGCGCCGATGGATTCCTCCATCCAGCGCTGCGCCAACCGCCCGTGCAGCAGGTTCTTCATGTTGCCGTCCACTGCCGGAGCCTGCACGGCCACGAGCCAACCCACGCCGTAGGGATCCTGATGAGCGAGGGAAGGATCGCGCAGAACCTCGGGGTTGACCTCCACCACTTCGCCCTCGATCGGCGAGAGCATTTCAAAGCGATGGCTGCCGCGGCCGAGTGTCCATCCGCGCTCGCCCTGTCGGAGCCAACGGCCTCGGGCCGGCAGGTCGATCTGATCGATTTGGCCCACCACCCGCGCGGCAAAGTCATCCAGGCCGACTCGCACCAACTGACGCGATTCTTTCATCGCCCAGGAGTGCCCGGGGTGGTACGCAAGGTTCGCGGGCGCCTTGAACCCTCCCACGATGTTCATCGTAGGCACCGGTGCTGCGTCCCGTGCTTCGGGCACAACGCTCTTCACTTCCATGCGGCGAACCTGCCGTCTTTGCACGTAGAAATCGTGTCCAACCACCAGAATGAACATTGCCAGAACCAGTGTGAGAACCATTTGCCACCCCCGCAGTGCTTGGCCACCTTGCTGCGAAGCCAAGCGCTCGCAACTAGTAAAGGCAAGCCGGTGGCCATTACCAAAGGGTTCAAAGCGGTGCGCAAAGGTTCCGAAGTGGTCTCAATTGTGGCAGTTAGGCGAGATGCCGCGTATCGGGAGGAAAGCGGACAGTCTGACGGAATCTATTACCTTTGTTGCATTTCTCAATAGCATTTTTCGCCGAACCAACGGCCTTTCGTCTAAGGCCCTGTGCTTTCTGAGGGATGCCCGACTGTTGTACAACGCAATGGCACCTGTTTATAAATTAAACAAGTCATCGCCTGGCTGGCGGGTTGACGAATGCCGGCCGACAAGGTTGCAGCGCTGCGTTGTAGGGCCAGGAACTCTGAGGAATCTTGGATTATCCATCATCATCCCAAACGCCAAGCGAAATTACCAGTCAGGGCAAAATCGCAAGTTGCGCTTTAGCCGCCATGACCCAAAGCGACTGATAATCGGGGTTAGCGGCGTTGGCGAGCTTCAGCGACGTTTCGAACTGGATGCGGGCGGCTTCCGTTCGCTTAGCCTGGGCGAGGATATATCCGACGATGAAGGGTGGACCAGGATGTTCCGGAAAGATATCTGCCGCCTTGAGCGCTTCCTGAATGGCGCCCTCCTGGTTTTTGGCGGCGATCAGATCCCAGGCTCGATACATGTGGCCGATGGCCGAAGCGCGGCGCAAATCGACATCTCCCTCGTACACTAGAATCGAACCGCCGATATTCGCGACGGGCTTCATGTGCAGAAAGTAACTGTAAGGACTTATAACTTCCGAGCCCCAGTACGGAGCGGCCATTTCCGTCGCTGCAATAAGGACGACTCCGTGGTATGTCTCGGGTGGAACGGCTATGGGATCATGCCACCACCTCAGGTAGGGATCGGGGAGCGCCTTACAGGGAAGATGGTAGTAGGCCGGGTCAGCCGTGCCGAAGTAGGCGAGCCAGCACTCCTTAATGTTACGGTGCGCGAGGTACTGCCCCGCCTCGCGGAGTCCCTGGCCCCAATCGGCATTGGAATCAGAGAGGCTTTGATAGGTCTGCGACGTTCCCCCGAACAACTCATTGGAATAAGCGAGGTAGTTGGGAAGCGTGTGCAGCGACGAGGCAAGGTGGAATGCGATCAGCGCCGCCACGACAATCGCCCAAACCTGATGGCGCCGGGCCAGAGTCCAGGCTCCCGCGGCGGCAGCGAGGATAAGAAAAGGGTAGATCGGCAGCACGTGGCGGATGCCCATGTTCGTGCCTGAGGTCAACGCGGCGGCCATGAAGAGCGCGGGCGGAAGCAGAAGGTAGGTCGCCTTGCGGTAGCGTTCGCCTGCCCAGCCTTTGAGGGCGACTAGGCCCAAAATCAGCAGCACCAAGAAGCCGATGGTCGACTTGATCGCGAAGGCGGCGGGGAAGTAGTACCAAACGGCGCGCGGGTAAAGACGGCCAAGGATAAACGACAGCCGCGGCCCTGCTGTGACAAGCATGACATCGATGAGGCCGAACAAATAGGACTCCGGCAGCAGCTTGAATCGTGCCGCCGAGGTAATCAGCCACGACGCGATGTGTCCCTTCAGGAGCGCAGCGTAACCCGGAATACTTTGCCAAAGCGGCAAGCCGTCCGGGCGAGCCTGATAGCGAAACGCGTAGAAGCTCCAGAGAACCAGCAGGGCAAGCCCGTAGATGGCCGCCAGCCTGCCGACCCAGATGCGAATTTCTCGCCCGAGAATGCGCGGTTGTTCTGGTGCAGCTTTGACGCGGCAAGCGACTTCCACGGCGGCCAACAGTGCCAGGATGGGAATTAGAAGGATGGCGGAATGCTTGGAGGCCAGCGCCAATCCGGTCATCACGCCACATCCGGTGAGGCGGAGCAGGGTGGGGCGCTCCGCCACGCGCCAGAGAGCGTAAACTGCGGCGAAATTAAAACAGGTGAGAGCAAAGTCGGTGCCGACCACGGTCGAGTGGGCTAGCAGATTTGGTTCAAAGACCGCGAGTACGGCAGCGACCCACGCGACCGCCGCGCCGAACATTCGATACCCGGCCTCAAAGAGGAGTGCAACAAGGAGCAAGCCTACGACCGCTTCGGCCAGGCGCGCGCGAAGCAGAACCGCGTCCGCGTCATTGCCGTACACAAGTTCCCGGCCCAGAATGATGACCAGGGGTTTGGAATCGTCCCGGCCCAACCGTGGTGCTTTTAGGTGCATGAACAGAAGCGGAAACGTCCCCACCAGTTTCGCCAGCGGCGGGTGTTCGGGATTGATGCCATAATCGCCGGCCTGCCAATAGCGATAACCAGCCAGGATGTGAGTGGGTTCGTCCCACGTCGCGGAAAGGTCGCGGGACGAGCGTGTGACCTCTACCGCGTAGATGCCAAGCAGTGCTGCCACTGCTATTCCGATCAAGAGGCGGCGAAGAGTCGGACTGGGAGGGGGGAGGGAATCAAGCCAGGATTTCATGGGGTCGTTCCCGATGAGTGGGCCAGCCGGCTGGTGGAAGCCGCTCGCTGCCGCAAGAGGTAAAGGCGCGACCGGTATATACGCGAAAATACGTGCGGTTTAGGTTTCTTGCCGGGAAGCCCAAGAAGGTTTGACGCTCCCGTGCCGGTTTCAGCGGTAAACATGAATTTCCCATTCTGGTCTTTTGCCGCGCCGGAGTAAAGCCCGTTTTGCACTGCTGACAGCGCGGCAGGGCCGCAGCCCGCAGCGTAGGGCCCAGCGGCGCTGGGCCTTTGGCCGAACGCCGTTCGGCCCTACGTTGTCCGCCAACATTCTTGCCAGGATAACAGAAGTTCGCGGTGCTGCTTCTCAGAGACCGCAGGACGGCACAGCCGCAGCCCAAAAACGAGTTCACCACTGAGGCACGGAGACCACAGAGAAATGCACAGAAACCAAGGGTAGAAAACTAACGAGCCGTAATCCGGAGTTCGGGAAGAAGAGTTCTTCTTCATGATCTCAGTGCCTCCGTGGTGAGTCCTCTCTTGCGAGATTCCCGTTGGCGAGTGGGTAGCGCGGATCTGCTTTGTAGGTCCGCGGTTCGTCCCCCATTGACAGGAAAGTGGAGCCGTCTTGAGGGCAGCACATGCTGGGCTAAAGAGGCTGCGGAAGAACCTTGGTTGGATGCGCGACGTAGCGGTGACTTTACGTCGCCATAACATTGCTCATTGCGATGGCGAATGGCGGGGTAAACGCGCCGCTACAGGTTTTTCCGCAGTCTCTCACGCCCAACGCTACAATCAACTGACCCACGCGAACCTGTTTTCCAACCGCAATCCGAGGCCCGCGGTGTGTCCCCACAATAACAGCGGGTAGCGCAGAGTTGGGCGTAGTTGGCCTACTCTGCGGTTCATACACTGGTAATAGCATTGTGGGGATGTTGTGAAAAGCTAAAAGCCGCAGAGTAGTTCCAAAAGGCGGAACAACTCTGATGCGCTACCCGCTGCGGAGGCCGTCGCCAAGATCGTTTTTGGGTTCAAGAACGAAGGGCAATCAAAGAGGCATGTAAACCCAGATTGGTTTTTTCGGTTAATCCGTAAGCGTCCGGCATCTGTATTGATGCGGACGATCTGCCATTTCGCTCCGCCGGCGAGGCATATCGCTGGACCCAACCAGAACGACCCGTCGAAGGCGCCGTTACGGGAGCGCCCGGCGCCTTCGACGTTTATCTCGACTGAGCCAGCGCTACCGCGTCGGCACCCGCTGGGAATCGAAGTTGCCCAGTCGAATCGTTCGCGGCGCGCCACACCACCTCGGCCACGTCTGACTCGGTCGTCACCGCTGTCGGCTGCGCAAATGTCGCGAAGATAGGCTCCGCGAATGGCAAGTACGCCGCAGGAATCAGCCCCGCCATGCGCGCCCCACCATTGCTTGTGAAGCTGGTTGTCGGGCCGTAGCCCGGCTCCACCAGTTTAGCCTGCACGTTAAAGTACTGGAGCTCGAACGCAAGCGACCCGGTGAACCCTTCAATGGCCGCCTTGCTCGCGGTGTACGCAGCCGCCAACGGCATCCGCGCCAGCGTCGTGCTTGAGGTCACGTTCACCACCACGCCCGACCTCCGCGCGCGGAACTGCGGCAGTACCGCCTGCGTCATCGCCATCACTCCGAACGTGTTGGTCTCGAACACCTCGCGGACCGTGTTCATGGGCGTGGCCTCGAAGGCGCCAACGACGCCAATACCCGCGTTGTTAACGAGCACGTCGATGGGGCCACACGCCTCAAGCACAGCCGCAATGCTCGCGGACTTCGTTACATCGAGCGCCAGCACGCGCAGCCGGTTCGACCGGGGCAGAACATCTTCGCGCGGCGTTCGCATGGTAGCGATCACGTTCCAGCCTTGCGCGTGAAAGTGGCGGGCGGTGGCGAGGCCGTAGCCAGAAGAGCAACCGGTGATGAGTACAGTTTTCACAGTGTTCATTGTTTTCTCCTTGTCGAATGTAGTTGATCGCGGATCGAGTTTAAGATTTCCCGGTCCGGCGTCTTGTTTCGTCTTACAGGTGATACTTTGCCCGATGTCGACCCCGCCTCGCATCACGAGATAAAGGGTTTTTCGGCTGCCTCCTTAGGCCCATCTGGACATACCCCGGTTGGGGAAGATGCGGGTGCAGGTGCGGCCTTGGGCCGAACCAGGTATTCAATTGGAAAATACCCTCCGCAACCCCTGGCGCCCCAAAAAGGGTACCTAACACGGTTTCCACCGTTTCCCCTCTCTGAAGTACGGCGGTCCCGACAAAATGAACACCGGCTTCCTCAGAGCAGAGCAAAACCTTCTTCAGAATCACGGCTGGACTTACAATGATGGATACTGGTTTCCGGCAGGCAAGTAAGTAAGGGAGGGAGGTCTCAATGTTTCATTTCGAACCGGGCCCTGACCGTTGGAAGCTTGGGTTTAAGGAAGCAGTCTCGTCCAACTTCAAGTTTCTGCGCAGATACGGTTTTCACCGGGTGAGGACGGAAGCCACTTTTGTCCGGTACGAAACGGTACGGTTTCTCTCCGAGAAGAGATTATTCGTCAATGTTTATCACGGAAGGGGCTCGTACGAAATCGGAGTGCAAATCGGCCCTATCAACCATGGAGAGCAGGCTGTTACGGTTTCAGAAATTGTGAGAGCGGCTGGTGCCGAAGAAATCGAAGGCTTCGGCCAACATACTATGTTTCAAGCAAGCTCGATGAAAGGGGTGCAGGAGTTCGTACCCAAGTTGGCTCAGTTGGTTCGGAAATATGGTGAGCCCTTCCTCCGAGGTGATGTTGGAGCATTTGAATCTGCTATGGAAAACAGTCGCCGGGCCTCTGCTCGCCACTTGCGAGAAATGGAGCTTGGCCGTGCGCGGGAGAAGGTGGACGCCGCATGGCATGCGAGAGACTACGAGCAAGTCGCTCGACTCTTGGAAGCGTTTGAGGAGAACCTCACTCGGTCGGAAGGTATGAGGTTGAAGTATGCCCGGAAGCAAGTGCTCCGCCCCACGGCGGTCAAGAGTTGAACGCTTTTTCGGCAGGCTGGTGCAGGGTGAGCGCAACTCTGCGATTTACGTGAGCGGTCTCCCCGTTCCTGCCCCGAACCTGCTCGGTGCCGGTCCCGAAGGAAACAGCGGGCTGGCGCAGACTCCTGCCTTTGGGAGTCTGTGATCCCGAAGGGACTTCTCATAAGTCGAACTCAACGCAACCGATCCCTGCGGAGAATTGACGCATCCTGTAAATAGTAGAACCTCTAGCTTGACCACGGCCAGTCGCCGGGGGAACTCACCAGGCCGCGCGTCACCGGGTTGTTGAATCAGAACCCAGCCGACCAGCAGGAAATGCCATTCCTGCCGCACCTCCTCCAGCCTCTGGACAAAGCAGTGCCGAAAGCGATCCGAGAGGAAAAGGGACGTGCGCCGATACGTACTGGTGGTGATAAATTGAAGTTGGCCGGGACTGTAAACGCGGTGGTAGAAGGGCATGGCGCAGGGGAGTATACTCTCGACGGCGCGAGGCCGGAAGAAAACGTTCCTTCGGAATCGCAGACACCAAACATCGGGTGTCTGCGCCAGCCGGCGAGCCGCGACGAAGTTCAGAAATGGTGTACAGAGAGCAGAGAGAAATGCGCATTGAAGCTCAGGGTCGAAAGCCACCGAACCGTAATCCTCACGCTCGGAAGAAGAGTTCTTCTCCGTGACCTCAGTGCCTCCGTGGTGAGTCCTCTCTTGCGAGATTCCCGTTGGCTAGCGGGTAGCGCGACCTGCTTTGTAGGTCCGTGGTTCATCCCCCAAATAACAGGAAAGCAGAGCCGCCTTGAGGGCAGCACATGCCGGGCTAAAGAGGCTGCAGAAGAACCCTGGATATGCGATGTAGCGGCGGCTTTACGCCGCCACTTGGCGAGGTAAACTCGCCGCTACGCCTTGGCCCACTGCCAGGTGGGCAATTGATTTTGACCTTCCATGTCACTTGCCACTCGTCACTACTCTCGGAGTTGTTCGTGAACTCCGCGGCTTGTATACTCGGGAGCCGTCGAAGAGCCGCAGTGTTACATATCACCTTTGCGTTACCCACCGAGGATTTGCCGTTGTGACGGAGATTGACGCCACTCTCGCTGCGAGTCTTTCACGCCGCTTCCGGCTCATTCGGCAACTAGGAGCGGGCGGCATGGGTGCGGTCTTCCTCGCCGAACAGATCGCCGTGGGCAACCGGCCTGTGGCGCAGTAAGGGGTCCTGACCCGCGAGGGTTTTGTCTTTTCTTGTCACTTGTCACTCGTCACTTGTCACTGCCCTTGCGGCTTCCACCGGCCGCATCCATCACCCGAATGTCGTCACCATTTACGAATCGGGCCAAGCCGACGACGGCACGCCCTACATCGCCATGGAGTTTCTGGAAGGCGAATCTCTCCGCCAAGCCCTCAAGCGGCGGGGCCCACTTCCCATCACCGAAGTGGCCGAAATTCTCCAGCAAGCGGCGCCGGGGGCTGAACGCCGCGCACAAGCTGGGCATCATTCGTCGCGACCTCAAACCCGATAACATTTTTCTGACGTATCCCGACGACGCACCGGCACCTCTTGAGGTTGCTGATGACGTAGGGGCAGGTCTCGTGCCTGCCCTCCCCGTCGGCATTGCCGACGCCGGGCAGGCACAAGCCCCGCCACTACGACCCGTTGTGGTCAAGCTCGTCGATTTCGGAATTGCCAAGCTGCGCGAATCCGGAGTCCACACAAAGACCGGCATGGAGATGGGCACGCCCGCATATATGTCCTTCGAGCAGGCGTCAGGCATGAGGAGCGATGAACTCGATGCGCGCTCCGACATCTACTCGCTGGGCGTGGTGGCGTATGAGATGCTCACCGGGCATGTGCCCTTCCAGTCGGACACGTCACAGGGCTACGCGAGAATGCACATGAATCAGCAACCCCCGCCTTTTCGCGACGTCGCGCCGGGCTTAGGCATACCTCCTGCAGTTGAGAGAGCCGTTATGAAGGCGCTCCTCAAAGACCGCAATCAGCGCTATGCCTCTGCGCTCAACTTCGCGTCTGAAGCATCCAACGCAGCCCAGCCACCACCCCCGGCCGAATCTCCGATGATGCCAGATCATACCCTGATTGTGTTGACGCCGGCGCCGGAGATAAGCCAGCCGTGTACAACAACGATAGACCTCTCGCCGCTGAAACGTAAGAAACCTCCTGTACCCATCCCGCCATCAGCGAACGCACAGGCCCGGCCTGACAATGCACGGCAAACTTCGCCTCTTGTTCCGCCGGTAAAAAATGTTGCAAGCCCGGGTGCACAGGTGGAAGGGAGCAAGACTTCTCCGGCAGCGAGCCGCTCGCCCGCAAAGCCCAATCTTCCACAGTTCCTGACGACGCTGGATCCATCTGCCAACGAGGTAAAGGTCGTTGCCATCGTGGGATTTGCGCTGATTTTAGTCGTTGCTGCGGTCTGGCGCTCTTCCAAGCGGATAGCGAAGGATGTGAATCAAGGTGAGATTATAAAGAAAGGGGATGTGTCTTGGTCCGCTAAACCCGGAGAATCCAAAGGCGAGGTAAGAGTCAACCCCAACGACAGGCTAAAATATGTCTGGATTCCACCGGGCAGATTCCAAATGGGCTGCTCGCCGCAAGACAGCGAATGCGACGGTGATGAGGAGCCCCCTCATCAAGTGACAATCACGAAAAGTTTCTGGCTGGGGCAAACCGTAGTTACGGTGGGGGCCTACAAACGCTTCGCAGCAGCCACAGGTTGGCAGATGCCAGCAGCCCCGGATTTAAGCGCGGCCTGGAACAGCCACGACATGCCCGTTGTGAACGTGACCTGGAATGACGCGACGGCGTTCTGCGGCTGGGCAGGCAGCCGGCTGCCCACTGAGGCGGAGTGGGAATACGCCGCGCGCGCCGGGAGCACTGAGGCGCGATACGGGCCACTCGATGAGGTTGCATGGTATGCAAACAATAGCGGTCGAAAGACGCACGAAGTCGGCAAGAAGCGCGCCAACGGATTCGGGTTGTACGACGTGCTGGGAAACGTTTGGGAATGGGTAAATGACTGGTACGATCAGAACTACTACCAGAAAAGCCGGTCTCAAGATCCCTCGGGGCCAGCGAGCGGCCAGTTCCGCGTTCTGCGTGGTGGGTCCTGGTACAGCTTTCCCAGGTACGTCCGCGTATCATACCGCTACGGGTTCGATCCAACCAACTGGCTCGACAACTTTGGTTTTCGCTGTGCCGGGGAAGTAGCTGGCCCTTGATCCTTTTTGGCGTTTCCGAAGAAGTCTTGTTGGTGGGGTGCCGCGGCTCTGGGTGTGCAGGAGGAAGACGATGACAACTTATGTGCTCGGCGCTGCTGCCTCTGTTCACGCTGGATATCCTCTTTGCTCGGAATTGTGGCCGAAAATGAGTGTCTGGGTCGTTGAGACCCAGTCACCAGACTCAGACTTTCGAAAGGCAATCGATGAAATCGCCACACTGAGTGGCCCAGTCGCGGATATCGAATCTGTGCTCACGGACGTTGATTTGGGTCAGGGAGCCTTTCAGGCTCTCGAAAAGGGTGTGCGGTGGAAGACCATGGGAACAATTCGCCGCTGCGTCCGGGCGTATTTTAAGAGCATCCATGACAGCCATCGCGGAGCGGCACTGTATGAGGCATTTGCGAGGACTGTCAACAAGGGCGATGTTGTTTTGACTTTCAACTATGATACTGCCTTGGAAAATGAACTGATACGGGCGGGCAAGTTTTGCGTGCGAGAAGGATATGGTTTTCCTGCAAAATGGGACGGACTTGACTCCGAGGTAAAAGTGCTGAAGCCACATGGAAGCATTAACTGGATCGCGCTGCTATTTGGAGGTAGGCGAAATTCCTTTCAATCCGCCGACAGTCTCGGTCGGCAGCCATACATCGATAACAATGACTCAGCCCTCACCAAGTACCCGAACAGGGTGCTGGACAATTCCTTCCCAGGCGGCGGCGTCACCGATGGTGCGACAACATTGGTTTTGCCAACGCACGAAAAGCGGTTTTCCGTGAGAACATCCCTTGGCAACGAATGGTCTTCCTTTTATCAATTCCTGTGGTCTGAGGCTGCCAGATCACTTGAGCTCTCTAACCGAATTGTAATCATCGGGTACAGCCTGCCCAAGGCAGATCGCATGTCTCGATCAGTGCTTCTATGGAGTGCAAATAGGCGGGCGGAGGTTCTCATCTGCAGTGGTTCCTCAAGCTCCTCTATAAGAACGGAATTTGAAGACCACGGTTTTTGGCGAGCGCTTGAGGGGGGAACATTCGAGGAGTTCTTGGGTAAGTGACCTCCGTTCCCGTCGGGTTTTCGCCGGTCGGCGGCCTTTGAGGACATATGAAACAACTTCCAGCGCTTACGCTGTCCGGTCATCTTCTTCGGGAGGCTGAAAGATTCCGCATGTACCCCCAGCGTGTATATCGCACGCGCATCAACTTGGACGTTCAAAGGATGGTCGACAAGTTCTTGGGAAAACTTGTCGAATGGCGCAAAACCTTCGCTCCAAGGCGTGAAGATGAGGACGCCAACTTTTGGAGCGATCCTGTCCTTCTGGATGAGTTCTACTGTCGGGATCTCCTTAAAGGGGTCCCTGCTATTGTCGAACGCACCCTTAGACTGTCGCATCTGACCCTCTCGGGTATCTCCAATTCCGAGTTTGTGTATCTGAGGGAGGCCGCCAACTGTTATATATTTGGCTTGCCGGAGGCTGCGGTGGCGCTTGCGCGTGCGGCTGTTGAAGATTGCCTTCGGGGCAAGCTTGCGAAGTTTTTCGGTAAGGATGCTGTAGCTCGTGTAGACCTGAAGGACTTGCTCGACGATCTGGCCCCCAGAGCAAGGGCTCTTTCACGCGGCGGGCAAGCTTTGGCCCATAAGGTGCGGCTCGCGGCCAACAACGTCCTGCACCATCAGACGATAGGGCAGCCAGAGGCATTGGCCGTTATCGAAGCGGCCCGGACCGTGGTCCTGGAGCTATCCCGTCGCTAAGGTCGCGGCTGGCGCAAACATTGCCTTTCATGTATGCCCCGCGAACACGGGCAACCTCTCTGCCACCGCGTCCCATACGCGGCCTGTTTTGGCTTCTTGACGATGGTACAGGCGCTCTTGCCTTTGCGCAATGCATGGAATGCATCAGCTATGGCACAGCGAGCGTAGCGCAGACCGCCGCCTTTGCGGTCTGCGGCTCTTCCTTGGGTTCACGCTTCCGAAACCGAGGGCAGGCGCCGGTCATCGAGAATTACCGTAGGTGCAAAGCAAGAGCCGCGGACCCCAAAAACGAGGGTCCGCGCTACACGAACACCTCCGCGGGTGGCGCCGCGATGCATCGGGGTGCCCCACGCACCCGGGCAATCTCTCTATCACCGCATCCTATCCGTGGCCGGTTCTGGCTTATGTGGCACAGGCACTCCTGCCCGTGCGTAGTGGACTTGTCAAGGCACGATTTATCAAGTCAACCCGCATATTGTATTGTCGCCATAGAAAGGTCTGTGCGCCCGCGCGGCAAGATAGGCGTTGACGCGGCCATTTCCTCTGCTATGCTGGTAAGACAAGGTGTTAGAAGGTAACAACGATGAGAACACGGCAGACCTTTACCATTTCGCTTCCCCCCGCGATGGCGCAGCAGGTGAAGGAAGCCATGCTGGCAGAGAATCGGACCCGCTCGGAGCTCGTCCGGGAAGCGCTCCGCACCTATATCGCCATTCGGCAATTTCCGGAGGAGACTCCCACGCCGGCCGAACTGCGGGCTATTCGGCGCGGCCGAGCCGCGTACGAACGCGGTGACTACGTGACCCTTGATGAACTCCGCAGAAGAGAAAAAGCCCTGGCGGGTAATCCTCGTCGGGCCCGCGCAAAGATCTCTTAAACGCATCCCGTCCAACGACTTGGCTCGCATCCGCCTTGCGGTCGATACGATGGAAGATAATCCCTTCCATGGCGACGTGCGCAAACTCCAAGGAGGCCGGGAGGGATTCCGCTGCCGGGTCGGCGACTGGCGTATTTTTTTCGACGTCTATCCAGAAGAGCACCTCGTTGTGGTAACGGCCATTGAACGTCGAACCTCCACAACGTACTGACATTCATGCGTGAGCGAGCGTAGCGCAGACCGCCGCCTTTGCGGTCTGCGGTTCTTCCTTGGGTTCACGCTTCCGAAACCGAGGGCAGACGCCGGTCATCGACAATTACCGTACGCGCAAAGTAAGAACCGCGGACCCCAAGACCGGGGGTCCGCGCTACCCAAGCAGCGAGCGTAGCGCAGACCGCCGCCTTTGCGGTCTGCGGTTCTTCCTTAGGTTCATGCTCCCGAATCCAAGGACAGGCCGGTTCTTGAGATTTGTCTTTTTCCTTACGGAAGAACCGCGAACTTCAACGATGGACGCGCTACACGAACCGCGGTGGCACCCCGATGCATCGGGGTGCTAGCCGCGTTGTGTTTTACGTCGTTGCTCCCAAGAGGGTTTTCCCGTATCCTGAAGGTGACGAAAGCGAAAGGCGGGACGGCATGGCAATTCAACTTACCCCCGAGCAAGAGCGGCGGGTTCACGACGTCATAAGCCGAGGCGCCTACGCGTCGGTTGAGGAAGTCGTGGATGCCGCCTTGGCCGCCGTCGAACAGCGCACCGTACCGGGCTTTGCGGGGACAGAGGAAGAACTGGACGCCCTGCTGGCGGAAGGTCTGGCGTCGAAGGAACTGACCGAAGACGAATTCTGGGGTTCGGTAAACGCGCAAACGAGCGCCCTGCTTGCCGAGCATAAAACGGGCCCGCGTTCGTGAAGGTTACCTATCGGCAAGCCGCCAGCGACGATGTGGTGCGCCAATTTCGCTATTACCTCGTTACTCAGAATCTTCCCGATGTAGCCATTCGCTTCCGCACGGCTGTCCGGTAAACTGTTCTATCGCTGCAGCAGCACCCCCAGGCCGGTTCGCGCTATCGTTCCAGCAATCCGCAACTTCAAACTCTTCGCACGTGGGCGGTTGCGGGATTTGAGGCCATTCGAATTTATTACCTTCTGGATAAAGACACCCTCCGCGTCATTCGGATTCTGCATGGCAAGCGCGATGTTAAACGCATTCTTGCAGGTGAGGCAGGGGGCTGAAGCCTGCGGGTGGCGACCCTACGAACACGGCCAACATCTCTGTCACCGCGCCCCATCCATGGCCGGTTCCGGCTTAAGCGAGCGTAGCGCAGACCGCCGCCTTTGCGGTCTGCGGTTCTTCCCCAGGTTCACGCTCCCGAACCCGAGGGCAGGCTCCTCTTTTTGAGATTTGTGGTTTTACCTACGGAAGAACCGCGGACCCCAAAGACGGGGGTCCGCGCTACCCAAACAGATTCGCAGAGGGCGCCCCGCCGCATCGGGCTATCAACGAACCCGGGCAACATCTCTGTCACCGCGTCGAATCCGTGGCCGGTTCTGCCTTGAGTGGCACAGGCACTCCTGCCTGTGCCGCCCGCGATATTGTGTAGCGTCTTGTTTCAAGGAGAACGCAGCGCCGCGGCGAGAGGCTTTACGCCACGTCCCAAGGGTTGAGAAGAACGACGTCAAGGCCGGCAAAGTCCTTGATGTTCCGCGTCACGAGAGTGAGGTCGTGTTCAAGTGCGGTGGCGGCGATCATGCCATCGGCAGCGCCGAGAGCACGCCCTGCGAGCAACCGCTAGCCCTCTAAGACGCCCCATCGCTCGGCAATGGCCTGCGTCACGGGAAGAATGCGCCCGGCAAACCACGGTGGTATGAGCGCATCGATGAATTGTTCTATTTGCGTGCGCCTGGCGCTTGGAGGAAGAAGCGTGGCGCCCTTACGAAGCTCTCCCATCGTCACGATGCTAAGAAACTGGGAATCCTTAACTTGACTCTTGAGCCATGCGGAGACGTTAGGGTCCGGCCGAGGGCGCAGCGTTTCCGATGGAATGTTGGTGTCGAGAAGATACCCTCTCATGATAGGTCCAGCGGGCGGCCGATGGAGGGATTGCGGCTGAACAGGCGATCGATCTCATCGTCCCCAAGCAATCCCCGAATGGGCTCGCAAAGATCGACCAGATTGGCGGCTTGCGCTGCATCGGAGGGAAGACGCGCGGCTTCTTCGAGAAGGCTGGCGGCGTAGGACTCGACCTCACGGCCTTGGGCAGCAGCTTGGCGCGCGAGGGCAGCTTTAACCTCGGGAGTGATATCAACCGTGATCGTCACGGGTGCTCCTTTCCGACCATCCCCAACGTACCGCGCTGCACGCCCCTCCGTCAAGCGGGTAGAAACGCGCGGTGCCCATGCCGCCCCACGAACCCCGTCAGCATCTCTGTCACCGCGTCCCATCCGTGGCCGGTTCTGGCTTCTTAGCGGTGGCACATGCCTGTCATCTACAATTGACGATCTGCGATTGACGATTGAAGGACGTGTACGAGGCATGGAAGGCATTAGCCTTGGGCACAAATAGGAGCCTGTGCTACTCACGGTTGTTATTGAAACCCCGACGAAGGGCCGCTATGATAGACAAGGGAATGAGTAGGATGACTTCGTTTTCAATAAAAACCCGCCTTAAGTCGGACGGAACGCTCCAGGTGGCCATCCCCACCGGGCTCCCGGAAGCCGACGTTGACGTTCTGGTGGTCGTACGGCCATTGGACGCCGGCAGCGGGAAAGTTGCCCAGAAAAGTTCCTGGCCCGAGGAGTTCATTGACAAAACCTACGGATGCCTCGCCGCGGACCCGTTGGTACGCGAACCTCAACTCCCGCACGAAGCGCGTGAGAAGCTGCTTTGACCTACGTGCTGGACACCAATACCTGCATTCGCTACTTGAACGGGTGATCTCCCCAAGTCAAGGCCCGTCTCCAGTCGCTCCGCCCGGAGGACATTGTTCTGTGCTCCGTCGTCAAAGCCGAATTGAATTACGGAGCGGCGCGGTCTCGTGACCCCGAGCGCACCGTGGCCCGCATTGGAGAATTTGAAGCGCCCTTCACTTCGTTGCCTTTTGATGACTCTTGTGTGGATGCATACGGACGAATTCGCTCCGAACTGGAGAAGGCTGGCACCCCCATCGGCCCCAACGATTTGATGATTGCGGCCGTCGCCCTTACCCACAACCTCACCTTGGTGACTCACAACACGCGCGAGTTTCAGCGTGTTGCCCACCTGTCATTGGCAGACTGGAAGCGTGAACGTCTTGCAGTGAGCGTAGCGAGTGTAGCGCAGACCGCCGTTTTTGCGGTCTGCGGTTCTTCCTTGGGTTCACGCTTCCGAAACCGAGGACAGGCGCCGGTCATCGAGAATTACCGTAGGTGCAAAGCAAGAACCGCGGACCCCAAAGGCGGGGGTCTGCGCTACAGGAACGGCTTCGCGCCTAGCGCCCCGAGGCATCGGGGCGCCCTACGAACAGGGGCAACATCTCTGTCACCGCGTCCAATCCGTGGCCTGTTCTGGCTTAAGTGGCACAGGCACTCCTGCCTGTGCACTATGCATGGAATGCATCAGCCCCGGACACAGGCAGGAGTGCCTGTGCTACTTACGACTTATTCATGAGCGCTTTCCCTGCTGCTTCCGGGTTTATATCGATGGCCGTCAAGTAGGCGCGCACCGCGCTCTCCAGACGCCTCGCCCTTGCTCGCATTCCTGGAGCAAGCGCGCGCTGTGTTGCCCACTGTTGAGCCCCAAGCGGGTAGCGCGGACCTGCTTTGGAGGTCCGCGGTTCGTCCCCCAAATAATAGGAAAGCAGAGCCGTCCTTTAGGGCGGCACATGCGGGGCTAAAGAGGCTGCAGAAAAACCCTGGATATGCGATGTAGCGGCGACTTTACGTCGCCATAACATCAATTACGCCTCTCCCCTCGGTCGTAGAAGGGTGTTTTTTGTTTCCAATCCGCTAGTGCGACCATTCAGCGCGATTTTCGAGCGCGTCATCTCGCGGGAATCCACGGGTGAACATGGGAACCGCCTCAACGGTTTCCCGACTATAACGGCCCTGTGACCAACACCGTTAGGGGAGCAGCCACGACGCAGGAGCGTGTTTTCGGGTCGGACGCTTTGGTTATTCACATTTATGGGCGCCCGCTGCCTTAGATCACTTCTCATCGGGCTTCTACGGTTGGTACACCTCCATGGTGTTAATAATGGTGGGGAAAGGATTAGTCGCCCCGCCGGTCATCAGGACCGTGCCGTTGGGGAGCAACGTCGCCGCATGAAACTCGCGAGCTGTGGTCATCGTGTTGGTGAGGGCCGTGAAGGTCCCGGCCACGGGGTCGTAAACTTCCGCGGTGTTAAGAACAGGGGTGTCATGAGCGCTAGTAGACCCCCCGGCCACGAGGACCAAGCCGTTGGGGAGCAAGGTCGCCGTGTGTTGATCACGGGTTGAGGTCATGGTGGCGGTGAGCGCCATGAAGGTCTCGGCGTTGGGGTTGTACAGCTCCGCGGTGTTGAGATTGGTGTCTGAGTCATTAAACCCGCCTGTCAGGAGGACCAGGCCGTTGGGGAGCAAGGTCGCCGTATGGCCACCGCGCGCAGTCGTCATCGTGGCGGTGAGAGCCGTGAAGGTCTGCGTTGTGGGGTCGTACGTCTCCGCAGTGCCGAGCGCGGTGACGGAGTTATTAAACCCGCCCGTCAGAAGGACCAGCCCGTTCGGTAGCATGGTGGCCGTGTGGCTAACACGGGAGGTCGTCATCGTGTTGGTGAGGGCCGTAAAGGTATTGGCCACGGGGTCGTACAGTTCCGCGCCATCGAGACTGGCGGAGGCAGGTGATGAAGCGCTGGCAGCCCCGCCCGTAATCAGGACCAAGCCATTGGGGAGTAGGGTCGCCGTGTGATAACAACGAGCAGTTGTCATCGTCGCAGTGACGGCCGTGAAGGTATTGGCCACGGGGTCGTACAGCACCGCTGTGTTAAGAACCGTCCCGGAACCATTAAATCCGCCCGCCAAGAGGATCTTGCCGTTGGGTAGGCGGGTTGCTGTATGGCCGCCAAGAGCAGACGGCAACGTGGTGGTAAGGGCCGTGAAAGTTTGAACGGAGGGAGGGAGGGCTTCGTACACCTCCGCGGTGTTGTTGCCGGTAGAAAAAGCGCTGGAGCCATTAGAACTCCCACCGGTAATGAGGACCAGGCTGTTAGGGAGCAAGGCCGCGGCGGCAAACTCGCGAGGTGTCGTCATCGTAGCGGTCAAGGCCGTGGCGTTAGGATGCGAGGTCGCGGCAGCAACAGCATGAGCCGACGTCATCGTAGCGGCGAGAGCCGTGAAGGTATTGGCGTTGAGGTCGTACAGTTCCGCGGTGTTGAGAACGGTGCCGGAGCCGTTGGAAAGACTAAACCCGCCGGCGAGGAGCACTTGGCCGGTGGGGAGCAAGGCCGCCACGTGCCCCCCGCGAAGTGCCGTCATGGTAGCGGTGAGGGCGGTGAACGTATTGGCCACGGGGTCGTATACCTCCGCGGTGTTGAGTGTGTTGACGCCGTAGATACTCGAACCACCGGTAAGGAGAACCTGGCCGTTGGGGAGCAGGGTGGATGTGTGAGCAACCCGGCCTGACGTCATCGTGGGGGTGATGGCCGTGAAGGTCTGAGTGGTGGGGTTGTACAGCTCCGCCGTGTTGAGAGCGTCGTGAGCGCTATTCCACCCTCCCGTAATCAGGACCTGGCCGTTGGGGAGCAAGGTCGCCGCTTGTTGCTCACGAACGGTCGTCATGGTGGCGGTGAGGGCGGTGAAGGTATTGGCCACGGGGTCGTACAGCTCCGCGCTGTTGAGAGGCGCTTCCGAGGCAAGATTGTTAAACCCACCGGCGATAAGGACTTGGCCATTGGGGAGTAAGGTCGCCGTGTGACCGATGCGGGCAGTGGTCATCGTCGCGGTGAGGGCGGTGAAAGTCTGGGTGGTGGGATTGTAGAGCTCCGCCGTGTTGAGACCGATGTTCACCTCTAAGTTTTTGAGATAACTTGTGTTGCCTTGTGGGGTTAAGTGCGATTTTGGCCCTAAGTATGTAGACATGCATAGTACGTTGTAAGTCGCATTTATCCTTTACAACATGAT